>FCNA01000127.1 GCA_900018345.1 Clostridiales bacterium CHKCI006
TATCGGCGATGAGCCTGGCATTCTGTCTCTCACTGGTGAGCGTTCTAGCCTTACCGAGCCAGACAGCGAATGGCTCCGTGATCGAGGCAACGGTCGGAGGAGAGGCAGTCGGCGAAGGCTATGTGCGCTTTGAAGAAGCCTTCAATGCAAGCCTGCCAGCAGAGGTACTCAGCGATGTGCAGACGATCAATGAAGGGACGAGCATCTCAGAGGTGCTGGAAACGATCCAGGATCAGCCAAGTGATGTGGAGCTGGGAGATCTGGTAGCTCTGACAGAGCTGCAGAACCTGGTAGCGGTCGATGCGAACGGAAACAGGCTGACGAATGTGACAGTGACATGGGAGGTCCCAAATCTGACAACCAGCTTAGGGAAGGTCTATGTCCTGCACTATAGTGAGGTACGCAATGTGTGGGAGCTGATCACCCCAGACAATGTGGATGCGGCCAACAAGAGGATCACAGCGACCTTCGCAGATCTGTCACCGGTATGTGTGGTGTATGATCGCACGAGCGTGAGCGATGGATCAGATGATGGTGAGACAGGAAAGAATCCACAGACAGGAGATACCAGCAACCCGCTGTTATATGTGGGGATCGCCGGAATCGCCCTGGTGGGGATCGGTGCAGCCGTGATCATGATGAAAAAGAAAAAAGCTGAATGATGATCCATTCAGCCTGGGAGCTAGTCATTTTGGCTAGCTCTTTTTTTTGTCTTTTTTAAGGGTACTTTTTTGATGACAGATCGATCTCTTGCCTTACTAATGATACGATATCTATATGTACACACTACCTCACTTAGATAGTATGACAGACAATTGTGATTATTATGGCGTAGCTGATCAAGTATTCTGATTTAAGTTGATCATCCATTCTGATAAAACTGACCAATCATTCCGATTAGGTTGACCAATCATATAATATATACTCCTTTTGGTGTAATATTGA
>FCNA01000002.1 GCA_900018345.1 Clostridiales bacterium CHKCI006
CAAAAAAAGCCATCCGATCAGGAGGGCAAAAAATGGGATATTTGAGGTAAGGGAGATTTTGCGCTTTTTTTAGCTTTGAAGTTGAGAAATAAGAAGATTCTGAGAATTCAAGCAGGATCAAACACACCGTTTTATCTGTGTAACTCATATCTGTTTAAATTCTTCCCTTCATGAAATAACCCTGTTGTTGGAAGGGTAGAGGTAGTCGAAAGAGAATTTCTATGTTATACTATAAAGGTGAAATATTGACTTTCGGTTTCATACTGATGTATGATGACAGAAATGTCATTGACAGTGAGGGATGATCTATGAAGAACAATCGAACCTATTTGAGTTTGGCCGGCCTGCTTTTTGTGGTCGTGCTTGTGACGATGCTTTGGCAATATCCGCGTGTTCATTTTCAGCTGCATAATCAGGGTACCCTGACCATGTTTGATTATCGAGCTGAAAACGAAAAGATGCGTGTTGAAAACTACTTCAGCCAAGCAACACCGTATAGTGGAGGTGCCACGATAACATTTACAGATCCAGCGAACGTACCGGCCGCTTTAAGCTGCCAGGTGGTCTACGCTGATGGAACCGTTACGCATCAGCTAACGGCCAGAGGAGAAGGCGTTTACGTTTTGGATGTGGTCGATCAGAAGCGGACGGGTCAGGTTCCGCTGGAAATTCAGATTCTGAATAGTGATGATCAGACGATCTATAGCACGGCTGCTTTTGTTTCGGGAGATAATTACCTTTATCAGGCCCATAGTCCGGATTTCGCTTACTATAATATTTATGCCAATGAGCAGGGCATTTTCATGGGACATTTTAGTGCCTACGATGCCACCAATCTTGTCAGTCAGTATGATTCGGTCATGGTGGAATTTTGTCAAATCGATGGTTCGAAATCTGATGGATATCGTTTGCTTGCAAGACAGGGCTATGGTGTGCGTGATTTTGTGAATATGGATGTCAATACATGGCTGAATTTTCTGGAAGAAGCAGAGTATGATGCGTCGATGCCCATTGAGGTCGTGATGACTTTTCAGGGCAGTACGCAGTATACGATTGCTATGACACTGACAGAAGGGGTGGCTTAAATGCGTAAAAAATTATGGACAGCTTTATATATTTTTATGGCTGTGGTCGTTTATCTGGTCGGTGCAGTTTCCAGCCTCATGTACGAAAATGGACTGGCTTGGAATGTCGCCTGGAATTGGGTGATGAAGGGGTCGAGTCAGGTCATGGGGTTTATCTTTCTGGCAGCCATTTTGAGTTTTCTTTATTTTAGTATTCTTTATTATGCTTTTTTGGATGGCCAGCTGCTGGTTCTGGCTGTGATGACGGTACTCTCTTTTGCCAGTTATTTTATTGGGCATTATTTGTATTTTGCTTTGCTGGGGGCTGTAGGTCTGGCCTCTTTGATCGTTGCGCTCTATCTTGAAAAACGTCAAAAAGTACCTGGATCCAAAGGAGAAGAGCCTGTCGAAGAAAATGCGGATCAACTTATGCCAACTGAAGGAGAAAGTGAAGAACCGGAATCTTCAGAAGCGTCTTTGCCAGAAGATCAGGGCGCGAATTTGGACGAGCTTGATGAAAGAGAACTGGAAGCAAAGATCAATGCGCTTTTTAATCAGTCGGATGATTTTGATCACGATACATTTGAAGAAACCTATCTCGACGAAAGTGATGAACAGGATCTGGATTTTGCTGAGGATGAAGTCACTATCAATGATCTGACCGGTGAATTTGCTGCGTTGCAGGAAGATGAAAAAAATAAGTCCGAAGACTTATCTTAGAAGTTTAGAGAGCTGTTTGATCCAGTTCTCTTTTTGTGAATTGTCTAAAGACAGATAATACTGTTCAAAGAGGACGCCTAGACCGGGCAGGACACTTTCTTTTCCGGAAGTAATGCCGGATTCGATCGTCGTTCGCAGCTCCTCGCTCGAAATACCTTGCAGGCTTTGCTTGAGAGCCTCGCGTAAATTAACGGACATCCTATCGCTCCTTTCTCTACGGTTTTAGGGTGGCCGAACGAAAGGAGGAATATACATCCATGCGCAAAGTGACGTTAGAGATTGCTGGTTTAGAGATTCAAATCACATACAAAAAAATGAAACGAATGATCATGCGTTATCAAAAAGATCAGTATTGTTTGAGCGTACCGATCGGCCTGGGACTTCAGGAAATTGAAAGCTGGGTCGTACAAAATAAAACAGCGATCGAAGCATTAGCCAGCCGTGCCATCCATCATGCGCACTACGAGGATGGCGGCTATGTTGATTTTTTTGGTACTCGCTATGCTATCAAAGTGCGTGATATGGGCCGGCGTTTATGTGTAATACATGGCAAGACCCTGGTCGTCTATCATCATGATGTGACTATGACAGTTGAGGCTTACTTGCGTCAGGCCTTACGCAATTATCTTGAGGAAGCAATCGAGGCATTTATGCAGGCAGGCTTTCCGCAAGCGCCTTCGGGATTATGGATCTCTAAAATGACTTCCCGTTTTGGTTCATGTAAACTGCCGGAAGGAAGACTGCATTTTTCATTTTATCTTTGCCATTTTGAAAAAGAAGACATTCGAGCAGTGGTCATCCACGAGCTTTGTCACTTGCTTGAGCCTTCTCATAATGCGCATTTCTATGCGCTGGTTGAACAATATATGCCGACTTATCGTCAGGTTGAAAAACATTTGAAACAAGGAGGACTGACCGCATGATCAGCAGTGTACAAAACCCAACCATCAAAGCATTGCTTAAACTAAAACAAAAGAAATATCGCCAGGAAGAACGGGCGTTTTTGGTAGAAGGAGAACATCTCGTGTCAGAAGCCTTGCGGTTTGGACGTGTCAAAAGCATTCTTTATACAGCCCGTTATCATGGCAAAATCGATTTAAAGGAAAGTCTGGAAGTCAGTGAACATGTGCTTGAAAAACTGGCTTTTTCCAAGAATCCTCAGCCGATCATGGCGGTTTGCCATATGCATGAGCCCGAATTGGATCTCCATCAGGCCAAACGGCTGCTGTTATTAGATAATGTACAGGATCCTGGAAATGTGGGGACCATGATCCGAACTGCCTTGGCTTTTGATTTCGACGGACTGATCCTTTCTTCCAATTCGGTGGATCTTTATAATGACAAATTAGTCCGCTCGACGCAGGGCGCATTATTTAGTTTACCGATCATTCAGGGGGACCTTGCAAAATGGATGGAACGCTTAAAGCAGGCTTCTTTTCAAATCTATGCCACAGCGTTACATGAAGCCAAACCGCTGGCTGCTTTTCCGGCTGAAGCAAAGATGGCTTTTGTGATGGGAAACGAAGGAAATGGCGTAAGTCAAGAGATACAAAAAAGCTGTGATGGGGCCATTTATATACCCATCGTTACGGCTGAGTCCCTGAATGTGGCGATTGCAGCAGGGATCATCATGCACCACTATAGTGAATTAAAATAATTTCATATTTCACGAAATAAACCATAAAATATTTATAAAATGTCACAAAATATATTGACTTAAGCATTTTTGCCTCTTATAATGATAACATCAACTACTGAATAAAAGCAATGACGTGAACAAGCATTTTGCCCCTGTCCTACAGAGAGGTTCTGGCTGGTGAGAAGAATCGGAGAGAGAAATGCGCATCATCACTGAGCTGAATGTCGAATCAAGTAGGCATTTCCGGGTACACCCGTTAACGTGTTAGAGTATGAACATCTTGAATGATGCGTACTTAATGAGGTCTGTCTTGTGAGGGACAGATAAAAAGAGGTGGTACCACGAAGCATAAGGCTCTTGTCCTCTTTCATCGTACGATGAAAGAAGATGAGAGCTTTTTTTATTCAAGTTGGTTCGAAAGGGAGGAAAAGAAAATGAAGAAAGTTATGGCCAGTGCACTGGCAGCAACACTGCTGTTGACCGGATGTGGCAGCAGCGGCAAAACAACCTATGATCCAAAGAATTATGTCGATTACATTGTCAGTGGGCGCGAGGTGACCACCTTTGATTATCTGGAGAGTTATTCATCAGTTGATTTGAAATACACCCCAAATATGGTCAATGGTCTGGTCGAAACGGATCAGTATGGGAATCTTGTGCCTTGTCTAGCTGAAAGCTGGGAACATAATGACGATTATACTGTCTGGACCTTTAAATTGCGTGAAGGGGTTCAGTGGATGACCTCAGGTTTAGATGCATATGGAGAAGTGACAGCAGATGATTTTGTCTATGCAGCAGAATACATCTTAAATCCGGTCAATGCTTCTTATAATGTCGCCAGTTATGATGGTTTTATTACTGGCGCACGAGCGTATTATGATGCGCTTTCAAATGGCGAAGATGCAGATTTTAGTACGGTAGGTGTCAAAGCACTGGACCGTTATACGGTTCAGTATACGATGGAAGAGGGAAAACGTATGCCTTACTTTTTAAGTGTTGTCACTTACAATGCTTTCTACCCTGCTAACCGAGCTTTTGTAGAATCATTGGGAACGCAGGATGATGGCTCCAGCCGTTTTGGTATGGATAAGGACAGCATTCTCTACAATGGACCTTATATCACGCAATCGGTCGAACTCAACGCGCAAAAAGTCTTTGTCAAGAATCCTCAATACTGGGATTTGGAAAATGCAACCTTTGATACGGTCACTGTCCTGATGTATCGTGATCAGGAATCGGTTTACGAGGCATTTAAACGTGGCGAGGCCAGTTATGCGCCACTGCTTTCGACTCAGGCACAAGCGCTCTATGATGCGAATGATGAAACACTGATCCAGACAGAACTGTTGCCGGTGACCTATTGTTTATTTTTAAACAATCAGACGACTTATTCGGAAGATACGAATGCAGCTTTAAGTAATCTGAGTTTCCGTCAATCATTGTTCTATGGTTTAGACCGTCAATTATATAATGAGGTCATCAATCCAATCAATCCGAAATCTATCGAAGGATACAGTTATTCAGGACGAACTTTTGTAACCGCACCGGATGGTACGGATTATACACAGATGAGCCATTTACAAAAATGGCAGACTTCACAGTTTGATATGAGCAAAGCTGAAGCATATAAGCAGCAGGCCATCAGTGAATTGAGTGCGCAGGGAGTGAGCTTCCCGATCAAATTAAAATTCTACTCGACAGCTGGTAATGAGACAGAAGCGGTCAAAGCGCGCATGCTCAAAGAAATGATCGAAGGACTGGGTACAGATTATGTAGAAGTTGAACTACATGAATGTCAGACATGGAGTACGGAAGTGCGAGCTACAGGGGACTATGCACTACAGGTATCTGGCTGGACGCCAGACTGGGCAGATCCAGTTAACTGTATGACATCTATCAAAACAAGCGGCACAATGAATAATGCGAATGATGTCTTGAATATGGGAGTTTCGCATTGGGATTATACAGAATTTGATGAGATGGTGGAAGCGGCCGACCTGATTGTTGATCTAGAGGAACGTTATCAGGCATTTGGTGCGATTGAAAACTATCTTTTAGAAAATGCGTATTATATTCCTTTATATCAGGGTGGCGGTACATATGAGGTAACGACTGTAAATAATTATACGAAAAAACATACCGGTGTCGGCCTGGATCAGTTCAGCTGGAAGGGCATCGTGGCTTATGATCACGCGATCACACAAGAAGAAAATGAAGCGTTCAAGGCGGAATGGGAAACAAACCGTCAGGCTTTGCTAAGTGAATCATAATTGTTTGGGTGGCTTAGGTCACCCTTGTTTTATGACGATAAAATCTCACTTTTTTGTAAGGGCTTGCTTGCTTGACGAGAAAAAAAGATAGTGTTATGATATTTTTGAGAAAAAGTGAAAACGTACCTAAAATGTGACGAATGGATTAAGGTAAGGAGGCAGACGCGGGTGAGCTTATATCATATATATTTTAGCCCGACAGGTGGCGTAAAACAGGTTTCAGATGCTTTGCTGGAAGGGCTGGGAAGACCGGACAAGCAGATTCATTTATTGAATCAAGTATATTTAGCGAATCTGGCGCTTCAGCCTGGGGATCTTTGTCTCGTTGCTGTTCCATGTTTTTATGGAAGGGTTCCAGATTATGTCAGGGAGAAGCTCAGCCAGCTGTCTGGTCATGGCGCGTTCGCTATAGCGGTCATTGTATATGGGAATGGCGAATATGGCGATAGCTTACTGGAATTGAGGGATATTTTGGAAAGCTGTGATTTGCGTGTGATCGCTGCAGTCAGTGCGATCGCGCAACATGCAATCTTTTCTCAATATGGTAAGGGGCGTCCTAATGCAGAGGATAAAGCCTGCCTGAAAGATTATGCCCTTAGGATCAAACAGCATCTTGCTACTGGTCATTTTGGAGCGCTCAATTTAAAAGGACATGCGCCTTATCATGATAAACATCATCTTTCTATCTGTCCACAAGCCAAAGGAGACTGCACAAATTGCATGAAATGTGTAGAAGAATGCCCGGTCCAAGCAATTCCACGGGAAAATCCGCGCTGTGTCGATAAGTCCCGTTGCATTTCCTGTATGCATTGTGTCAGTATCTGTCCGGAGCATGCGCGTACGCTCAATCAAGCCGTCCTTTTCGTCATTGCCAGAGCGTTAAAAATAAACTATAATGAGCCCAAAAACAATACCTTAATCCTTTCAGAAAGGGAGGATAAAGCGGTCCAAGAGGTTTGAATTGGAACCGCTTTTTTATTCGTTTTCTATTTTGGTAAAATTTCGTGTTGACTTTTAGGGAAAAAAGGTTTATTCTTAAATTAGCTACTAGAATAAATACGATGAAGTGAAGAGTAGATGCAGGCGGCTATTTGCAGAGAGATGACGGGTGGTGAAAGTCATCAGGCTAATCGCATTGAATACATCATGGAGTAGAGCGCTGAACTTAAAGTAGGTGTCTTCGGCTGCTACCGTTATCAAGCCAAGGTATGAACATGTTGCATGCGTACCTGCTGAGGTCCGTTTTGTGAGAAACGGACGAACATGAGGTGGAACCACGAAGTCTAGCACTCTCGTCCTCTATTTGCCGTAAGGCAGATAGGACGAGAGTTTTTTATTTTAGTAGAGAAGATATTCAGGAGGGGAAAAATGAAAAAAATAGCTATTGGCATGCTTGCAGCCAGTCTGTTGCTGTGTGCATGCGGAAATCGAGAAGTAAGTTATGATCCCAAGGTCTACAAGGAATATGCTTTGACAGGCTCTGATTTTGAAACTTTGAATTATCTCTACAGTTATTCATCAGCCGATCTTGGCATTGTGGCCAATATTGTCGACGGGCTCGTCGAAGCTGATGAATACGGCAACCTGGTTCCAAGCTTAGCCAAGTCATGGGAGCATAACGAGGATTATTCGGTATGGACGTTTACACTTCGGGATGATCTGAAGTGGTTGGATTCTTCAAAGCAGGTCTATGCAGAGGTGACAGCGGATGATTTTGTCTTCGCGGCTGAATATGTATTGGATCCGGCCAATGTGTCATTGAATGTGAATAGTTATCTGCCGATCATCGATGGTGCTCAAGCATACTATGATGCCAAAGTGGCAGGCGAGGCTGTTGATTTTTCAATGGTAGGGATTCGGGCCCTGGATGAGAAAACGATTCAATATACGATGAAAGACGGCAAAGGCGTTCCTTATTTTCCATCTGTTTTAACTTATACGGCTTTTTATCCTGCAAACCGTGCTTACGTCGAATCTTTGGATAAAAATGATGATGGCACGCCTAAATTTGGTCTCGACAAAGATCACGTCTTATACTGCGGAGCTTTCATCATCGATGAGCTGACGCGTGGTTCGATCCGTGTCTTCAGTAAGAATGAGCAGTACTGGGATCAGGAGAATGTCCATTTTGATACGGTGGAAGTACAGTACTATAAGGACAAAGAATCCGTTTATGAAGCCTTTACACGCGGGGAGGCCAGTTATGCACCGCTCGTAAGCAGTCAGGCCAAGAATTTATACGATCAAGGCAGTGAGAACCTGATACAAACAGAACTGCAATTCACAAGTTATGTCTTATTTATGAATAATCATGTTTCTTATGATGAAAATGTCAATCTGGCCTTAAGCAACGAAAACTTCCGCCGTTCTCTTTTCTATGGGATCGATCGTGATTTGATCAATGAGCTGGAAAATCCGATCAACCCGGAATCTATCGAAGCGTTCAGTTTTTCTGCACGCGGCTTTGTAACGGCTCCGGATGGAACGGATTATCTGGATCTTGGAAACTCAAAACAGTTCCAGACCAGTCAGTTTGATCTGGCAAAGGCTGAGCAGTTTAAACAACTAGCCGTTGAGGAACTGAGTGCGCAGGGAGTGACTTTCCCAATCGACCTGACATTTGCAGTGGTTGCCGGAGACGAAACGGCTGCTACCCGGGGACGTTTGATCCAGGAAGCGATTGAAGCACTGGGCACGGATTATGTCACTTGCCGCAATCAGGAATATATGCAGTCAACGTATGCACAGGACCGGGCGGAAGGAAAGTTTGCGCTGGTTTTAGGAGGTTGGACAGCAGACTATGCGGACCCAATCAATAACCTGACGTCCGTTTCCAGCGATGGGACGATGAACCAGGGACTCGAGATTGGAACGGTAGGCATGTCGCATTGGAACTATCCGGAAATGGATGCAATGCTGCAAGAAGCCGATCGCATCACTGATCTAGAGGAACGTTACACGGCTTTTGCGAATATCGAAGCCTGGCTGAATGAACATGCATACTACATTCCTATCTACCAGAAAGGGGGCACCTACGAAGTAACCACCGTTAATAACTACACGAAGAAACGCGCTTCTGCCGGAATTGATCAGTTTAAATGGAAAGGAATCGTAGCCTATGATCATGTGATCACAGTTGATGAAAACGCAGCTTTTAAAGAAACCTGGGAGGCGAATCGTCACACCTTTATTATGGATGAACAGTAAAAGTTGAATTTCTTATTGACAGAGGTCTTAAATAGGCATAAGATAAAAGCAAGAAAGCAAATTCAGTGATTAAGGAAGAGTAGCTTTGGAACGGTATTTCCAGAGAGTCCTGGGTAGGTGTGACAGGATAGTAGCGTCAAGGTGAATGGTCCTTATAGGAAGCAAGATGAAAGGCAACGAGTAGTCAAGCCGCATGCCAGCGTTAAAGGGCTAGAAATATGATGGTATTTCGAATCGGTTCCCCGGATGCAGGGAAACCCTATTAGGTGGCTAAACGAGTCTTCGTCCTAATCAAAGGATGGAGACTTTTTTGTTTCTCGATTTGCTTTTGAAAAAGGAGGAACAGGATAATGAAGAAAAAAGGTTTAGGTTTACTTTTAATGGCCAGTCTCTTAACGGGCTGTGGCGGATCATCATCAGTCACTTATGATCCAGATCACTTTGTCGATTATTATATCTCTGGACAGGACTTTGAGACATTGAACTATCTGACCAGCATGAGTGCTCGTGATCTGAAGGTGATTGCGAATATCATGGATGGCATGGTGGAAACGGATTTATATGGTCAGGTTGTTCCTTGTCTGGCTGAGTCATGGGAGCATAATGAGGATTACACAGTATGGACCTTTTATCTGAGAGAGGGACTAGAATGGGTGGATGCAAACGGCAAGATCTATGATCGACTCACAGCCGATGATTTTGTATATAGTGCTGAATACGTGCTCGATCCACAGACCGGTTCAAATAATGTTGCCAGCTATGAGCTGATTCAGGGAGCGCGTGCTTATTATGAGGCCAAACTGGCCGGAGAGCAGCCTGATCCATCGATGATCGGGATCAAGGCGCTTGATGAACGTACGGTACAATATACGATGGCCGGTGGCGGGTGTCCTTATTTTCCATCTGTTTTAGGGTATTCTGCCTTCTATCCGACAAGCCGGCGCTTTGTTTCTGAACTGACTTCGGATGACCCCAATATCTCTCCTTTATCTGTTTTTGGCAATTCAAAAGACACGGTGCTTTACTGCGGGGCCTTTATCTTACAGGAGCATCAATTGGATACGGAGAGGACCCTGGTGCGTAATACACATTATTGGGATAAAGCAAATGTCCATTTTGAAACGGTGAAGAGTCTCGCGGTCAAGGATGAAGAGTCGGTTGTTGAATATTTTGAGCGAGGAGAAGTGAGCTATGCACCCCTGGTCAATAATAAAGCCAAAACAGAATATGATAATGGAAATCAAAATCTGGTTCAAAAAGATACTCTGGCCATGACCTATGCCCTGATGTTCAATAATCAGGCCAAATACTCGGAGGATGTCAATACGGCGATGTCGAATGAGGATTTTCGTAAATCCATTTATTATGGTTTTGATCGCGAAATGTTTATTGAACTGATCAATCCGATCAATCCGTCTTCGCTCACGGCACGAACCTTTACAGCCAGCGGGTATCTCTATACCGAAGAGGGAACGGATTATACGCAATTAGATCCGCTTCAGCCCTATCAAAGCGAACAATATCAGCCAGATCAGGCAGCCAGCTATAAGCAGCGGGCAATGGACACTTTACAGGCCCAGGGTGTTCAGTTTCCATTGGAACTCAGATATTATTATCAGGCCGGAAATGAGACGGCCGCTTTGCAGGCACGCATGCTGCAGGAGATCCTCGAAACCAATTTAGGCACGGATTACATCACGGTCAGTTTACATGAATACAGCCGCTCTTTTGTCAGTGAGGCCCGCAGTACCGGCGATTATGCCCTGGCTATAGGCGGATGGAATCCTGATTTCGCTGATCCAATCAACAATCTAACTTGCTTAAGATCGGATGGAACTATCAATAATGCTTATGCCATTGAAACGCTGGGAAACGCTCATTTTGCCTATCCGGAGTTTGATGCGATGCTCGAAGAGGCAAATGCGATCACTTCCAGTCTCAAGGAACGTTATACCGCCTTCGCCAGAGCAGAAGCTTATCTTTTAGAACATGCCTATCTGGTGCCTATCTATGTTAGTGGGGGTACCTACGAACTGACGACAGTTAATAACTATTCACACATGCATTCCAAAGTCGGGATCGATCAGTTCAAATATAAAGGACTGATCGCTTACGATCATGTGATCACCGCTTCAGAAAACGAAGCCTTCAAGCAGGAATGGGAAAATGCCAAGCCTTCAGCCTGAAGGCTTTTTTGAGCAATCATATTTATGAAAATCACAAATATGCAAAGAATGTGTTCTGAATTTGAACAGCCTGTGACCAGTTTTGTTTTTTTGTGACATCATCAGTGTAATTCTTTGTTTGAAAGATGATGTTTGACTGAAGATACCCTTAACCAATTATGAATAATCCTAAAAAATGAGAAAATATGTTTAAATATTCATAAAAAGTTCATCAAAAGTTCAAAAAAAGGATTGACTTTCAGCGCTTTCATCACTAAAATAGGTATCACAACAACAATTTAAAAGTCGTTGGAAAAAAAGTAGAAAAGAGAGGTAATTTAAAATGAGTAAAGGAAACAATTCAAAAACAATGAAAGCAAAAATGATTTCGGCCGTGATGGCGGGCACGCTCGTAATGACTGCGTGCGGGGACAGTTCTTCGACAGGTTATAGTCAAACCTTTGATCCAAAGCATTTGGTGGACCATATCTTAATTGGAAGTGATTTCTCTACTCTAAATTACCTAACGACCTACATCGCAAATGACCTACGGGTGACCAACAACCTAGTATCCGGACTACTACGCACCGATAATTACGGTGAGACAGTCGGCCAGCTAGCGGAATCCTGGGAACATAACGAGGATAATTCCATCTGGACTTTTAAACTACGCGAGGGAGTTCAATGGGTAACGCGCGATGGAACCCCATATGCGGAGATTACAGCGGATGATTTTGTCTACGGTATTGAATACATTCTTGATCCAGAAAACGTCTCAATGAATACTGAGATGGTCTTCCTGTTAGAGGGCGCACAGGAGTATTATGAGGCTAAGGAACGTGGCGAGAATCCGGATTTCAGTACAGTTGGGGTCAAAGCCATCGATAAGTATACCGTTCAATATACAATGGCTGATGGCGGAAAACCTTATTTCGAATCAGCATCCATGTATTCGGCCTTTAAACCAGCCAATCGTCAATATATCGAGTCTTTACCAGAGAGTAACGGCATTCCTGGTCCACGTACTTATGGAACCACACCGGATCTGCTGCTTTACTGCGGACCATATATCCTGACAGAATACGAAGCGGACTCCAGCAAAACACTGACCAAGAATCAGGCTTACTGGAATCCTGATGAAGTCACTTTTGATGATGTGACGATCCTGGCCATCAAAGACAGTGAAACGGCCTTGGAATATTTTGAACGTGGTGAATTATCTTATGCGCCATTGTCTACAACGCAATATACGGCTGAAGCAGAGAAAGGCAATGAGTATTTAGTTCAGACCAGTCTGTCAACCTCTTCTTATGGCTTACTGATGAACAACTCATCAACCATCAGTGATGATGCCAATGCAGCCATCAATAACGAGAATTTCCGTAAATCGATCTATTATGGTTTAGATTCTGATGAATACAATGTCTTAACAGTACCGACAAATGTTGAAGAAGTGCGAAGCTACGCCTTTACAGCTAGAGGCTTCCTCTATACTTCAGATGGTCGGGATTATACGACCTTAGGTGAACTAGGCAAGTGGCAGACATATCCATATAATGCAGAGACAGCCAATGAATATAAACAAAAAGCGATTGAAGAATTGACTGCTCAGGGTGTCAGCTTCCCAATTGAATTGACTTATGCGATCAAATCTGGTAATGAATTGGAGAGTCAGCAGATCACGACTTTGAAATCTTTGCTGGAAGAGACCTTAGGAACGGATTATGTGACGATCAACATTACTGAATACAGTAACTCCTGGTACACGGATGTGCGCGATAAAGGGGCTTGGAATCTCTGGATTCGTGGTTGGGGACCAGACTATAAAGATCCAATCAATGTGTTGAATACGATGACGACAACGAGTGGTCAGATCAATGATATTTCCAGTCCAACAACAGCAGTCACTCACTTCGATATTCCAGAATTTGATGCCCTGGTAGCAGAAGCCAATGCTGAGACTGTTGATTTGGATCGTCGTTATGAATTATTTGCGAACGCAGAGGCTTATTTGATTGAACACGCTTATTTCATCCCAATGTATATTACAGGCGGTACTTATGAGGTGACTTCAATCAACCGTTATAGTAAGATCTACAACAATACAACTACTTATATTGGCTGGGAGGCCAAAGATCATGCCATCACGGCTGAAGAGATGGAAGGTTATCGTCAGGAATGGCTTGAAAAACGTCGTGAATTAGGCTATCAGGATGAATAAACCCACATCGTTAAAGATAAGGCATAGAGCACTTTCGTTCTGTGCCTTTTTTGTCCTTGAAATCAGTGTAAAAATGAGGAAAAAGAACCATTGGCAAAACAACTAAGCCACCTTTCGCTTTTTTCATAAAGTAAAGTGAAAGGTGGTGAGAGGGATGGAAGTCAATCGCGTAACCAATTGTGCTACCATTCGCATGGGCTGCACAACGATCAAGAGTAATGAGGTTGAGACTTATCTGATTTGCGATCCGGTCATTGTCAAAGCAGTCGATAAAGAGGTGGCTGAGGTTGGTGACAATCTGACGTACACGATTACGATCGATAATCCGTCACTGGTGCCTTTAACCAACGTCGTATTTCGTGATACGTTAGATGACAATCTCAATTATGTCTATGAGTCTTTTCAGGTCAATGGCATGGGAAAGATGCCTGTGATTGAGGGACAGACGCTCAGCTATACGCTTGCGAAGATCGAACCGACTAGCCAGGTCGAAATTGTTTTTCAGGCACGTATCGCCTAATGAAAAAGACCAGTGTCACTTTGAATGACGCTGGTCTTCCAATAGATCGTGCTGTTTACGATATTCGTCATCGTAATTGCGTGACATATTTTTCTGAAATTTTTGAATGTACGCAGTTCCCAGTTCTTCAGGTGTCACCTGAAAACGTCTTAGCGCTTCGACATAATACATCAGCACATCGCTCATTTCTGTGACGAAGGCTTCACGTGTCACTGCATCGTGCATGATTGCTTCCTCTTTTTGTTTTTTGAGGATGGCAATGGCTTCACCGAGTTCCTCAATCATGTAAAGTAAGTGGTCTTTGGCATGAGTGACATCCATATCCTGCCAGCGCTCCTTGTTTTTTTTGTATAGCTTTGCCTGCATATCAAACAGATCCCGTAAAGTAACGTCTTTCATATGCGTTTCCTCCTCACTTTTGTCTAGTCACCATTATAGCATATTTACAGGAACTGTTTCGATTTTTCTTGCATTTAAAAGTGAGAAAAGATATAATGGAAGGGCATAAAGAACACGTTGAAGAGGACAAGTAAAGTGGCTAGACCATGGAGAGAGAGAAAATCACCGGCTGCAAGTTTTCTTATGGAAAGGCGCTTGAAATTCACCTCGGAGTGCGACTAATCATCGCCGCTGGCCGCGTTAAAAGCAATCGAGAGCATGGCTAAGGGTCATGAATTAGGATGGTACCGCGTTCAAACGTTCCTATTGGGAACGTTTTTTTATTTATTCAAAGGAGGAAAGATGATGCTAGATCAATTACATGTCATTGAAAAAGAAGCGACAGAAAAAATCCAGGCTTGTCAGGATCTGAAAACACTCAATGATTTACGTGTCTTATACTTAGGTAAAAAGGGTCCGATTCAGGAAGTCATGAAGAAGATGAAAGAATTGGATAAAGAAGAGCGTGCTAAGGTCGGACAGGTCTCCAATCAGGTCAAACAGGAGATCACAAAACTGATTGAAAGCAAAAAAGAAGTGCTCGAACAAAAAGCCATTGAAGATCAGATTGCCAGTGAAACGATTGACATCAGTTTACCGGCTTATCAATTGCCAACGGGGACGATTCATCCTTTATCCCGCGTCATCGAGGAACTTGAAGATCTCTTTATCGGAATGGGTTATGACATTGCCGAAGGTCCTGAAGTGGAAGAAGACTATTACAATTTCGAATTATTGAATGTCCCAAAAGGACACCCTGCCCGTGATATGCAAGACACTTTCTATATTGATGAAAACAACCTGCTGCGTTCTCAGACATCACCTGTTCAGGCGCGTGTCATGTTGAAAGCCAAAGGCGAAGGCCCAATCAAGATCATTTGTCCAGGTAAGACCTATCGTCGTGATGATGATGATGCAACGCATTCTCATCAGTTCATGCAGATCGAGGGATTAGTGGTAGATCGCCATATTACGATGGGGGACTTAAAAGGAACGCTCGAACTTTTCGCGCGTAAGATGTTCGGTCAGAAGCGCCAGATTCGTTTCCGCCCATCTTATTTCCCATTCACTGAACCAAGCGTAGAAGTCGATATTTCCTGCCATAACTGTGATGGTAAGGGATGTGCTATGTGTAAACATACCGGCTGGATCGAGGCACTTGGCGCCGGCATGGTCAATCCACATGTTTTAGAGATGTGTGGTTTTGATCCACAGGAATACCAGGGCTTTGCTTTTGGTATCGGTGTGGAGCGTGTCGCCATGCTGAAATACGGTATCGATAATATCCGCAGCTTCTATACGGATGATCTGCGTTTCCTTGAACAATTCACAAGAAAGGATGATGAATAAATGGATATCAGTTTAAACTGGGTCAATCGCTATGTTCAATGCGATGATATCGAACCTGCCAAACTTGCACAAATGGTGACCAATGTCGGTCTTGAAGTAGAAGGAATGCATGCTTTAGCCTATGGTACAAAGCTGGTTGTCGGCTATGTGAAAAGCTGTCAAATGCATCCTGATTCCGATCATCTGCATGTCTGTGAAGTGGAGATTGGAGATGGGGTCGTGTCACAAATCGTTTGTGGTGCTCCCAATGTTGCAGCAGATATGAAAGTGATCGTGGCTTTACCAGGCTGTGAACTGCCAGGTGGAACGATCAAACAGTCCGTTATTCGTGGACAGGAATCCAATGGGATGATCTGTTCCTTGAGTGAGATCGGTATTGATGCGCGTTTCCAGACAGAGGAACAAAAGGCTGGAATCGAGATCTTACCTGAGGATGCACCGGTTGGGCAGGAAGCCTTAAGCTATTTGGGCTTAAAGGATGAGGTGTTAGAGGTTGGCCTGACACCTAACCGCTCAGATTGTATGGCAATTACCAGCTTTGCTTATGAGGTTGGGGCGGTTTTAAACCGTCCTGTCCATCTGCCTGAAGTCAAGATGACGGGTAAACCTGGCAGTGGTTTAGAAGTGGAGATCCAAACCGATCTCTGTCCGTTCTTTGGCGTCAAGTTAGTCAAAGGCGTGAAGACCAAGGAGTCTCCGCAATGGTTGAAATCCTTGCTGATGGCAAGTGGTATCAAACCTATCAATAACGTGGTCGATATTTCCAATTTTGTCATGCTGGAAACAGGGCAACCGATTCATATGTATGACTATGATAAATTAAAATCCAAGAAATATGTCATTAAAACGGGTTTTAACTGTAAAGAAACATTACTGGATGGTCAGGAGTATGATATTCTCCCAACCGATCTGATCGTTTCTGAAAATGATGAAATTGCCTGCATCGCCGGTGTCATGGGTGCTGATTCAACAAAGATTGATGAAAACTCAACGAATATCGTTATTGAGGCCGCTACTTTTGATGGTCCAACGCTGCGTGCAACAGCCAGACGTTTGAATCTGCTGACGGATGCCTCTAACCGTTTTATCAAGAATGCGCTGAATACCAAAGCCAGCCCAATGATCCTGGAACGCTGTGCTAACCTTTTAGTGGAATTGGCAGATGCCAGCGAAATCTATGAGAGTGTCATGGTGAGTCATAGCGACATCCCAGATCGTTATATTGATTTAAAGACGGAACGTGTGAATCATTTATTAGGTACGAAAATTACAGATGAAGATATCAAGGACATTTTTACACGTCTTTGCTTCAGTTATACCTTTGAAAATGGCATCTTCCATGTTCAGGTTCCAAGCTACCGCAATGATATGTCCATGGAAGCGGATCTGATCGAAGAAGTGGCCAGAATGTATGGTTATGATAATATTCCGTCTACTTTACCGCCAATGAAGATGACTGTCGGAAAACGCAATGCGCATCAGGAAAAGACTCATGAAATCAGACATTTATTAGCCGATCTCGGCCTGCATGAGACCATGACCTATTCACTGACAAGCCCGGCATTGGTGAATGATTTCAATATGTTCCATACGACTGAGCAAATTGCTCTGCTTTCACCATTGAGCGAGGAGCGCAGCGTGATGCGCCAGTCCCTGCTTCCAGCAATGCTGCAAGCCATCAATTACAATGAATCACACAGTCAGAAAGATGTGTCGATCTTTGAATTTTCTAAAACGTATACTAAAGATCAGGAAATTGAGCAGTTGGCCTTGGCTTTAACAGGGATCTACCATGAAAGCAAATGGCAGCAGATCAGCAAACCAGTGGACTTCTATGTGGTCAAAGGGCTTGTTGAAAGTATTTTGAAACGTTTAGGCTTCGATCCAACGCGCTATCAATTTGTACGTGTAGAGTCTGATCATGCTTGCCTGCATCCAGGACGCAGTGCGTATCTGACGATCAATAAGAAGAAAATCGGCTTTGTGGGTGAAATTCATCCAAACATGGCTAAAAAATATGATGTGAGTCCAACCTATGTGGCCCAGATCAACTTAACGGCTCTATATGCGCTTGGTACCAGCAAAGTGAAATACACACCAATCTCGATGTATCCTAGCGTCGTTCGTGATATTGCCTTAGTGGTCGATGAAAAACAGAGCGTCGGAGATATGCTGCAAAGCATCCGTAAAGCGGGTCGTGCGATTGTCAAAAAATGTGAAGTGTTCGATGTTTATCAGGGTGAACATGTTGAGCCTGGCATGAAGTCTGTAGCCATTCAGATCACTTTCCAGGATGATAAAAAGACACTGCGTGACGACATGATCAATGCCAGCATGGAAGCTATCCTGGCGGCTCTGGAAAAAGAATACAAGGCTGTTTTACGTGCATAAAACGTCTTCCATCAATAAGGACAGGGATTCTGGATCAGACGATCAGAAACCTGTCCTTTTTAATCATCAAGAAAAGCATTGAGTATGCCTTTTGACCAGGGTTGTTTCATGAAGAAATTGAAATAAAGAAAAAAGATAGTAAAATCGAGGAATAAATTAGCTATACAAATGCTACATATTCCTCGATTTTTTTGTTGTTTAATGGTATAATATACTATATAGT
>FCNA01000018.1 GCA_900018345.1 Clostridiales bacterium CHKCI006
ATGATGGCAGTCAGTTTGGTATTCATCTTGAATACAGAGTGCAACCATCCCCTGATGGCCTGGCTCAGGCCTTTTTAATTGGTGAGGAATTTATTGGAGATGATGCCTGTGCCATGATCTTAGGAGATAATATCTTCTATGGGCATGGTCTGGAAAAGAGGCTCAAGGAAGCAGCCGCAAAATCTGAAGGGGCAACTGTCTTCGGTTATTATGTCGATGATCCTGAACGTTTCGGAGTCGTCGAATTCGATCAGAATGGACGGGCAGTTTCTTTGGAAGAAAAACCAAAAGAACCAAAATCCAATTATGCTGTGACAGGTCTCTATTTCTATGACAATCATGTCGTAGAATATGCGAAGTCCATCAAACCAAGTGCAAGAGGTGAACTGGAGATCACTGATCTAAATAAGATATATCTGGAAAAGGGACAACTGGATGTGACCTTACTTGGCAGAGGATTTACCTGGCTGGATACGGGAACTCATGAGTCACTGGTCGATGCAACCAACTTTGTGCGGACCATGGAGACCCATCAGAACCGTAAGATCGCCTGTCTGGAAGAGATCGCGTATCTCAATCACTGGATCGATGATGAAAAGATGTATAAAGCCTATGAGCTCTATCAGAAGAACCAGTATGGAAAATATATCAAAGATGTCATGGAAGGGAAGTATATTGACTGATGAAAGTAACTGAAACAAAGATCCCAGGCGTACTGATCATCGATACGGATGTATTCGGTGATCATCGTGGGTATTTTACTGAAACCTATTCAAAACCCAAATATGAGGCCTTAGGTATTAA
>FCNA01000004.1 GCA_900018345.1 Clostridiales bacterium CHKCI006
AAAAATGAATCCTTTGAGGATTAAAAGTGAGAACGAGTAGAGCTTATCCATATACTATCTGATGTTGAAACTTGAGAATAGGCTGTGTTTTCATCATAACATAGCTTACAGTTAACCACCCCTTTTTTAAATATGAGAGGAATCTGTTTTCGATTCGTTAACTGGATGCAATTATTTCAATTACATTTTTTAAAGTACAATTTCCAAAGTTGTATGATTAGACATATTGTAGATGATCATTATTCATGATGAAAGAGTGTGATACAATGGTTATATATAAATATTAGGTGTGAACACAGCAAAACAAGCTTGAATTGACTAACTTGCTTGTTAGATGACTTATAGAAAGTGAGGAAAAATAACGAAGAAATTGAGTGATTATATTGAAGTCCCTTACCGAATGAAGATGGTAGAGGATAAAGTGGAAGGCGGATTTGTGGTTTCTTATCCTGATTTACCTGGCTGTACGACAAGCGGAAAAACAATTGTTTCTGCAATTGAAAATGCCATAGATGCAAAGAGGGCCTGGATTGATCCGACGCTTGAAGTGTTGAACCGCAGATTCTACCGTACAGGTAATCGCACTTTAAATTAGCCGATTATTCAATAATGTTTTAGAAGAACCGCAAATTATTTTAGATTGGTTATCATCTTAAAAGGCCAACGAACCATTGG
>FCNA01000047.1 GCA_900018345.1 Clostridiales bacterium CHKCI006
AGTCAAATAAACAAATCCATCTTGATACGTCCAAATATAAGTAATATCTGTACACCATACCGCATCTGGCCTTTCCGGATTAAATTGTCTGTGCAACAGATTCTTTAACCGGTCACTGAAATCTACGGAAAACGTTGTTCTTGTATAATGCTTTCGATACCACGCTTTTATGCCCATTTCCTGCATATAATTGCTCACTGTCTTTTGAGACACCTGGAAGCCTTTCTGGTTCAGAATATGCGTGATTTTGGGTGCGCCATAGATCTTCTTACTTTTGTCATAGATCTCTTTGATGTTGGCCTGGATTTTTTCTTTATGTTGCTTCTGCTTTGATTTCTTACGGTTGGACCAGTCACTATAACCGCTTCTAGAAATACCGAGGATACCGCATATGCTTCGTATTGAGACGTTGGTGCTAGACTTGGAGTATTCAGATAAAGCCTGGTAAAGCACATTTACTGGCTGCTGACGATCCGCATTGCTTTTTTTAATACTTCTATCGCATCCTTCAGATCTTTATTTTCTTTGCGAAGCCTAGCTAATTCTTTGGCATCATCACTTGAATAATTTCCTGAGCCTCGAAAAAGCCTTGATTGGTCACCAGAATCTTCGTTTTGGTTAGAATCGAATTGTTTGACCCAACGATTAAGCGAACTAACGGATACGCCTAAATTATCAGCTATCTCTGTATACGTCAACTCTGGGTGTTCCTTTCTATACTGAACTGCATTCATTTTAAATTCTTTGTCAATTACTTTTCTTTTGCTGCCCATCTTTCAATAACCTCTTCTCTTGTTCAATCTTATCCCGGACATCCTGTTACTATATCAAGAATACCTCTCTTTCCTGTTTTGTTCAAGATGTCTTTTCCCATTTTACCTGGCCCTATTTTTATACTAGCACCA
>FCNA01000050.1 GCA_900018345.1 Clostridiales bacterium CHKCI006
TATGATCGATACAGCCAAATAAAAGATGGCACATTATGCAGTTGAATACGGCATAACGCGCCATCCATTGGCTTTTTTATTTTGCAGTTTTTCTTTATTTTTCCCTGATATAAAGTGCGGTTCAACAAATAAGTGTGCGCAGTTAAATCACAAATATAAATAATTATGAGGTGTACATTATGTTCATTGTCTTTTCCTGCAAACAATTTCGCTGTTGATATTTAAGAATTATGGGAGAATCTTCTTTTTTCAAGGTTTTATTTAAGATAAGATCTCATATGATATATTTGAGAATGTCAGCGGAATTGAGAAAGATAAAGACATAAAAAAGGAGTCCGATAGTAGGCAGTTAATAGAGTCCAGTTAGTTAAAATAATGGGGTAAGTTCTATTAACCTCGCTGACAATCAGGCCGAAAATTGAAAGTGGCCAGTATGGCAGCACATATAAGATTGATAAAATACTTTCAGATGAGTAAATAGGAATTGAGTTATTCCTTCTTTAATGAGGAAGTTCTTGCCATCAACAAAAAACTGGAATAGGTCAATTGTGATTATTCTGCTCAAGTTGACCAATCATTCCGATTATGCTGACCAACTATTCCGATATCCCTGATCAACCAACATTGTTCTCAACATTCTGATTATCCGGACCAACTATTCCGATGAATCTGATCAATAATGAAATCCTGATTATTGTTTAATCAGGATCCTTTTATTTATTATCGACTTCTCATTGATTTATCACCTAGTATCTTTATTGTATGTGATTTTGGTACGATTCTATCAAGTATGGCATCAGCTAATGCACCACCTCCTAGCTTGCTATGCCATCCTCCTACATCAAATTGTGAACATAATATTGTTGAATGTATTCTATATCTTTTCTCTAATACTTCCAATATATCTTGCTGTTCAATGTTGCTTGTATTAACTAACAGCCACTCATCAAGAATAAGAAGATCGCATTTTTCATATTGTTTGATTTTATTTTTATATGTTCCTTGTATTCTTGACAGCTCTAATTCGGACAACAAATCTGGCAGTCGAATATATTTGACTTTCAGTCCACTATTACATGCTTCAACCCCAAGTGCACATCCAATATACGATTTCCCAGCTCCAGTTGCTCCTATTATTAAAACATTTTCGTGTTTCTTTATATATTCATTTGTTGCCAGGCTTAATATCTGCTCTTTATCAAGATGTCTGTCTGCATAATATTTGATCTGCGTTATGGATGCTTTGGATTCCGCAAAATGTGCATTATTGATCAGTCTTTCTATCTTATGTATACGCTGACTGTCAACTTCGGCATCAACCAATAATTCCAGTCTTTGATCAAATGTCAATTCTCGTATATCTTCCATCTCTTCCTGTTCCAGATATGTTTTTGCCATGCCAGGCAGTCTTAAAGCGACTATTTTTTCATATGTATCTCTATTCATTTGTGTTTCCTCCATAATATGATGAACCTCTGACAAATGCAAAGTCATCATTGTTTTCATCTTCTTGGTTGACCTGTCTTGTATCTTGATTATATTGAATAATTAATTTTATATTTTTATAGCGGGGCAATGATAAATGCTTTAGCGCTTTTTCACATGCTTCTTCTAGCTGTCTGGGTGAATATGAGTCTGCCAACTTCAATATTGATCGACAGCCATTATAAGCCTGCTGCTCCGCTCTATAATAATTCAATAAACCATCAACGACCTTATAGGTATTGACCCCAATGGATTGAGCCCATCTTCTGAAGCGATCACCATCCCATTCACCAGCCTTTTGATGGTTGGGTGGCATATGATCCGTGTTGGTTGAATATTGTCCTGGGTGACCATATAAACGTTTATGTGAACATATTCTATGATGCTTATAATAGACTTCCACTAGATTTCTGGTTAATCTAATATCAACCTTTTGCTTGATATATTCATATGGCACAGAATAATACATTTTATCAATAGAAATGTGATAATGATATTGCACTGTTGCTTTTTTCCATGTGGCATATTCATAAGGCTCTTTTGGCAATGGTCTGAGGAATGGTTTTTCTTCATTTATAAATACTTCAGCTCTACTCCCCTGGCGCTTTTGAAAAGGTCTGTTATTGAAATCATCTAAGCATTTCTTGATTTTTTCATTTGCTTCGCTGATGGAATGAAATTCCTCCTTTCTGAGTCTTGCAATAATATGAGTCGTAATCTTTCCAACTGTTCCTTCTACACTTGGCTTGGATTTTGGGCTCTTGATAGGAGTAGGTACAATAGCGATATTGTAGTAATCTCCCATTTCCTGATATGCAGGATTTAATATGACATCTCCATGTTTAGGATGTTTGATGACTCCTGTTTTTAAATTATCAGGATAGATGATAGGTGTTGTCCCACCAAAGAAATTGAACATGTTGACATGTGCAGTTATCCAGTTTTCCTGCTTCATGTCACTCATCAGTTCAGCATATGAATACTGACTGTAGGGTAATGTACCAACAAATAGATATCCCTTTGTCACTTCACCTGTTAATTCATTGACAATAGGGATGGTTGTTCCACACCAGTCCACCTCTATTCTTTCAGCTATCTTGTGTTCAAAGTGCATCGTAGCTTTGTTGATTTCAAGATAATGATTGAAATAATTGCAGAACTGAGAATATTGAAGAGGTATCTTGCCTGCAGCTTTGACCTCCCTTGCATATTCTTCCCATAGTAATGTTCTGGTTACGCCTGGTTTCTGTAGTTCCTTATACATCATTTCACAATCTGGTCTTGGCTGTAATTCTTCATTGTCATTTTTGTTTTTTGGGAAGATGGTATGAACAAATTCTTCGTTTGTCATTTTTGAAGCATCTTCCCAGGATAATCTGATACTGTCGGTTACAGCCTTGATTTTTCTGATAGTATTGCGAGATGTAGACAATAGTTTAGATATCTCATTTTGAGACATTCCTAATGATAGATATCTAAAAATCTGCTTATACTTTTCTTCATATTCTTTCAAAACAAAAAACTCCTTTCTCTATAATAT
Source organism: Clostridiales bacterium CHKCI006 (assembly GCA_900018345.1). Classification (GTDB taxonomy): domain Bacteria; phylum Bacillota_I; class Bacilli_A; order Erysipelotrichales; family Coprobacillaceae; genus Fimiplasma; species Fimiplasma intestinipullorum. The sequence continues at coordinate 3,026 of FCNA01000050.1, forward strand.
TTTTGTAGATTCGATGCCTATCTACAATTCAATATTACACCAAAAGGAGTATATATTATATGATTGGTCAACCTAATCGGAATGATTGGTCAGTTTTATCAGAATGGATGATCAACTTAAATCAGAATACTTGATCAGCTACGCCATAATAATCAATTTTCACGTTTCATTCAAAACAAATAAATATTCTGTACCTTATCAGTATGTTGGTAAGAAAGTAGATATAAAAGTGAATTCTAATAGTCTTGAGATATTTTATAATCATTCACGAATAGCCATTCATCCTAGATTACCTGATTATATGAAATATAAATATTCTACTATTGAAGATCATATACCTGATTCTTTTCAAAAAGTTGAATGGGATGATGAAAGGATCAAAAGATGGGCTAATAAAATAGGCCCATCTACATTGACCGTCATCACCAAAATATTTGATACAGTCCAAATTAAAGAGCAGGGATATAATTCGTGTCTTGCAGTACTAAAGTTAGCTAATAAGTTCTCAAATGATAGATTGGAAAATGCATGTGAACTTGCGCTAACGAAACTGAAATGTCCCCGCTATCATCATCTTAATGGCATTTTGGCGAATAATCAAGATATCATTTGGATGAGCAATAAGGATACAAACAATTTTAATGATGTTGGTGGATATATTAGAGGTGCAGATTATTATGGAGGAAAATACGATGATTAATGATGAAACAAAAAAGAAATTAGATATGATGGGAATGCACGCCTTAGTAGAAGCACTAGAGGTACAAGAAAAAGAAGTACTTTATAAATCTATGACCTTTGATGAAAGAATAAACGCTTCTGTGGATCATGCTTATCAAATTAAATATAACGAAAAAGTAAAAGGCTTGATTCGTCGAGCTCATTTTAGATATCCACAAGCAACAGTAGAAGATATCTATTATGCCAAAAGAGAATTAGACAAAAATCAAATCATGACATTAATCACGAACAGTTATATTGATAATTATAAAAACGTATTAATCGTTGGTTTTACTGGTTCTGGAAAAACATTTTTATCAAACTGCTTAGGTAAAGCAGCTTGTCGAGATGGAATAGGTACACGCTATATAAGAATTCCTGATCTGTTTGTACAGTTAGAAGAGGCAGAATTAAAAAGAGGAAGAAATAAATTAATTAATAAATTTGCAAACTGTCCATTGCTCATTTTAGATGAATGGCTTATTAATTCTATGAGCGAACAAGAAATAGAATTTATTTTTGAACTTATCGAAAGAAGGTATCAAAATAAGTCAACCATATTTTGTACACAATTCAAAATTGAATCGTGGCATGCACGATTAGGTGGAGGAGTACATGCAGATGCAATTATGGATCGTATCGTTCATAATTCTATTACGATTAATGCAGGGGATGTCAATATGAGAGAAGTCACTGCAAAAATGGAAAAAGAATAAAAATTAGGCACCACTTTCACGTGGTGCTTTTAGTTTGTATCTGTGGTGCTACAATTATAAACTACTGGTGCTGATGTCGTGAATTAAGTGGGCGGTGAACGTGAAATAATCAGAGCGATTCAGGTGGCTCAAGCTATTCCGATTTTTTGGCGCAAATTAGCGCGATTTTAGTGGCTCAAAGCAGCCGCTGTTTTCACACTGGTGTGATGACGACATCAAACAAGTAACACTATTCGATTTTTAAAGTGAAATATTCAGTTCCGAATAATGGTTTTCTACTAAAACCATTATAACATAGTTCATGGAGCACTACGCAGCAAGCTGCGGGGAAAGGCCCATTGATGCTATAGATTTGCTCTCGTAAATCTATAGCTTATTCTAATTCCAGAAGGACATTATGGAGCATATAATTATATATTTTTAAGGTGTCGTCATCAAAGTGTGACACTGTCGTCATTAAACTAACACGTTGTCGTCATAGCATTAACATGGTGTCGTCCTATGACCGAAATATTCACCAACACCTCATGCTCCATAAATGTAACATTAAATATAAAGATATTCGCGGACGCAACTCTGCAGACTACATTTATGCTATCACTTCGGAGTGATTTGCAATGTTTATACGACAACACTTATCTAGGATGAGTTTTTTCATGCAAAAAAAGCCAGCATTCCGACTATTAATAAACTGGCTTGTATATATTCATTTATCATGTGGTATCTCAAAATACAAACTTATTTTTTGCTCATTTTTGCAAAACCATAAGTTATCAGAGAGACCCGTATAATCGATTAACTTAAACACTTTTCAAACTTTACTTCCACTAAGCAAGTCATTATTGAAATACATTTCAAAATAAATCATTTTTACTGATATAGAAACCAATTCATATGCTTCAACAAATATCAAAAGTCATGACTACTGAACTATGCTAACTATTCATAGTCTTCATCAGCCTCATCATCAAAGTCTAAAGAATAATCATTTATAAAGGAATATAAATGATAAATGACATCCTCAGCTGTTTGACATTCTTGAAAATACTCATCGATAATCTCTAATCCACCTCTAGCATATGCATGGAACTCTAGTTCGATTTCGTCATCCTGCTCTGATTTAAACGCCTTTTTTATTCTACCGTCGACTGTTAAATCATTATGATGACATAAAATCATAAAGTGTACTATTCTTTTTAAGAGCGATGAATAATTCTGAATAATATCAAGAAATATAGTAACTTCATATTTTTCCGATTTATCTACTTCTGCTTTTCTTCCTTCTACAATACCTACCATTGCTGCCAATGTATAACAATAAATAAAGGTGCCGAAGATATTAAACTCTATCTGTTTGTTTCTTATGTCTGGTTTTGAAAAAACAATCCTATCCTTAGCTGTATTATCCGGTGAATAAGTTTTAATAATTCTAGCGTGTTTCCCTGTTATTTCAAATGGTTTATTGAACATCAAAGTTCCTCCTCGATACTATCGTCTGTTTCACTATGTTTGATGATCCTATATGTTTTACCTATACGATCAAAAATACTGTCTTTTGCAATCTCATAGTCTTTGCTGATTAAGACAATAATCACCTGATCACAATGCTTTGGTAAGACTTTACAAATATTGTGAATATGCTCTGTGTCTGTATTAGAAAAAGGAGCGTCTAAAACTAGAGGATAACATTCATCTAAATCATCATCACTGAATTCACCCCTATTGACCAGTTTATCTTTAACTGAATCTAACAGCCCAGCTACAAAAGCAAAATTTTTTACAGTTTCAGTCCCAGTTGAGTTTTCAATTACACGCCCATTATTTGTTGTAGTTACTTTAAAATCAGCATCAATCTCTAAATGACGTTCACCGTGATACATTTCCCCAAAAATAGAGTTAACTGATTGTTCCAACTTTTCTCGAACTGTTTCTCTAGATTTGTTTATTCTTTTTATCAATTCACTATAAATTCTCTCGCCATATTTAATACAAAGATTAATCAATTTATTGTTTTCATTTTTTTCACTTAATTCATCTAATTTATTATTTAAATTTCTAATTCTTACTTCTATAGTATGCAATTCACCTTCAGAATATTTTTTTCTTTCGTTGCATTGAGTAATTTGTAACGCTATGTTATCGACATCCCTTTGAATCTCCCCTATATCTACTTTTCCTTTGATATCTTCTTTTAAATTATTGATCCTTTCTAAATTATCACTAATACTATTTATTGTATCAAGATAAGTGTTCAAACTTGAACGAATACTTTCTATTATAGATTGGGATGAATCCATATTTGCTTGCTCTGTGACAATAAAATCCTCAATATATTTTCCAAAATCATGCGGTTCCATATGTTCTTTTGACTGCATTAAATGTTCATATGCGTCGTTCCCTGATATGATTTTAGCTCCACATAAACAATAACCTCTTTCGATCAGTTGATTAATAGCTTCCTCACTAATATTTGACAATGATTCCTTAGTATTAAATGTTGTCTCAGAAAGTAGCTTTTCTAAACTGTATTTATTCATTGCTTTAGCAAATAGAATGTTGTGTAGCGGTTTAGTAGCACTTTTTTTTGAGCCATTAATTATTTTTATGATTTGAGCTAATTTATCATCCAAAGAATTGTGCGCCATCTGTATTGTATTACTTAATTCATTAATCTCATTTTGTTGTTCTCTAATGTCAGCATTGCTATCAAGAATCGCTTTTTTCGTATTATACTGTTCAGTTAATTGCCCAATTTCATTATCAATATCTTGCAGTTGCTGTTGTACAGTATCATAGTTACTTTGTTCTTTATTTATTTCATCTTGAGTATCGACAGAAATCAAATCATTGTCCAGTGATCTTTCTTCTTTTAATACACCAATTACACTTGTTTTATTTTTTGGTTCAAAATACTTTGATAAATCTTCTATCTTACTGATTCCAGTTAATAAACTAATTGCATTTTTAATATTTCTTCCTTTTGCAGAATCTTCGATTCTATTTTTCTCACCATCATAAAAAAAATAGTTTCTTAAATCAGATTTAAGGATATTTTCAATTTCATTTTTTACAGCTTCTTCTGGGAGTTTCTGATAAGAATCTTCCTCCAATTTTCTTAAAATACTAGTAGCAGATTTTTCTTTTACCACAAGTTGACCCATTGATTTTGTATATGTTTCTTTAGTTGTTATTTGATATAGTGCATTCTTATGCTCTAGACGCAATTCAACAATTACATCTGCAGAATTACCATCCTGTAAGATTTCTGCAACGTCTTTATTTAGTAAAATACGATCAGCAAATCCAGTTGCATCTCGATATAAGCACCAAATAAAAGCTCTAACCAATGTCGTCTTTCCATATCCGTTTTCACCAATAATAACAGTAATATTTCTTTTATTATTTGTCGAAAAGTCGATTTCTACATTCTTGTACTGTCTAAAATTTTTTAACTTAATACTTCTAATCAACATTTTTTCTCACCTCCTCTTTCATCATATCTACAATTCTTCGTGTTGTTTTTATTCTGGTTTCACCTTCCCGCTCACGATTTTTAGCCAAAAGAAAAGATTCCCTAATTATTTTCATTAACGTTTCTTTATCTAGAACTACATCACTCATATCAAATAATCCTCCAAATCATTAATAACATCTAAATCATACGCATTTTTTATCTGATCAATAACATCGTTACTAAATGAGGGATTGCTCGAAAGATTTGCAAAATCCTTTAATCTTTCAAATTCTCTCTTTACCAATTGAACCTCTATATCATGAAAAGGTGAAGAAATCGAAGATGCTTTAGAAAGTTCCATAGGTAATGTTATAAAATCATAAATCTCTGCGTATTTTTTTCCTTCACTTTTTCGCAATACTCTTCCTCTCCTCTGAATATATTCTTTTGGATTGGTGCTACTAGCAAGTATGAAGCAAGTTTTGATTGCAGGAATATTCATACCTTCATCTAAACATTTAATTGCCACTAAAGCTTGTATTTCATGATCCCTAAACGCAGAAATAAGACGCATTCTTGTATCTGTATCCTCTTCGGCAGTAAACTTAGACACAACCATATCTAGATCCTCAGTAAGCATCTTTGTAACTAATTCAATCTGCTTTTTCTCATCTAAACAGTTTCCATAATCATATTGACCATATCGTACTGCTCCACAATATACTAACATATCGTAGTCATGTTTATAATTAATCATCAATTCTTTTAATTTATCAATTTTGTTAACTGCACCAGAAACTATTCGAGCTCGAGCAATAAGTAATCTTTTTAAACCTTCAGGCATCTCGTTCTCATGATTATATTTAAATTTTTTTATTTTTTTGCTTAACTCTATATAACGATCCCACTCTAATTCAGTTAATGAGACAACTACTGGAAAATACTTATAAGGTGTTAATTTTTTCTCTCTCATTGCTCTTGCTAAATCATACTCTATGCATTTTTCACCAAAAAATTCATATAATTTTTTTGTGCCGATGGGATCTCCATATCTATCTAAAGTTGCCGAAAGAGCTAATCTATACCGATAGTCAACATTCATTGTTTGGCTAATATTTAACGCTCCAAAATTATGAGCTTCATCTACTATTATTAAAGTATTTTTTTTATTTATCTGCAGCAATTTTTGATTATCACTATTTACAAAAGTTTGATTTGTAATTATAACACATACAAAATTAGTTCTTCGACTTTTAAAATCATAAACTGCTCTATTTAAAGAAGCCTTATATTCTATTGAACCATAACATTTAATAGGTTTTATATTAAATTGAAGGACTTCGTCACACCACTGATCCACTAAATGAATATATGGACAACAAATAACAACAAACAATCTTTTCTTTTGTTTGAATAGTTCACATATAGCACCACAAGCAGTGAATGTTTTACCTGTACCGGTAGCCATATCGAAAATTCCTCTATAATTATGAGCTTTCCAATTAGTAATAGCTTCTAGTTGATAATCATATAATCCAGAAATATTCTCTGTAGTAGGATTTGGATCATGCTTTTTTTTGATATAACGTTTTATAACTTCCTTATCTAATTCTATGTAATCTATATCATCCCGTTGATATTTTTGAAGTTTTTGTTTGATTGCTTCAGGAAATGGAATCGTAATTAATCCTCTTTCCACACCATCCCACATATCTTTAAATCTTGCATCTTTTTCTTCACATCGTTCTGAATTATCCCCCCTTTCCATGAACAATGAACATCTATATTTTCGTAATTAATATTGTAGCCATTCCATGTTTCGTTATTTGATCCACTAAATGCAACTTTATTTCCCTCTAAGTCCTCCATGATCCCTAACTTTTCATGAAACATTCCAATATCGTTATTTTTTTCGAGTACAACTATTTTTATATCCAGAATTCGATGTGCAATTAAATAAGACAACAACGAAAATCTCTCCTCTTTTTGGAAGAAATTGATATTTTCGTCAAATTCATTAGTAAATTTATTTGTGAGGTACTCTCTTGCAGTATACCCATCTTTAATTGCATCATAATCTTCTTTAGATAATCTAGGTGATATTATTAATTTGATTTTTCCTCTGTTCTTTGTAAAAATACCCAGACCCTCACTTATCTGAAGAAGGATTGATGAAGAAAAGAAACCTACAGCTCTCTTATAATTTATTGACTCTCTTAAGCAAGGAATATAAAAATTAGAAATCACCTCATCTGTCAACGTTTGATAACTGAGTTTTATTCCTTTTACATCTTGTAGACTCATCTCTCACCCCTCCAAACTAATTTCATCAACTGCATCAATCAATTGATCTATATCCTCTTTTGTTACGAAATAACCAAAACTAGCTCGCAAACAGCCATTGAACATCTTTGTACCTAAATAATCGTGTATGTAAGGTGCACAATGATAACCTGAACGCAGAGCTATGTCATAATCTTTTGCTAAAATATTCGCTGCATCATTACAATTCATACCACGAATATTAAATGAAATAATTCCTGACGTATTTTCAGTAAGTGGCTGATATACAATCACGTCGTCAATTGATTCCAATTGACTCCTAGCATAATTATATAGATCAGCCTCATGCTTAAGCACATCATGATCAAAGGTCCATTTGGCTCCTGCATACATTGCTGCAATAGCTGGTACGTTGGGGCTTGATGGTTCATAACGTATTGAGCCAGAAGTTGGCATTTCTAAATTCAGTGAATCTGTACCTGTTCCTCCAAAAAAAGAAGGATTAATTGTACATTCATTTGATAAAAAACCACCTATTCCAAATGGCCCATGTAACGTTTTATGTCCTGCAAATACATAATAATCGATATGATATTTTTTCAAATCTATTGGCACAATTCCAAATGCTTGTGCACCATCCACTACAAAAATAGATTGATACTTTGCAGCAATCTCTCCGATTTGTTCAATCGGTAAAACATACCCAGTTACATTACTCACATGAGTACAATAAATCATTTTTGGCCTTTCTAATGCACAATCTAAAGCTAATTGATCTATATCAACCGTCAAATCTTTTTTTAATGGAATTTGTTTCACTTTAAATCCATATTTCTTAGAGTGAGCATAAAGCGTTCGCGCAATTGCATTGTGATCATAAGGTGAGCAATATATAATATCACCTTTTTGATAAGTGTATCCGCTAACAATTTGGTTCAAAGAATGTGTAGCAGAAGCAGAAAATATAAGATTAGATGCATTTGCTTGTTCACACAAATATTTCCTAGCTTCTTCTACGACCCCAAATGCTCGATCCGCCTCTTTGTAATGTCCCCTACCAGCATTGAAAGATAAAGTTCTCGTAGCCTTATCCATCTCATGATAGACAATTTGTGGTTTAGGAAAGGATGTTGCAGCATTGTCTAAATAAATCACATACCTCTCTCCTTTCCTACATATACTTGCTGATAACTTTGACTAGCAAAGAAATCTTTTGTTCATTCGACAACAGATCTCCATAATCTTCCATTGTATTCTCAATAAAATCTTCAATGAATTCTGAGGATTCCGTTAGTTCGAATTTAAACGATTTTTGAATCTTTTTGCCATTTAATGTCAATAATATACTATCTAAATTATAATCTGGTTTGTCTTCTACTTCAATATCAACCAGGCTATTTAATGATTTTTTAAATAGATTTATTGTATCAGAAGACCAATCTTCAACAAATAAAGAAGTAAAATAGTATGCAATTTGATTAATTAGCTCATATTCGTTTTTATTTTTTGAATTATTACATAACATAATAAAACTCTTAACATAATCTTCAAGTACATTTTCCTCTAATAATTTTTTATGCTTATCGATCCATAGTACCGTTGATTGTGTCAATATAGTACCTTTAGAAAATCCTAAGCTTGTATTGACCAATTCTTTCAAATATTCAAAATATCGAGATAGATAATGCTCTAAATTCTCTTTCATTTCATTTATTCGTGTTAAAATTTCGTGATAATCTTCACTACCAGCAATACGTGGAAGATCTGAATTAATAAATTGACTAGCGTTTATATTAGGTTTAGTTAAGTATTTACGTAATTGTTTGTAAGATCTATTCGAAATAGATTCGTCTGATCCTATCATCTGCTTAGTGAATTTCGGCAATAAAACATACCAGTTTTTAATTCCAGATAAAAGAATATTATAATCATTTGTACCTGTGCCATGAACTTCTTTATTAAATAGCTCTCCCAACTTTTCAAGATAAGCTCTTTTTTGTGAATCTATGTGATCGATCGTATATGAAAAGCCTTGAGGGTTATCATTCACCATTTCCAAGAAATGAGCATCCAATTTCATTTCGTGATTGTCATGATATACTATGATGCTGCTAAGCATTTCTTTAATGCCTATAGCAATGAAGATGGGGAGTATTCCCTTTCTAATTCCATAAGGAGGATTCATCAGTTCAGAATAAAGTGTAGAAAACTCTCCTTGTCCTTTTCTGAAGAAATCTTGAATCCTATCAATAATCGGTTTTAATTTTGAGTTCTCACTAAAGGCTTCTGTCGCTACTAGAATACAATTTATTACAGTATCCTCAGGAGATGTCCCTAGATTCTCCAGATTTATAGAGTCATTGAGAATTCTTTCTACAACAGCTTTACGCGCGTTTTTATATGAACCCTTCACATTATTTTTATTTAATAATTCTAAATTAATATTTCCAGGATAATGATTAAACGTTTCTTGTAATATATTTCCTAGTACACGATCCTTTGAATTTGGACCAGTTATTTGGACGATTTCTTCTTTAGGATATGTATTTAGAACTGCATTATTTCCGGTAAGCACTGAATAATCATCTTCTAAAATCTCATTAATATGTTCCCTTTCATCATTCAACATCAAGGTTAGTTCTGAAGCAATAAGCATGTTTTCATCAATAAAAGATTCATCTTTTAAAAGATACTCAATTGCCAAATAATGTTTGACCATCAAACTGTAATCATGATATTTCTTAGGATAAATTGCTACCAATCGCATTTCATCAATATCTTTAATATGATCGTATACTTTTTCCTGGTTATTATTTTCTCCACGAATAATATTAATAATTACTCCATCTGCAAAATGGGATTGAAAGTAAGATTCAAACGTCTCAATTCCTAAAAAATCTGCTTCATTCATGAATTCAACACGATAAAATCTTGTAATATTGTTAATCATATTATAAACTCTTGGATAATAAAAATGATTAACATATAAATCATCCAGAGATGAAACAAGATCGATTTTATTAAATTTTGTATTAACTAAATTGTTGATTTGAGAATTAATATCTAGATTCATGTTCATGCGGAACTGAATATCTCCACTGTGACGAATCGTAATTATTTCTTTATCAACAAGCAGGCGTAATTGCTTTGAACATTGGTCTTTATTAATACCTAAAGCAATTGAAAGAACACTCAATCGACAAGGAAAGTAATCAGATTCATTAATAATCTGTAGCACTGCTATTGTTTTAATTAGCTCAATTAAATGCTTATCTTCTATTAAATCTAATGCACTCAAGGACTGCGCTGCAATGCGGCTTATCATCATATTATCTTTTTCATCTAAAAATTGTTGACGAAAATAATCATATATGTCTGGAATACGTATAAAATTATCAGCAATAGTCCTATTTAAAAGAGATGGTAAGGAATAAGTAGACTTCTTTGCCAAAAAAGTAAAGAGAGTTCTCTCGTTTTGTGCAACTTTTTCATTGACTCTAATTAAAGCATATGCCGTTGTAGGATGAAGAGGATAGCAGGAATCAATAATATGATTCTGAATATAAGTTGGTTCAAAATTATTTAAAAATGCTGGTATTCCATGTAATTTATTTGCATTTTCTAGAAATTCCTTTTTTCGTTTTTCTTTAAAAAATCCATATTTATTTGTTTTCTCTAAAACATTTTCAATTAAATCAAATGAATTTTTTAATGTCGATGTAAAATAATAAGTAGAGACTCTCCCTTCTATTCCTCGAAAAGCATTACGAACATTTTTATTCATTGTAGCATAGTCACTAATTGGTTTATGTAGGATCATTTGAAAATACATATTGCCTGAATTATTGCATAGCTCAGCTAAATCCTGAATTATTTTCATATCGTTAGAGACTGTTTCTTCATTCCTAGATTCCAAAAATTTAGTAAATTCATCAAAAACTATAAAAAGACCGTCTATTTTATAGTTTTTTAATAACTGTATCGCCACTTCACGATAATATTCCGTAACATCCATATTTGCCTGGCAAATAAACTCAGCTCCAGATAAAATAGACTTGTGAATTTCTTTAAACAAATCTAAAGCTTTCTCATCAAAAGAATGTATTTCCTCCATAAAATGATTATAAGAAATATGTCGAGTCTTTAGGTCATTAATAAACTTTTTATATGTATCAGGGTATTTGTTCTTCCACTCTAGAATCCGCTCTTCAGCATATGTAAACTCAGTTTTAAAAACCAAGTGATCAATTCCTTCATGAATTATTGCTTTATCTAGTGCTTGAAATAAAGATTGATTCAGTGTCCCACGTGTATTTGAAATAATCACAGGTAAATAATGCCTATCTTGGATCTCCATAATTTTTTTATACAGATCAACGTCTATTTGACGTATTCTATTAATTAATTTTTGATAATTACTATAATCTGTACGACTCAATAAAGACATCAGCACTAATACAGCATGAGATTTTCCTTTTCCATAAGGGGCAATGATCATACTAGAATGGTCTCCATCAGGGTCTAAGATCTGGCTTATATGATAGTCTAAGTAAGATAAGCCTGTTTCAGTTGGAATATAATGCTCAATTTTACTATCATTATCTAAATCTAAACCGATATTAATCGAATTTTGAAATTGAGCATTTATATGAACAAGATCTTTATATCTCATTTTGCTTCCTCCTCAAATAATATTCTTTAACAATATCTAAAGGAGACATCTTCCTTTGCAAATATAACATGTCTAGCCCTGCAGTTCTTTCAACACGGATATACCCTTGTATCGCCAATTTTTCAAGATAATCATTGATGATCACACGATTGATATTAAAAATATGTGTTAAAGATTCATCGTCATTTTCCAAATTAGTGATACTAATATGATTAGTATTTTCTCCCATCAAGCAAATGATTGCATAAAAGATTGCGAATTCACTTAATGAATTAAGATTTGGGGTCGTTTTGTAATATTGGTCACCTGACACTTTTATTAAATTTAAACGCGACAAAGGACATGTGAAATTCTCTTCTGGCTCATTTTTTACATTTTTCCTTGTATACATATTTAGCAAAACATTTACATCTGATTCGACTGACTTAGGGGCATATTTAACGTCCCTCTGATTTAAGATATTTCTGATGCTCTGGAAAGCTTCTTCTACTGTGAAGTTTTCTGCTTGGAAAAGATTAAAGAATATGTACCAAGTGGTGGCATTTTCTTTATTTAAAACCAAGTTAATATGAAGTATCCAAAGTGAAAACATATCCTCTAAATAAAAATCATTACCAGCAATTACTTTGCCTAAATCTGACAAATCATAACCTTGCTGCTTATGTCTAACGTATTTAAGCAAGTTACATGTTGTCATCCAATATTTAATAGACTTTACCATGTTTGAACCTACCCCTAGTCTAGGTATACCATTATTACCAGTGAATAATGTATAATTGTTATTTGAGTGGATTTCTGTAAATACTTTAGTCATCCAGCCATCTCTAAAATAAAAGGTTTCATGGCCTTTAAATCGCGTCTTCACTTCTATTCTCCTTTGTTTTTGTTAATTTGTACAATTTTAATATTACTTATCTTTACTTTTGTTCTTTTGTTACTTTAGAATCTGAATTATAATTTTTGGAAGTTAAAACTTTCCTTAAATAACATCCCGATATAAAATGGTTGATACACTCATAGCAGTGTACACATTTATGTTCATTCACTTTATAATCGAGTTTTCCATCTTGAAACCTAATTTTTATGGCATCATATTTGCATATTGACATACAAGCTGAGCAATTTAAGCACATTTGAAATTTTGTCAATTGGCATTTAATTTTATTTTCTGCATCACGAATTGTTTTAGCTCTAGCAATTGGTAGGTTCACAATTGTCACTTTTAAGTGTGTCTCTCCTATTCGACCTTGTAGTTTCAATAAAACTTTTTTATCTTTGCCTAAAATATAAACTTCATTTAACCGCTTATTTCCTAAATCGTAGTTAAGATCTCCAAATGGTTTAAACAATTCATAAAGATTTTGATCTATAGGTTTTTGTAATTCGTAGTTAAAAGCATTTTCCTCAGTTGCACATGGTTCAAACGAAACAATGCGTCGTTTACTATATTCAATTCCATCCCCACCCTGTTTTGCTTTCCAAGCACCCGAATCTACATATTCTTCAGGATCTGGTTTTCCAATTTGAATTGCGTTTTCAATTAAAATATTTCTGAATTCGTTATAGTCATTCTGATGGAATATCTTTGATAAAATCTCTGACCATTGACTGTTGTTTGGACAACACCAACACCCAACACGCGAAAACCCCTTTTTATATGCTTCGTTAAAATCAAGCTTTCGGCTCAAAATATAGAGCCAAACATCTGCATCCAGCCAGTCAATGATCGGTGAAACTGTTCTTTGTTTAGTGATTTTCGGACTATCTGATTCACGGTCATATTTGCTTCGACTAGTCGATTCAGAATGACGAATACCATAAAATGTTAAAACTTTGACTTTATTTTTAAACATTGTATTGATGTATTGGGTGATTGCTCCTGTTTTAAAAACTGTACAACACCATCTCATCGTCCTAGATGGGGGCCCAATTACTTTACATAATTCGTTAAAATTCTTTTCTTTATTCTTTGCACTCAATACAGGAGTCATTCTGTGATCTTTTTTAAACCTTTGAACATACTCATAAGTCTCTGGAAATTCTAGTGTTGTATCTCCAAAAATATGTAATACTTTAGGGGTCCCTAAAGCACGCATTACTAGATCAGAGACCACTGTTGAATCTTTACCTCCACTAAAAGAAACAAACATCGAATTAAAATCGAATTTTTCTTTCTTTTCATTAATGTAATCCAGCGCTTCAGTGGTCAAGGAAAGTATGCGTTCTTTATTAGCTTGAATAAAAAAATCTACATAATGGTAGAATGCATCATATCGATTTGATTTTGAGTATTTTTCATACTCTTCCCTAATTGTATCAGAATCCCTATACCTCAAATCTTTAATAGATATTTTTATTTTATCTCCATCAAATATATATACCCCTCCTGATGTACTCCAGCAAGAGGAATCAATATACTTTAACGGTTCTCCAATCAATATTTCTATCAACAATCTTTCTTCTGGAAATACAGGTCGTATATCAGATGAAACATAAGTAAATTCAGGATATTCATTTCGTTCTCCAGGTAAAAGCAAAGGTATATTGTTTTGTTTATCCCAGAAAACACGGGTCAAATTAACAGTCTTCCCTCCGCACACTGGACAAATACTCGTATCAGTTTTTACATTACATTTTAAGCAAATATAATTCTGCAGCATACATTCACCTTCTTTACCATTGCCCCATACTCTATAAAAGGCAAAATCACCTCTTATTATATATTGATTTCTTATACATTGAAACACTTTAAACTAAAATTGTCAAAAAAAGCACATTATGCGCATTATATGCTCCAATAGAACAAATTAATATGTATTTAATAGATAGAATACTTCATTTTTGACTTTTGTTTTAGATCTAACTATATGCCATTTAATCACTTAAGCTATATTTCATCATCAAAATAGTCCATATCAATCCGTTTGATCTCATATGTGTTTTCGACACTTACACCTAGATTATATTCTATCATTAATTTGGTAAGCATACTGCCGTCAACCAGGATTAATTTTACCTGGAGTTGTTTTTTCGCATATTCTATCGCTTCTCTGGTAAAAGAAGAAGTCGTAATGAATAACCCTTTGTTTCCCCCTTGACCGGCTACCGCACCCAGGAATTTCTGTATTTCTGGTCTGCCAACTGTCCAATTCCATCGTTTTGCCTGAACATAGATACTATTGAATCCAAACTTATCTTCTTTGATGATTCCGTCTATTCCTTCATCCCCTACATAACTGGTTGCAATGACAGACTGGTCATCAAATGCATAACCCATTTTATTTAATAGATCCAAAACTAATCTTTCAAAGAAAACAGGCTCTTTAGATAAGATCATTTCTAACAGCTCGTCACTTAACCTGGCGGAAATCATTTTGACGGATTGTTCGATATTTTCAATTGGAGTTCGATCATCCTTGATCGTTAGATCCTCTTCATCAACACTTTTATTACGTTCAAAGAACTCTGCAAAAGATGGATACTTCAGCAGGTAATCATTCGTAATTTGGACACGTGACTCGAGCACTTTCTTGCCTTCAGGAGTTATTTTATACACGCCACGCCTGACATTTTCTAAGAGACCTGCTTTTGTCAAATAGGTCTTTGTCCAACCAATTCGATAATAGATGACCGTTTGCTTACTATTATCCAATGTCTCTTTTCTTTCTTCTTCAGATAAGTTCAAAAGATTTGAAACCTCATTGGTTAAATCTGACAATCGTAATTCTTCATATTGATTTAAAACAGTAAGTACTTCTTTATACATTTCGTTATACTTTGGTATCATACAAATATTTTAAAGTGACTAAAACAAATAAGCCTGCCATGATGGCATTTCTGATGTGTATCACTCATATCGAGCTACGTCGATAAGCATCTTTCTCGAAGTCACTTTATCCTCCTATCATTCATTTTTTTGCATATGATGCTAAATGCTTTTCGGTTTCATTATTGATGCATTTTGAATAAAGGTATTCATCTGCTGGTCTAGCCATAGATTTCTTCATAAGAAGCATCTTCTGTAATATAAAGTTTCATTGTGTATTGGTCATAGTACATATCCGATTTTTTAATAAATTGCTTCATTTTCTCTTTATCCAGCTTTATACCAAACTTTTCCTTCAAATATTCAATGAGTTCGGTCGTACCAATAGATATGATGTCTTTCATAATATATCTGATGAAATCGACTGTCGTTTGTTTAGCCGAACCTTTATAAAATAGGGTCGTTCCACCTATTTTTTGAATCTGATCTTTTTAGAATTCCTGATAAGTGCAGTTGAAAACCATTCACCCGTGCCTAAGATCTCAAAAGGATCTTCGAATCCTTCATTTTTAAGAGAACGGAAAGTAAAGAAGAGTTGTGTTCCTGATGCTTTGATAGGCTTATCAATAAAATCCAGAAAATCTTGAACACCTACATCAGGTAGCACTTTTTGAAACAGGTCATAACGTATAAATTGCTTGTCCCCATATTCTAAAATCTTAAATTCAGTTTTCAAATGATCGAAGACAGTATAGAAATTTGGAATATAAATGAATCTTGAATCTAGTTGATTTAGATCGAAAAAATGATTTTTTAAAATGAAATGCTGGAAATTATTATCTGCCGAGGGATAGTTCTTTTTAATGGCGTACTGACTATATAATTTATAGCCCAGTTCATCCATTATTCTTACATTGACCTTTTTGACACTTTCCAAGCCGAACTTCTCTGTATAGATGTTTTTGACATCCTCAATAAAATAAAAACCGTCCGTTAAAGATTGCACCATATATTCTTCCTCCGATTTATCAAACAGAGGTAATTCAACATCATAAATGTCATTATGATTGTATTTGTTGATGCACTGGCTCATGTTTGCGAAGAATGTCTTAGATAAGACACCATAGGTCTTTTCGTAATATCGACCAAACGCTTCTTTGGTAGCCGGAGCAATCTGGTATAGTAGATCTTTAATTTGTTTTTCTCTATTGACAAGTCCAAAAGAAATCAAAGGCATTCTTTGGAGGGATATCTGTTGTTTTGCGTCTGTATTCCATTTCTTTTCCGTTTTCTTAAGCAAATTATGTAACTCATATTCATCACGAATATCAAACTTCTCCATGAGCTCAGGATAATCAAGCATGATTTTTTCGTTGATATCTCCTTGTTCTGGTATTTTGTCAGATTGAGACGATCAATGAAATCATTGATATCATACTCATCAACGGGATAATATCGAAACCGTTTACCATATTTGTATAATATATCAGGATATTGGTGAACACTGGATTCAAAAGCCATTTCAGATACAAACTTTAATTCTTCAATTTCTGAAAGACCCCTCGACTTTAAAAAGTCCATGTATTCTCTATAGAAATCGCTAAAGGATCCATCCTGTTGAAAGTAATGCGTTTTAGCTAACTTAAAAACAATCTGCTTTCTGTCTTTCTCGACATACTCATCTTCGATAAAAACAAGATCTCTGATTAAGTACTGATTGATTTTTGAATAAAGGATCCCATTCATATTCGGATATTGAAGCATATCTTTAACGCTGCCTAAACATTTTTTATGCATCATATTTAAGTAGGCATAAGCAAATGGATGCATATCGAATACAAAAGTACAAAAATCCTCAGATAGATCATATTTTCTAAACTAGTAACCATATTCATCTTCACGCAAAAACGGCTTTTTCTTTAAGGCACTTTGGATAATCTGATGAACCCTTTCTCTTGACACGCCCAGAACTTCCCCACACTCACGTAAAGTCTTTTTTTGAAGCTTTAAAGTGAGCGCCTTTCTTTCGTTGTCTTTCAATGAATCGATCCACTCGCTTAAGTCAGGCAATCTCCACCTATATCGATCGTCTATGGCTTCAATCTTCAATTGCTCGACCAGCTCATCCAAAGCAGCATCAAAAGTACCATAACTGACCAGCCATGAAGGGACTTCTTTTTCCAGTCGCTTTCTTGAAATACCATCATGATCCAGTATGATTGATTCCAGATAGTTTTCTAACCACAAAAGCAAAGCTTGATTCATCATGATCTGCGTCATAATTGTTGGATTATCCGATAGTTCATCTATTGCATCATCTGTTAGCTCACAGGCTTTCTCAATGGTGTTTTTAATGGCCTCTTCCAGCGCTTTGTCCAAGCCACCCGGAGTTAAATCATCTTCTTTTTTCAAACGCCGCGAAATTTTCTTAACAGCCCTGATCTCCATCTCCTGTTTTCCTAATTCATATTTGATGCGGGGGGCGCAATCGTTCAAAGGCCTCCTGGATGGATTTCTTACCAATATTTCTTGTACATACTAATTTGGTCAGATCCATCTTGACAAAATCCATCACCGTTGATATGCCTTGTCTCGTTAAATAATGAACCATACGATTCGAAAAGCCTGCTTCTGCAATCGGATAATCGTCCACCTCTTCTCCATCATCCGTCATATATTTTAAAGAATAATATTCAGTATAACGTAATTCAGGAATTATTTGATAGATGACAGCATTCTTGTTATCTATCACTGCTCGATCCACTGGTTCGAGGGTGTCCGATCCTAATTTCGTTAAAAAGGAGTTTCGAAGATGGATCATTTCTTCAACATCTTGTAAAACAGCTCCGGGAAATTGATAAATATCATCGTTTTTCAGTTCCAACAAATCACTCACATAATCAATATGATTCCGTTTTAGGAATTATACTGCTTTAATAGATAATCCAACATCATCTATTCGATAATCATGCATCCCTCGAACCTCCCTTCAATAAACATATCATCATAAGACCTTCCGATTGCAATTCTGATTTGAAATAAAGACCCATTTAAAATACTGTTTTCATTTTCAAATATTACACGCTAAGTTACTTTTATTATTCAGACAAATACATTCACTGATGAACTGGTTGATTGATCAATCAATTTTTCTTATCAAAATTACAATTTTCTTAATTCATCCATCATCGCTCGTCGATTTCCATAATTGGATCTCCATTCATCGGCTATTTCTTTGACCATTTGCGCGCCACCATCTATTTCTCGCATCCTTCTTAGTAAAGAAACCATATACGCATATTGCTTACGGTTGCTTGTATATCGAGCCATTTGACTGACTTCATCTCTATACTTTTCTAAGATTTGCTGCGGAAAATCTTTGATCAAGACATCTTCGTACCTCTGCAATGCCGATAAACCAGAAGAGCGTAATACAAATTCCAATAAACGATCATATAGCTCTTCTTCTTTGTATAACTGATCAATAGCGGCATCCTTTGGTAGTTTTTTAAATAATTCTTCTCTTTGTTTTATCCATTCTTCTTTGCTGTACCGGTTTTTTAATTCCCGATACAAATCCATGTCTCGCGTGCCATATTCAAGCATGAGCTGCCAAAGCTGTTTCAGATACGCCTCTTGATTACCTTGCAGTCGGTAAATTTCTTTTTTTTGATAATAGTAATTCAGTACAAGCCCACTATATTGATTATCTAAGTTCAAACTTTCATCTAGAACCTGCAATGCCCTATCATAATCTTTTCTGTTCATACAAAGCTCGACATAATACTTCCTGACTGAAGAAGACTGCCAGTATTTTCGGCACACTTCCTCTATTTGTTCATCTGAAGCATTCATCTTCCTTAACATATCTAAATACCAAACTGCCCATTTATCTACCTGATACTGCCGGCTCCATTCAGACCAATTATTTTGAGAATAATTGATCATGCTCTCTATAAACTCCAGTTTATCCTGCTCATACTCTTTTTCATTAAACTCTTCGATAATAATCTGTTCGATATATTCTTCAAAATAATCAACGACCGAACCATCCAGATGACTAGTAAACCAGTCAAACATTTTTCTTTTGTCCTCAGGTGTTCCCTTTTCAAGCAGATCTAACCAAACCTGGTAAACTTCTTCTGCGAGCTCTCCTCTGCCCCCATCTGAATCATCCATGTCCACATCACCGACTAATACAAAAATGTAATTCACCACTTCAAAAGCACTTAAATACTCACCATTGTCCATCATCGAACTAATATCTTCATGTATCATCTCTACCATTTCTGAAATATAATCATTAGCCACATAGTAACTGATAAAATGATCCCTACCAAGATATCTTTGGGTAATGCGATCGGCTTGTTGCTTATATTTTTGTATGTCTTCCGGACGCAATTCTTTTATCGCAAAATTACGAAAACGTAATAACTGTTTTTCATCATTGACCAATATGGACGCCAAAAACGCATGAACATCCTTAGGATCAGTTGCTTCAATAAGTTGAAGTATGTCATCTAACTTCTGCTTATTTTCAGTAATATTGTACTCCCTAGTTGCTTCTTCTATTTCATTATCCTTTGCCTCTGACCATTCATAGAGAACAGCTGCCATATGCTTACAATGATGACCATCTGCTGCATAAGGGCAGGAACAATCCATGTCCACGATTTCACCATCATCCAGTGTGATCTCTACTTCATAATCCTCTGTCCCCTGAACATGCGCACTAATGAACTTGTCTGAATACTTCAAGTCTTCAACCGCACCATCATAATAATAATCATAACCTCTATCTAAAATACGTGATGCAAACAACCTTTCCCAATCCATACATCCACTCTCTTTCTATTCAAAATTCATTTGAATCATGTTTACTATGCCATGACGAAGTGACAACCAGTCCATCCACTTTAGCTATCAACCAAAAGTCATGAGTCCTAAAAAATCGTTATATTTTTACTTTTTTGTACTCTTTCTTCAAGAATAGCACATATTCACACTTCCATCAATAAACTTTAAGGGAATTTGTCTAGATAGCCAAAAAGAGCAGGCAACTGACCAGCAGCCTGCCCGCTGATTGATTTAAGCATCATTGAAAACGAAAGTTGCCTATCATATACCCAAGCTAAGCAACCATATGCAGCTAATGAATGCATCCTCTTTAATCATCCGGCCAACGATAATCGGAATCAATATGATCGATAATATACTGATACAGTTCATCTTCCTGCATATTATATTCTTCCACCATGAGTCGATCAAATTGACCGTAGCGCAGTTCACCGGTGCAGGATTGAGCAATTTGTTCTACCTGATCGATATAATATGATAGCGACCGTTCGACCCTGATCCCTTGATGTCGCATAGATGAAGCAATAGTAAGAAGATCCATAAAATCATCTGTTTCATCCAGGCATGCATTTAACGTCTCAGGATCGATACAGTTATCGATGCATTGCTGCTGGATCCTGTCAAAAAGTTGATTCATTTTGTCTTGATGTGCCTCCTGAATCGTTTTGACTTTATCTTCTGTTATCTTATCCAATCTAGACAGTGCTTCGTATTCTTCCTCGGAGATGAACCTCTGCCTGACGAACCATTCATTAAGCCGATGCGAAAGATAATCTGTTTCTTCCATAATCCCCAGCTGATTGAGTAAAGCATCTAATGTCTTCACATCCCTGAAGACATCCTGATAATAGAGATATCCCTGCATAAGCAGAAAAAGGGTTACTTTAGGTGGAAAAATAGGCCATGGACAATTCAAAAAGTTAATATCATCTGTTTGAGGGAACAGTTCATCATACACCTGCCCTACCAGTTCCTCTTCATTCCACGCAGACATCTTTAGCACTAAGGTGTAGTCATGATCCTTTTTGGTAAGATGAAATCGATAGGTGGAAATATCCTGATTGGCAAGGTAAACGTTCAATTGCTGGATCGTTTCTTCGGCACATCGTTTACCCATATTACGGATCTTTACGATATCTTCTGTAGGTGTATCCATTAGCTTCTGTACCGTGGAAACACCTGCTCTCCTTAGACAATTCTCCGCTCTCAAGGAGAGATTTAGTACAGAAATATCACCCTCCATCTCATTGTTTATTCCCCAATAATTCCGATTCATGGCTTCCTTTATAGCCTCAATGTGAATCTGATTTCTGTGAAAGATATTTTGAAGAAAACCACTCGGTTTAAAACACCAGGTCTCCAGATAATCAGACAATTCTATCCTCAGCCATTCTTTAAAATCAAACAGATCCATATGCCAATGATCACAACAATATCTAAGTAAAGACTGATTCATTTTATTTTTTAATCTTTTTCCGAATGAAAAATTATGTATTTGATCAAGAAACTTTCCTATCTCATACTTGGATAAGGGATTAGGTGCTGTTGTTACCTTCGCAAAGTCCGCTAGCAGAAACAAGGCTCTTTCACTTTTAGGACCTAATTCGGCAAAAAATCCATCAACCATTATAATCCATTTCTGATCTTCAATCATTGTTTGACTACGCGTCCTTTTTAACAAATTACTTTCACAAATATATGTGATTATTGCTTCATAACCCTTAAGTTGGCTTAAACGATACCTGCCGGTATATTCCTCTTGATTTAATACATATAGCATGATTCACCTCTCCTTGCTTCAATTGCATCACATGGATTTTACTTTCATATCCCGCCTTTAAAAATATAAAATACTATCAAGAAAACACATTCAAGGCTCGCGGTCCTATCCAACTTGCAATATTGCATTTCGGTGATTTTATATTACAAAACAATGGGTTCATCAATCTCAATTTCTTCTTCAATGTTGAACCGCACTTTATATCAGGGAAAAATAAAGAAAAACTGCAAAATAAAAAAGCCAATGGATGGCGCGTTATGCCGTATTCAACTGCATAATGTGCCATCTTTTATTTGGCTGTATCGATCATA
>FCNA01000051.1 GCA_900018345.1 Clostridiales bacterium CHKCI006
TATCGGCGATGAGCCTGGCATTCTGTCTCTCACTGGTGAGCGTTCTAGCCTTACCGAGCCAGACAGCAAATGGCTCCGTGATCGAGGCAACGGTCGGAGGAGAGGCAGTCGGCGAAGGCTATGTGCGTTTTGAAGAAGCCTTCAATGCAAGCCTGCCAGCAGAGGTGCTCAGCGATGTGCAGACGATCAATGAAGGCACACGCATCTCAGAGGTGCTGGAAACGATCCAGGATCAGCCGAGCGATGTGGAGCTGGGAGATCTGGTAGCCCTGACAGAGCTGCAGAACCTGGTAGCGGTCGATGCGAACGGAAACAGGCTGACGAATGTGACAGTGACATGGGAGGTCCCAAATCTGACAACCAGCTTAGGGAAGGTCTATGTCCTGCACTATAGTGAGGTACGCAATGTATGGGAACTGATCACCCCAGACAATGTGGATGCGGCCAACAAAAGGATCACAGCGACCTTCGCAGATCTGTCACCAGTATGTGTGGTGTATGATCGCACGAGCGTGAGCGAAGGAAGCGATACATCAGATGATGGTGAGACAGGAAAGAATCCACAGACAGGAGATACCAGCAACCCGCTGTTATATGTGGGGATCGCCGGGATCGCCCTGGTAGGGATTGGTGCAGCCGTGATCATGATGAAAAAGAAAAAAGCTGAATAAGATCTATTCAGCCTCGGAGCTAGTCATTTTGGCTAGCTCTTTTTTTTTCTTTTTTAAGGGTTCTTTTTCAATGAGCATTATAAACTGTAAGTACCTGGAAACAATGATAGGGTACTAACTATTTATAGCTTTTTTTCACAGGGACAAACTGATGAAGGATTTTAAGCACAAAACGAAAATGAGTTAATCCTTTGATATTTTCCAAATCTAAAGCTTGTCTATCCCTAAGTATACGACGTGGATTCTCACGCATCATAAGATTTAGATATTTCTTCGTGTATCCCTGTTTATAAAGAAAATAGAAACATTTCTGCATATTTGGTGAACGGGGTGGTTTGACACGATGGGTGTCTGTAGCAATAAAATGAATGAGTTGATGATTCAAAAGGATGTGTGCATTTTCCTGATGAACCTTACTACTTAGGCCTAATAGACTGGTGGTATTGACCTGCATCAGACAACCTAAACTCTTAAGGTATTGGACATACTCTAAATCAATACCATCATGGAAGTATCTTTCGATATGGGCAATAATGGGGGTATAACCATGTAAAGTAACCTCACGAATATAAGCATCAAAGTTTTCTGTAAAGGCTTCAGAGGGTTTACGTACATCATATTCGCATAAAAGATAATGCGTATCTTCAATCGGAATGAAGAGCACTTGATCCATTGCCTGATACACTTCATCATTCAACATGAACTCGCAGCCAGCAATTACTTCAATGTGGTATTTATTAGCAAGTTCCTGTAACTCTGCAATACGTAAGCGTAACATCTCGATTTCAGCTTTAGTTGTTTTTCCACACGTGACATGCGGTGTTGCGACAATGGTTGAGATTCCTTGCTTCCTAGCCTTATTTAATGCTTTCTTTGCTTCTTGCAAACTTTGTATTCCATCATCTATATTCCAGGCATAATGTCCATGTATATCCACATAACCCATTTTATTCACCACCTGCTAAATCTGATTCTCATTTATTGTGCCTATACTTTATCATTTTTGCTTATCTGATACAAGTAATTCAACACAAAAAATGATCCACTTTGTAAAGCCATGCCTGATTAATGATTATTCATTTTTAGCTGATCCTTTCTCTTCATCATCATATGCCAGCCTTGTTTTCTTCTTTGCAAGGCTGCCTTTTCTTAACAGTGCCTCAAACTAATAACCAGATCGGAGTCAGTTCATTTGAATGTCTGGATGAATTGGAGTTTATAGATAAAGGACAAAAAAGAAACTATGGTGAAGTAAGAAGTTTCTAAATATAGTAAACAGGGATATATGAATGCTTAGATGGTGTGAATGAAAAATCAACATATAACGTGGAAAAAAATTGGGTAATACGATTATATAAAGTAGATCAGTACTTTTGCTTATACTTAAGGTGGTTATTTATAAATTAGTTACGATGGTGATGGACCTGTAGAGCGTTTAGCGAATGTTTCCAAGCTACTCAAAGATATCCCTGATCAGATACGGGACAGTATGGGAAGTATTGTTAATGTATGCTTATTGTAAAAAGAGAATAAGGATCATATTATAATTAATCTTCCTGCTTGTCCCATCAGCATTTCCTGTAAAAGGATTTGTTATTATCACAGTGATAGTCCGACCCTGGTTTTAACCAGATCAACTATGGAAGCATTTCTCTTACGTAGATAATGGTTCCAAATAAATACTCTGATGCTGAATGGTTCTAATGTGAATGGATTTGTATTCTAAGTCTGTGCGAACCACACAGGCACAATACGATATTTCTTCTTAATTAGTTCTGTTTCATCTCTGCATTATTCTAAATAAAATGAAAATAATTTTAATTATAATACAAATATTATATTTATTTAAAAGAAGTTTTAATTACATTTTATTTTTTTAATTGATACTTATCAATCTTTGAAGTATAATATTAATGGAGGGGAAAACCATGATTACAAGACAAAACTATTTAGATAATCTGATTCGTTTCAAAGATAAACAGTTAATCAAAGTAGTGACTGGTGTTAGGCGTTGTGGGAAATCGACCCTGTTTGAATTGTATCAAGCGTATCTCTTAGAAAACGGTATTGAACCAGAACAAATCATTAATATCAATTTAGAAGATGGTTTATATGCAGATATCCTCACCAGTCGAGAATTATATGCTTTAGTAAATAAGAAACTGTGTAAAGAAAAAAAGAATTACATTTTCCTGGATGAGGTTCAACGTGTCCAAGAATTTCAAAAAGCAGTAGATTCGCTTTATATTAAAAAGAATTGCGATGTATATATTACTGGATCGAATGCATATTTGTTTTCTGGTGAACTAGCGACATTATTATCTGGGAGATACATCGAAATAAAAATGTTGCCGCTTTCGTTTAAAGAATATGTTTTAGCTAGAAATGAATCTATCAGCCTAGACCATCTTTATCAAGACTATATTCATCGCAGTTCATTTCCGTATGCACTAGAATTGGACAACCTTAGAGATATCCACCAATATCTAGATGGTATCTACAATTCGATTATCGTCAAAGACATTATTACACGAAGAAAAATCGCAGATGTTGAGATGCTGAAAAGCGTTGCGCGATTTTTATTTGATAACATCGGAAATTTAATTTCGAGTAAAAAAATAGCCGATACGATGACATCGTCGGGAAGAAAGATATCGGTTCACACTGTAGAAAATTATTTGACGGCATTAACTGAAAGCTTTATCTTTTACCAGGTTGGACGATATGATATCAAAGGAAAACAATATCTTAAATCCGGTGAAAAATATTATACTGCGGACTTAGGTGTTAGAAATTATGTTTTAGGTGTTAAACCCTTTGATGCGGGACATATTTTGGAAAACGTTGTATATCTTGAATTACTAAGAAGAGGATATGAGGTATATGTAGGAAAGGTTGGTCCTACGGAAGTCGATTTTATCGCAATTGGCGATGAAGGTCCCGAATATTATCAAGTTGCTTATACTGTCATTGATGGTGATGGTACAATTCTAAAAAGAGAATTATCTAGCTTGGATGCCATCAAAGATCATAATCCTAAATACTTATTGACCATGGATTATGGCCCATTGGTTTCTTATAACGGAATCAAGCAAATCTATGTGCTTGACTGGTTAATGAATCAAAAATAATTGATGGTTTTTAAACAATGATTTCATAAACGGAATCATTGTTCTCTTCTGTAAAAACGAAATAATCAATTTATTATCTATCGAATAGATAATTGACATAATAATTATAACTGTAAGCACATATATAAAGAGATTTGCATAATATTAGTAACAGAAGTAACATCATTGTCTTTTTTAGTATTTGACAATAGCATTCAATTTATTTTAAAAGTTTGGAACAAAGAAGATGTAGTCATTTCATCATTGCTATCAATACTATTCTTTGTTGAAATTGTCCATAAAAAAAAGATCCACTCAATAAGAGATGGATCCTTTAGTCATGTCTATTCACTTTTGTTACCATGCCTCCAGCAAGAGGCACAAATGATGATGAAAGATTTTTTCTGTACAAATAAGTTGTCCTATAGTATTGTTAGTCTGGAAGCACCGGCACACTACAGAGCACGATGTAACGTCTGGAGATCCAGAGCCCGAACTTTTATCAGGCGCCGCTATCCTTCATGCACAAATGATTGATGGCTTTAAAGCCCGGATATTTATGAATACACCACTTCATTAGGGTTCTCGCAGGGAAAATTGAAGATGATAAAGCGACAAAGTTATGGTAGATGCAGATAATACTATTGAAGGCCAAGATCATTCTTTAATCTTTTTGGCACCTTCATACGTAAATGTGAGGATGAACCCTCGCCACTCGTCATATACATCAAAGTCAGACCGATCAAAGTAGCATTTTCAACATCAGGGTAAGACACAGAACCATTACTTTTTTAACACTATCCGCAATTATATAAAATGTGCAATACTTTTGCGGTTTATAATCGCAATAAATATTGAAAATAACATATTTTTCGATATACTATGAAATAAATAGGAGGCGGTATCGATGATTAATAGACCGTTATATGTGAATAAGATTATGGCTTATGTAGACACTCCCTTTGTAAAGATACTCACTGGGGTGCGCCGTTGTGGAAAATCCACAATACTGAAAATGATTATGGAAAAGCTGAAAACTGAGCGAAATATTCCGGAGGATCGTATGATAAGCTGTCGGTTTGACTCGATGGAATATGAGGATATGACAGCAAAGCAGATATACACACTATTAAAGGGGCGGCTCTCTACTAAAGGGAAGACCTACTTGTTTCTTGATGAAGTACAGGAAATCAAGGGATGGGAAAAGGTTGTTAATTCGCTAGTGTCAGACTTTGATGTTGACTTATATATTACTGGTTCTAACTCTCGGATGATGTCCTCAGAAATATCCACCTATCTTACCGGCAGATATGTGTCCTTCCGTATTTTCACATTGTCTTTTGACGAATACCTGACGTTCAGGCGTCAGTTCACTGTTGTTGGAGAACCCAAAACCGAGCTAGCCAATTATGTTCGGCTGGGTGGATTTCCAGCGACCCATTTGCAGGCATTTTCTCAGGATGAAATCTACACGATTGTCCGGGATATATATAATTCTACAATTTTTACGGACATTGTCAGGCGGAATCAGGTCAGAAAAATCGATATGCTGGAACGTGTTGTGAAATATACCTTCAACAATGTCGGTAACACCTTTTCGGCAAAGTCGATCTCAGATTACCTGAAAGCAGAGCGCCGCTCCCTTGATAATGAAACCGTGTATAGCTATTTGGAGAAATTGGAAAAGGCATATCTGCTCCACCGTTGTTCAAGGTATGACTTGCAGGGAAAGGAGATTCTGAAAACACAGGAGAAATTCTACCTTGCCGATGTCGCTTTGCGATATAGTGTCCTCGGTTACAATGCAGATAGTGTCGCTTCCAGCCTGGAAAACATTGTGTATCTGGAACTCTGCCGCCGAGGCTATACTGTCAATGTGGGAAAAACCAGTGATGGGGAGATTGATTTTGTAGCAGTTCGGCAGAATGAGAAAATTTATGTTCAGGTCACGAAAGAAATTAATTCGGAAAAGACGGAGAAACGGGAATACGAACGGCTGCTGGAAATACACGACAACTACCCGAAGTATGTCCTTACGACAGATGAATTTGCCGGAGGAAATTACGAGGGAATCAAGACGATGCACATAGCAGATTTCCTGCTCAGTCCTGAATATTAAAATCAGATCTAAGTAAAAATCACAATTATTTTGATAATATCTTTAAGTTAAGAAGATACTTTAATAGAAGATTCAAAAATAAATGAAAACAGCGGCTGCTTTGAGCCACCTGAATCGCTCTTTATTGCGTCACCTTCTTTTAGGTAAAATGGGATTAAGCAACAGCACTTTTCTCATTTAGCTGTTGCCCTAAAAGGAGGTGCTTTTATATGCACAAGAAGATGAGAGAGATAGCAGAATTAAAAGCAAAGGGGGTGAGCAATAGAGGTGTTGCAGAGAAAACCGGATATGCACGAAACACGGTCAATAAGATTGTCAAGCAGATTAATGAAGCAGGATTGACTTATGACGAAGTCAGAAATTTGAGCGACCAAATGTTAAGCAAACACTTTAATGACCCTGTTTCCAGTAGACGTAATCAAGATTTCTTCCTGCCCAATTTTGAGCTGCTGACAAAGGAATTAGCTAAACCAGGTGTCACTATGCAATTGCTATGGGAGGAATATATGACTGAATGTCGTATGCAAAAGAAAAATGGTTACCAGTTGACGCAATTTAAAAAACACTTCAATGACCATCTTAATGTTCATCAATTCAAGGATATCCTGAAACGAAAAGCCGGCGAATCCATAGAAGTGGATTGGGCTGGTCAGCGCCCACATTGGAACGATCCAGATACAGGAGCGACTGTTTACGGTTATCTATTTGTAGCTTCCTTGAGCTTTAGTGGCTATAGTTTTGCTTATGTCACTAGAGATATGAAATTGGATACATGGATTGATTGTCATATTAAGATGTTCCAATATTTTGATGGCAGTGCCCAACTATTGATCCCGGATAATTTAAAAACAGCAGTCACGAAACATGTCAAAGATTCTATTAATAAACTACCCCGGGTCAAGACCCGGGGTAGTTTATTGATTATTTCATGCGTTATGCACCACCGATACACAGTTTAAGCACCATTTTATAATATTTAATTCACATGTAAAGCACCATTAATACACATGATTAGCTCCACTTTTGTTATCATAATATTGAGAGTGACAGACTCAAAGTTTCTATCAAACCTATTCTTGAATTAGGTGCAGCAGGTATTTCATTACGTAGAATTGAGGCTTTATGTATGTATCAAGTTCATCATCAAGCTATTTATAAACCCACTAATATTCATTCTTGATTATTAAGACATAGCTGATTAAGTATTATGATTTAAGTTGATCATCAATTCTGATAAAACTGATCAATCATTCCGATTAGGTTGACCAGCCATATAATATATACTCCTTTTGATGTAATATTTAATTGTAGATAGATATCAAAAATATAAATACAAAGTCAATTCTACAAGATTTATTCATATTTTAAGAAAGATTTTTGAATGGTGCTATTCATTTGCATAGGTGGTGCTACAATTATCTATTTTTGGTGCTGATGTTGTGAATTGAGTGGTTGAAAAACGTGAAATAATCAGTTTATTGATAGGTGGCTCTTTTATCTGAAAGTATGGTTATGCCACAACGTAATATACATCATTGAAATTTTCTCCTAAAAAAGGCAAAAAAAAGAGCTAGCCAAAATGACTAGCTCCCAGGCTGAATAGATCTTATTCAGCTTTTTTCTTTTTCATCATGATCACGGCTGCACCGATCCCTACCAGGGCGATCCCGGCGATCCCCACATATAACAGCGGGTTGCTGGTATCTCCTGTCTGTGGATTCTTTCCTGTCTCACCATCATCTGATGTATCGCTTCCTTCGCTCACGCTCGTGCGATCATACACCACACATACCGGTGACAGATCTGCGAAGGTCGCGGTGATCCTCTTGTTGGCTGCATCCACATTGTCTGGGGTGATCAGCTCCCATACATTGCGTACCTCACTATAGTGCAGGACATAGACCTTCCCTAAGCTGGTTGTCAGATTTGGGACCTCCCATGTCACGGTCACATTCGTCAGCCTGTTTCCGTTCGCATCGACCGCTACCAGGTTCTGCAGCTCTGTCAGAGCTACCAGATCTCCCAGCTCCACATCGCTTGGCTGATCCTGGATCGTTTCCAGCACCTCTGAGATGCGTGTGCCTTCATTGATCGTCTGCACATCGCTGAGCACCTCTGCTGGCAGGCTTGCATTGAAGGCTTCTTCAAAGCGCACATAGCCTTCGCCGACTGCCTCTCCTCCGACCGTTGCCTCGATCACGGAGCCATTTGCTGTCTGGCTCGGTAAGGCTAGAACGCTCACCAGTGAGAGACAGAATGCCAGGCTCATCGCCGATA
>FCNA01000015.1 GCA_900018345.1 Clostridiales bacterium CHKCI006
GAGACTGCTGAAAAAGTAGTCCACAAATAGTCCACAAAAAAATCAGTTTTCGTTATTTCTTGAAAAATCGGAAACTGATTTTTTATTTTGTCTATTTTTTCGATTATATGATCGTATTTCTTAGTTATTTATTAGTTATTTATTTTCTTTTTCACTACTTAATCTGATTATTCTTTTCATATTTGCCAAAAAGAGCGCAGAAGCCCCTTGTATTGTCATGCCTGTTTTTCCACATGAGCTAGCCTTACCATATCCGTATTGATTTTTCAGTTCTGCGTTCTTTGCTTCAATTTTATAACGTTCGCTGTATAATGTGGAAAACTCCTCAGTTTTCATATAATCCATCTGCTTTATGTGGATATCTTTTTTTATTGTCACGCTGTAGCTTTTGCTTTTTGCCCCTTCTTTATAACACCCTTCCTTAAACGGACAATATTTGCATTTTTCTACATCAAAAAAATATATTTCGACTTCACTGTTATTATTATGCTTATTTCCTTTCTGATGTGTTTTTCTTATTGCCATATGTCCCGCTTTGCATACATACATTCCCGCATCTTTATTATATTCGAACTCTTCTCGTTGGCTGTTTCCATGAGTGACCATGTTGCTTAGCTTGCTTACGTTTTTTATATGATTTTCTTCACAATAATCTAGATTATCCTCTTCGCTATATGCTCCGTCACCTATTACTGCTTCTACTTCTATTCCGTTATGTTTGCTTTTTTCTACTAATTTTTTCATTTCTTTACCATCATGCTTCTCACCGCTGGTGATGGTAGCAGCTGTTATTATTCTTTCTGGTGTCATCGCAATATGTGTCTTATATCCAAAAAACGATGTATCTGCTGTTTTATGACCAATTTTAGCGTCCTTGTCCTTGGAATATTCTAATTCTATTTCTGTATCTTCCATCGTTTCATTAAGAAATTCCATCTGTTCTTTTATATTTGGAAGTTTCTCAAATCTTCCATCTTCTTTTAATACATTCAATAACTCTTTCGTATACTCTATCTGATCTTCCAATAATCCAGTAGATTCTCGTTTTTTAGGCATCTTATCGTGCATCGTTCCATCTATCTTATAAACTGCTTTTCTCAGATTCTTTGCCTGTCTGATCAATTCTTCTCTTGGTGATATATGGCTATACATGGCATTGGTATGTGTTGAGTCAACTATGATTTTGTTTTTTACTTCGATCAGTCCTTTTTCAAGCGCCAGCTGCACTGTCTTTTCGATCAGTTTATCCATCAGGTTTTCTTCATTATCGGTCAATCGTTCACGACGAAAGACAGTTAATAAACTAGGATTTATTAACTTGGTATCTTCAGGATTATATCCCAGAAAGTATTTAAATAACATATCTGTCAATGTTCTTTCAACTAGGCCTCTATCTGATAATTTAAAATAAGATTTTAAAAGTAAAAACTTAAACATTCTGATAACATCTTCTGCTGTTCTACCCATAGTGGATGAATATTTATCTTTTAGCATATCTACTACAAAGGAAAAGTCTATCAAATCATTTAGCTGTCTCCAGAAATTATCCTTTGAAATTAAAATATTATATAATTCTGCATGTTGACTGAAATTTAATTCTAGTTGGCTGTCTGTTTTTAACATTTACATCATCCTTTTTCTGTTATGTATAATTATATCAAAAAAAGATTACCATATAAATCATTTTACAGTAATCTCTTTATACTCTCTTTATACTTTTTCAGCAGTCTCG
>FCNA01000052.1 GCA_900018345.1 Clostridiales bacterium CHKCI006
AACCTCAGTTGCATCACTAATTGATATTAAAGAAGATTCCAATGCAGTATGGCAAGGCGATGAAAAACTAATCGAGCTTTTAGAAAGACTATCACAATAAATTATGTGGAGTTTTATCACAAAAAAGTTCCTGATAAAGCATACTTTATCAAAATACTCCACATAATCATAAACTCCACATAATTGCGGTTATGTGGAATTCCACATAACGAGCAAAGCAGTGATCGAACGGTTCTACCGTACAATGAAGGATCGATTCCTGCATATACGACATAGTCAGGATTATAGCTCACTGCAGGAATTAAATGAAGACCTACGAAGCTGGATCAATGAA
>FCNA01000053.1 GCA_900018345.1 Clostridiales bacterium CHKCI006
TGGAAAGGTGATCTGCCCTTTTTATTATGATGAACTGTCGCTCTCCTTTCGTAAGATTTAAGGAGAGCGTATCTTAAAATGAGGACCGAAAAAAGCAAAAAGTCAATATTTAGGGAAAAGCGAAGAAGAACACCATAAGAAACTGGCTAGGTGCATTTTTTCACTTTCAAATATTGACCACTAGTTATTGGCTAGCTCAAAAAAACCACAAACTTCGTGTGTTACTCCTATTAAAAAACGCTGGAAACAGCGTTTTTTTTTGCCTTTAAAAGGCGGTATTTAGGATGGGTTCATTTGTTGTTTTTGAAAAGGCGTTGTTTTCAACAAAAATGCATGGTATGATTGAGACAGGCATAATAATGGTTTTAAGCGCCGATTCTACTTTTGGTGATGTTTATTCAGATATTGGGAGAATGGGTGTGCAGGTGTTCACATTTCAATTCGGAAACCTGCTTGATAACAAAAAAGAATGGAGTGATTGCTATGCTAGTTGCGAATGCCAGACAAATGAAGTTATACGACGAATACATTATGCAGCGCCTGAATCATTCGATCGAAGGGATGATCCTGAAGGCTGCAAAGGTGCTGTATCCTTATGTTGCGAAAGAAAAAAATATCCTCATTCTAGTAGGTAAGGGAAATAATGGTGCCGATGGATTAGCGCTTTCCTGCCTTTTGAAAAACATGAATCAGGAAGTTACTTGTTTTCTGCTGGCAAGTAAAAAAGAAATGAGCCAGGGAGCTGGCTATTATCTGGAAAAAGCGATTGCCTTAGGGGTGTCCATTTATTATCTTTCAGATGAAAATGATTTTAGTTTTAAGATGTTTAATGAGAAAGTGGCTCAGGCATCGGTGATCATTGATGGTATTTTTGGAATTGGTTTGATGGGACCGCTTAGCGGCATGGAGAAACATGTCATTGAACATCTTAATCAAATGGAGCACTGTCCGATCATGGCCATCGATATTCCTTCAGGTTTGAATGCGGATACGGGCAACATAGCAAATGTCTGTCTGAAAGCGTCTTTGACGATTACTTTTGTAGCGATGAAGACCGGTTTTCTCAATCCGCATGCCAAGGCCTATACGGGCGAGGTCTTTGTCGAATCATTGGGCTATGATCCGGATATCATGGTTGAACTAGGGTTTGGCTATTTATTAGAATCAGAGGTTGTTGAAAAAATTGTGCGGGAACGTCAATATGATGGTTATAAGGGTACTTATGGACGGGTTTTATTGCTGACAGGCAGTCGTCAATATCCTGGAGCCGGTCTGATCAGTACGGCGGCAGCGCTTTACAGCGGGGCTGGTCTGGTCCAACTGTCTTCTGATGCTGAAGTCATGAAGATGGCAGTGAGCCGTTATCCTGAAATCTTGACCGCCCTGGCTGATCAACAGCTAGATAGCATGTTGGATGCCGCGAGTGCTGTTTTATTTGGCTGTGGACGAGGCTGGAATGACACGACACGCCTGGAGCTTGAAGAAGTCCTGGTTAAGAGTCGGGTTCCCGTCGTTTTAGATGCTGATGGTATTAATTGTTTGGCCAGTACACCTGAACTGCTCACTAAGGTGAGCTGTCCGGTGATCCTGACGCCACACCTGGGAGAAATGCAGCGGCTTTTAGAAAATGAGACAGAGAAGGATCCGGTTGTTGGAGCCATTCAATTTGCGCGCAAATATCATGCGATCGTCGTCCTCAAAGGACCATTGACAATGGTCACTGATGGAAAGCATGTCTTTCGCAATCCAAGTGGGAATGGTGCTATGGCCAGTGCGGGCATGGGGGATGCACTCGCAGGAATCGTTGTTAGTTTGCTGGCGCAGGGGTATGCATATACGGATGCCTGTGTATTAGGCGTTTATTTACATGGCTGCTGCGGGGATCAGATTGCGAAGAACCAATATACGGTCTTAGCCAGTCAGTTGATTGAAAAAATTCCTGAAGTGATGCACCGTTTCAATGAGAACACAAAAAAATGATGGGAGACCATCATTTTTCTTTGAGGGCAATAAAGCTGACGTTTCGTCCACAGCCATGATCGGCGCGGTAACTGTAAAATAGATCCTGACGTTCCATGGTGCAATAAGGGCTGACAGTGATCTGCGAAGCAGGAATACCAGCCAAAAGCATTTGTGCTTTCGCCAGTCCCTTCGCATCAAGCAGATAGTTACCATCCGCTTTTTGCGTATAAAATGGGCTTCCATCAATCTCCATTTCTTTGACTAATGAAATGATATCCTCTTTGGCTTCAAAACGATTTTTGCCTAAAGAAGGCCCGATATAAGCAAACATCTCCTTAGGGGAACAGTTTTCTTTGTCTATCAAAAGGCGAATGGCTTTGAGCGTAATTTCATGTACGTTCCCTTTCCAGCCGGAGTGTAGTGCCAAGATCAGCTGCTGTTTTCGTTCATATAATAATATTGGGATACAATCTGCATGATAAGTCAATAAAAAGAGACCTCTGTCCTTTGTATAGAGACCGTCAATGGATGCAGGTGCATCGTCAAGCGAGTACATGCCACGTCCACCATCGGCCAGACTGACTTTCATGAGATTGGTCGAATGCGTTTGCAGGGGGCTGATCATGCAATCGAGCTGTGTATGCAGCGTTTCAGCTAATAACTGGCGGTTAGCCAGCACTTTTTGGGGATCATCACCCACATTCAAACCCAGGTTTAAACCGGCATAACTGCCCTGGCTGTAACCGCCTTGGCGTGTGGTCGTGCCGGCAACAATCTCCGGGTCAATGTTCCATGAGATTAATTTCATCATTTTTTTAAGTCCTTTCTATGTTGTTGGCCTAACTCCTTTTTTGGTTTCACATATGATAGAAGTGTAAAGGAGGCGTTGAAAATGTATGGATGTCAACAAGTACAGACCACTGCACAGGCCAATGGCTGCTGCACACAGGTCAATACAGGAAACTGCTGTGGCTGTTCACAGATGATGGCTAACACCGTGAACAATGGAATCAGTCCAATGAATAACGGGCTCACTCCGATTGTGATGCCTGGACAGGTTCGCACATTTGAGACTTTCTCATTTGTAGAACAGCCAGTTATTTTCCCGGTTGAATGCCGCCAGGTTAATCGCGTTATTGGCGTTCCACGCTTTTATACAGCTTATACGCAGACGTGCTGTAATGGTTAAAAGGTGCTTCAGGCACCTTTTTTTGTGAGCGTTTCGCGAACAGCAGGATCAGGGTCGATATAAATGGTTTTATAATGACTCAAAATGACTTTTCCAGGAATTCCTCCCGGGGCTTTTTTTAAGGATTGTACCTTGGCGTAGTTCACCGGAACCGAACTGGAATAAGCTGCCTTGGAGTAGAGGGCGGCTAAATTGGCAGCCAGGCGGATCAGATATTCGTCCAATGTGTCCTGACAGACGATCACATGGCTGCC
This sequence comes from Clostridiales bacterium CHKCI006, assembly GCA_900018345.1. Classification (GTDB taxonomy): domain Bacteria; phylum Bacillota_I; class Bacilli_A; order Erysipelotrichales; family Coprobacillaceae; genus Fimiplasma; species Fimiplasma intestinipullorum. The sequence goes on from FCNA01000053.1 coordinate 3,406, forward strand.
GGGCATATCTTTGACATGGAACCAGTAATACTGTTTGCGTGCATGTTTAAAAGTGAGAAAATCATTTTGCAGATTATTTTTGCCAATCCAGATCTCTGTTCCGTCTTTAGCGATCCAGCTTTCAAAATGGGGCATTTTTTTCTTTTGTTTGGGCCCTTTGGCATGTTTCTTTTTGTGCAGATAACCAAGGCTTTCCAGTTCTTCTTTCATTTCTAACGCATCGTAGTAGCCAGCGTTTTCCATCATGGCCAGCATGCCGTCGAAATACTCGATCTCGTTTTTGGTCTTTTCAATCTGTTCCTGCAGTATAGAGATCGAATTCTTGGCTTTGGTATAGCGGCTAAAATAGCGTTTGGCATTGGTCTTGCCATCAAAACGTGGATCTAGTTCGATGGTCAGAGGCGTGTTGTCATAATAGTTTTCCACAGTGATCTGTGTCATTCCCTTTTGAATCTGATCGAGATAACTGTAAAGCAGTTCGCCTTTTAAGCGCAGATCTTCGCTGTTAGTCGATTCAAAAAGCGTTTGTTCAAGCTTATAAATTTTATTCGTATTCTTTTGCCACTCGTTATGTAAAAAATGTTTAAGATCGGATGTCTGCTGTTTGATACGATCTTTTTCGTCCTTTTCGGCATAAAAATGATCCAGTCCGTCATAGAGTGGTTCTTTGCTGAAATGCGCTGATAAATGGGTCAACGGGATGAGATGAAATTCTTCCTTTGGAGCATTTTGGACGATGTAAAGATGGTCTGATTGAAAGACTTTTGTGAGGACCTCTTTGACATCTTCTCCTTTCTCCTGACGATAGGTCAGTTCTTTGGCCAAAACGGGTGACATACCGGACCAGTCAAGATACATCTTATCATAAGCCAGACCTTCGAAATGATGTGGATCTTTTTTGTGATCAAAAAGTGGCGGGTATTCATATCGGGCACCAGGCTGAACGATACGAACCTGGCTCATTTCCGGGTTGATCCGTTTGATGGCATCGATAATCGTGCCATCCTGGCGAACCAGGATGATATTGGAGTGTTTGCCCATGATTTCCAGATAAAGGGTCAAATGCGTATCATCACCCATTTCGTTACGTCCTAAAAAGGTCATCATTGCAATCCGTTCTAATCCTAATTGACGAATTTCTTTAATGAAGGCCCCTTCCAGGTGTTTGCGTAAGGACATGACAAGCTGACTTGGCATAGGTGGGGTAGGGTAATCCATTGTTGTTAAAGAAAAGCGGGCATAGGAAGGATGGGCGGAGAGCAGAAGCTTAACGTTTTTCCCTTTGGCGCGAATATGTATCAACAGCTCATAATTAGAAACCTGATAGATCCGACTGACTTTGCCGGTGATCAGAGCTTCATTGAGTGCACGCACATAGCGGTTCATGACGATTCCATCAAAACTCATAAGTTTATTCACTTTCCTTTCTTATTCTACTATGAAGTATAGCATATTTTTACATTTGAAGAAATGCTTTTCCTTTGCAGAATGGCTCGTTTTCTTGACAAGTGCTGGTGTTTTTTGTATGATGATAAAAAAGATAAGGAGACGTTAGCATGACAAGAGGAATTTTGATTATTTTAAGCGGACCTAGCGGAGTCGGTAAAGGAACGGTTCGGCAGGTATTGTTTGAACATCAAGAATTAGGATTACATTATTCCATTTCAATGACGACGCGCAAACCACGGCCTGGAGAGGTAGATGGTCGAGATTACTTCTTTGTCGATCAACAGACTTTTGAAAAGACCATTGCAGAGGATGGTTTTTTGGAGTACGCAACATTTGTTTCTCATTCGTATGGAACGCCTAAAGCCTACGTTGAAAAGCTGTTAGAGGAAGGAAAAAACGTTTTACTGGAAATTGAAATGCAGGGAGCCTTACAGGTCATGAAAAAATGTCCGGATGCTTTAAGCATCTTTTTGCTTCCGCCTAGTCTGGAGGAGCTGGAAAGAAGGATCCGTCATCGTGGTACGGAGGCTGAAGAAGTGATCAGACAGCGTATGGAGACCGCGCGTAAAGAAATGAATATGAAAGATCATTATCAGTATCAGGTCGTGAATCAGACCGTGGAACAGGCAAGTAACGAGATCGCCGCCATTATTCTGAAAAATATGAAAAAATAGGATGAAACCTATTTTTTTTCATTTATTGATGATATAATAAAACGCAGTGTAGGAAGGTGAAGATGATATGCAGATCGTGAGTGTCCTGATCGAACATCCAATCAGACATTTGGATACCTGTTTTGATTATATTTATGATCAGACCATCCAGCCAGGTGTCCGTGTTCGCGTGATGTTTGGTCGCCAGAAGCTCGTGGGACTGGTTCGTTCAGTGCATACGACCTGTGAGGATCTGGCAAGTTTAGAAGAACGCCAGGGCTTTCGTTATAAACCTATTCTGGAAGTGTTGGATCAAACGCCGCTCTTGAATCAGGAATTGGACGAGCTGGCGCAAAAGCTGTCTCGAATGACATTTACCCCTCTGATCAATTGCATCAAGGTGATGCTGCCGCCAAGCCTGAAGCCTTCCAGTACGCAGCAGATTGGAATCAAGACGCAAAAGGTGGTCCGTTTTGGTCAGTTTGTAGAAGGCTTGACGGATCGGCAGTACGAAGTGCTGAAAGCCATCCAAAAACAGGGGACGATCCCGCTCAAAGAAGTTCAGGCCAGTCGACCTCTTTTAAAGAAGCTGCAAGAGAAACAGTGCATCACGATCTTTGATCAGGAGGTCTACCGGGAAGCCAGCGTCCAGGGACGTGAAGATGTTCACCATACGCTGACCGATGAACAGCGGGCTGCCGTTGCTTCGATGCTGTCACCAGCTGCACGAGATAAACCAATTCTGCTGCATGGCGTGACTGGTTCAGGAAAAACAGAAGTTTACCTGCAATTAGCCAGTCATATGCTTAAGCAGGGACAACAGGTACTGATGTTGGTACCTGAAATTTCACTGACACCTAAGCTGACGGCTGTTTTTATGGCCCGCTTTCCTTCCAAGGTGGCTATTTGGCATTCGCGGATGAGCGATGGGGAACGATATGATACCTATCGACGGATTGCTGCCGGTCAGGTGGATGTTGTGGTAGGGGCTCGCAGTGCTGTTTTTGCTCCGCTGTCGCATATAGGTTTGATTATTTTAGATGAGGAGCACGACGCGAGCTATAAGCAGGAATCCAGTCCACGTTATCATACGCGGGATGTGGCACTGCTTCGCCAGCGTTATCATCATGCACTGCTTGTTTTAGGCAGTGCCAGTCCTTCGCTGGAAAGTTATGCTCGTGCCAGCACAGGCCGTTATCATCTGGTGACGCTTAAACATCGGGTCTTTGCCCAAGCTCTGCCAAAAGCGGAAATTGTCGATATGGGTCAGGAAATGCGCACGGGAAACTACAGCTATTTTTCCCGGTCCCTGAAAGCGGCCCTGCAGCATTGCCTTCAGCAAGGTCATCAGGCATTACTATTGATGAATCGGCGAGGCTATGCGAATTATATGATGTGCAGTGAATGCCATACGGTTTTGAAATGTCCGCACTGTGATGTGAGCATGACTTATCATAAAAAGGATCGGTCTCTACGCTGTCATTACTGTGGTTATGAGATCCCGCTGCCTTCGGCCTGCCCTGAGTGTGGCAGTGCACTTTTGACGGGTAAGGGAAGTGGAACTGAAAAAATTGCGGAAGCCCTGCAGGATGAGTTTCCCGGCGTTGGGGTCATCCGCTATGATCTGGATACGACTTCGCGCAAAGGTGCTCACGAAAAGCTGCTTTCTGATTTTGAAAACCAGAAAGCGCAGATCCTGTTGGGGACGCAGATGATCGCCAAGGGATTAGATTTTAAAAATGTGACACTGGTCGGCATTTTGGATGCAGATCAGTCCTTGAATATACCGGATTATCGTTCATTTGAAAGAACTTTCGATCTTATTTTGCAGGTTGCCGGACGTGCGGGGCGCGATCGTCTGAGCGGACGTGTCATCATTCAGACGTTCAACCCTTCTCAATATCCGATTGTACTGGGCGCGCGGCAGGATTATGAAGCTTTTTATAAAAAGGAAATTGCCAGCCGTGCGCTGGCGGTCTATCCACCTTATTGTTATATGCTGAGCATTTTGTTTAGCTATAAACAGGAAGGTGAGGTGGTGAAGGTCGCTACCCAGGTGGCTGCCTATCTGCAAACCAAAGTAAAACAGATCCATGTTCTGGGTCCATCGGTTTGTCTGATAGCGAAGATGCATGATGATTATCGTTATCGGGTCCTGGTCAAATATACAAAGCATGACGCTTTATTCGAGGCCATCCGGATGATCCTGGAGAATTTGAAGACTAAGGTCAAGATCGATATTGATGTTAATCCATATTCGCAGATGTAGGAGGGGAAATATGCCGAGAAAAAAACAAAGTGAAATTGAGATGTTAGAACAGGAAGTTAAGCGTGGAAATATTCATGCGCTTTATAATATCGGCTTTATGTATCTGGTCGGAGAAGACGTAGAGAAAGATGAAGCAAAGGCAGTGCAGTATTTTAAGAAAGGCTGCACTCATCAGGATGGGCGCTGTATGCAGGCTTTAGCGATGTGCTATCGCTATGGCGATGGTGTCGAGCAGGATGAAAGCCGTACACTTTACTGGCTCAAAGCAGGCGCTAAAATTGAAGATCCCGGCTGTATGTATCACTATGCGCTGGCTTTACTTGAAAAAGATGATCAGAGTGAGGAAGCAATTGCGCTTATGAAAGCAGCTGCTGGTAAGAAAAATAAAGATGCACGTACCTGGCTGAAGCAGCATGGTTATCAACAACCATCCTTGTGGCAGCGACTGGGAGGGAAACGGACATGAAAAAAACCGTCCGGGCCTATGCCTTAGATATCCTTAGACGTCAGGAATCAGAGGGCGGATATCTTAATTTAATGTTGAATCATGCCCTTCAGACGGCCAATCTGTCGAGCCAGGATGCTGATTTTTTAACACGGCTGGTCTATCTGGTCGTCAGTCATCAGCTGTATCTAGATCATTGGATCAATCCGATCATTCAGGGGAAGCGTGTACGCCCACTTGAAAAAACGGTCTTGCGTATGAGCTTATGTCAAATGCTGTTTTTTGATCGCGTTCCGACTTATGCCATCATTGATGAGGCAGTGGCGCTTGTTAAGGCAAGAAGGGGCAAGCAGGCAGCCGGTTTTATGAATGCCTTGCTTCACCAGCTTACAGAGATCAAGTGTGACTGGGTGGAAGGAAAAGATATCGATGAAACCTGGTCCATTAATTACAGTCATCCGATCTGGTTAGTGAAGTTACTAAGACGTCAATACGGGGATGAGACGGCTCTGAAGATCTTACAGGCCAATCAGAAAACACCGTCATTGGCAGCACGCGTAAATCGTCTTGTGACCAGTAAAGAGGCATTTTTGAAGCAGTATCCGGATTGTGAGAACGGACGTCTCGCACAGGATGCGGTGCTTTTAAAAAAAGGGTTCCAGGCTTATGCAGAGGCTTACCAGCGAGGTGAGATCACGATCCAGGATGAAGCCAGTCAGTATGTCAGCGAGTTTCTAGATCCACCCACTGGACTGGTTTTGGATCTCTGCAGTGCGCCCGGCTCAAAGACTTGTCATCTGGCTAGTTTGATGCGAAATCAGGGAACGATCAAAGCGTTTGATCTTTATCAGCATAAAATTGCCTTGGTCAAGGAGAATGCGCAACGTTTAAAAGCAACTAATATCGAGGCTCAGGTCTATGATGCAACACAGTTATCACACATTTTGCCTGATGGCTGTGCGGATGCTATTTTGTTAGATGCGCCTTGCTCAGGACTGGGTGTTTTGGGGCGTAAACCTGAAATTCGTTATCATGATTCCGGGGTTCTGGATGAAGTTGAACAGTTGCAGCGTCAGTTGCTGTCAGTAAGCTATTATCTTTTAAAGAATAATGGAAAAATGGTTTACAGTACCTGTACCCTAAATAAAAAAGAAAATGAGAAGAATATTGCCTGGTTTCTATCCCAACATCCACAAATGGTGCTGTGCGAGCAGCGCACGATCCAACCTTTTGAATTTGGAACGGATGGATTCTATATGGCGAAAATGGTGAAAAAAGATGAAGAACATATATGATTACACGCAAAACCAACTGATTGAAGAAATGGCAGAAATAGGTGAAAAGAAGTTTCGTGCGACACAGGTCTTCGAATGGCTGTATCGCAAACAAGCAACCTCTTTTTCTGAAATGAGTAATTTATCTTTAGAACTAAGAGAAAAGTTAATTAAAAATTACGATATTCAGACACTATCTTTAGTTGAAAAACAAGTCGCGAAAGATGGAACCACGAAATATCTCTTTGCCTTAAAAGATGGCGGACTGATTGAAACGGTGCTGATGCGTATGGAGTACGGACAGTCGGTCTGTGTGACCAGCCAGTTAGGCTGTAATATGGGCTGTGCTTTTTGTGCCAGCGGTCTTTTAAAGAAGCAGCGCGATCTCAGTGCGGCAGAGATGGTGGGACAGGTCATGTTCGTCAATCAGGAGCTGTTAAAAGAAGGTCTGCGCGTCACCCACGTGGTAGTTATGGGAACGGGTGAACCTTTCGACAATTATGATAACGTGGATCGCTTTGTCCACATTTTGAATGAACCTAAAGGTCTCGCTATTGGGGCCAGACATATGACGATCTCTACCTGTGGATTGATTCCCAAGATCGATCAGTACAGTGATAATGGTCTGCAGACCAATCTGGCTATTTCATTACACGCACCTAATGATGAAATTCGAGATCAGCTGATGCCAATCAATCGGGTCTATGGTATGGATGCATTAAGACAAAGCATCAAGAACTATATCGCTAAGACCAATCGACGCGTCACTTTCGAATATATTCTGCTTGACGGTGTCAATGACAGCTTGGCACACGCTCGACAGTTAGCCCATTATGTGCATGGTTTGAATTGTTATATTAATTTGATTCCCTATAATCCGGTCAGTGAAAATGGATTCCAAAAGTCGAGTGCTGAGTGCGTGAGTGCTTTTCATCAGGAATTATTGCGCTTGAAGGTCAACGCGACATTGCGTAAAGAACATGGCAGTGATATCGATGCTGCCTGTGGCCAGCTTAGGGCAAAGAAAATGTTGAAATGAGGTGGTATGCATGGATTTCGCAAGTGAGACCAATATTGGCCGCGTGAGGCAAGTGAACCAGGATCGCGCCAATGTTGTAGAGAATGATCGTCATCAGCTGTTAGCGGTCGTCTGTGATGGCATGGGCGGCCATCAGGCGGGTGAGGAAGCAAGCTCAATGGCTATTAAAGAACTGATTTCGGCTTTTAAAGCAGAACCGGGTTTTGATGATATCTGGGCAGCCAGAAAGTGGCTGCTGGAATGTATTGCGAAAGCGAATGCTTTGATCTACGCTGACAGTCAGGCCAATGCCAATCATCATGGGATGGGAACAACAGTCGTTTTAGCACTGGTGATCGATGATCAGATGTGTGTGTGTCATGTGGGCGATTCCCGCGCCTATTTATTCGCTCAATCTGAATTGAAACAGTTGACCCAGGACCATACTTATGTCAATCTTTTAGTAGAAAGCGGGTCGATCAATCGTGAACAGGCGCTTCATCATCCGCAAAAGAATGTGCTGATGAAGGCTTTAGGTGTATTCGAAAAGATTGTTGTTACGCATCAGGTGCTGCCTTTTCATGAGGGGGTGCTGCTGCTTTGCAGTGATGGTTTGTACAATTGTCTCAACGAAGGTCTGATCAAACAAATTCTCGAGGCCCATCCTGATGCCAGAACGATTTGTCATCATTTAATTCATGAAGCCAATGCCCGTGGTGGTTATGATAATATTGGAGTTGCACTCATTATCAAAGGAGGGAAGTCGCATGCCTAATGGAAAGGTCCTGGCAGATCGTTATGTGATCAAAGAAATTATTGGTCAGGGTGGGATGGCGGATGTTTATTTAGCCCGCGATACCATTTTGGATAGAAATGTCGCCGTCAAGATCTTACGCAGCCATCTGGCACAGGATGATACCTATGTCCAGCGTTTCAGACGGGAAGCCAGTGCTGCGGCAACGCTCTCACATCGCAATATTATTGAAATCTATGATGTGGGTGAGGAAGATGGTCAGTATTATATTGTTATGGAATATGTATCCGGCATGACGCTCAAAGAACTGATCTATAAACGCGGTGCGCTTCACCTGCAGGAAGCGGTCGATGTGATGCTGCAGCTGACCAGTGGTGTTGAAGAAGCCCACGCTCACGGGGTGATTCATCGTGACCTCAAACCACAAAATATCTTAGTCACAGATAGTGGTATCTTAAAGATCGGCGACTTTGGAATTGCTACGGTTCAATCCTTCAGTCAGGTGACGGAATCACAAACAATCATGGGATCTCTTCATTATCTGGCGCCTGAGATCATTCGAGGCGAGAAAGCAACTCGGCAAAGTGATATCTATGCTTTAGGCATCATCTTTTATGAACTTTTACGCGGCCAGGTGCCTTTTAATGCGGATACGGCCGTAAATATTGCAATCAAGCATATGCGTGAAGATATTCCATCCATCCGTGAGTTTAATCCAACCATTCCACAATCCATTGAGAATATTATTATTCGTGCGACTGCGAAGAATCCAGAAGATCGCTATCAGGACGTTGCGGATTTTCATTATGCGCTCAGTCAGGCCCTCAAATTTCCGGATGAGGATAAGCTTGTGCTGGAAGTGCCGGACCTTTCTGAGCCAACTTTGATCTACAGTGAACCTGCGAAGGCAAAAAACAATGAAGAGCCTAAGAAGATCTCTAAAAAGGAAAAAGCAGAACGTGCACGTAAACAGAAACGCAAGAAATATCAATATATTGCGATCGGCGTGGCAAGCGTTTTGGTCGTGATTGCCAGTTTCTTTGCATTTAATGCAATCTTTCGACCAAACCATGTCATCATGCCCGATATTACAGGCATGAGCCTTGCCGATGCTAAGCTTTTATTAGCCGACTATGATCTGGTGCTTGATGAGACCATCGTTTCAAAAGAAACATCGGATATTTACGCGGCGGGTCAGATCATTCAGTCGAACCCGGTCAAGGATGAAGAAGTCACGAAAGGGACACGCGTTTCGGTTACCGTTTCTCAGGGAAAATCGATTGTGATCGATAATTATGTTGGCATGCGTTACAGCGACGCGAAGACATTACTGGAAAACATGGGAATCGAGGTCAAAGAGGAGTATCTTGAAAGTGAAGAATACAGTAAAGGGACAGTCATGCGTCAGTCCTTAGAAGAAGGATTTACTTTCGATCCAGAAAGCACGGGCAAATCCATTACGCTCTATGTCTCAGAGGGTTATTCAGTGACGGTTGACAGTGTTGTTGGGATGAATATCAATACTGCGGCAGCCCTTCTAAGAGGTAAAGGCATTAATGTCAAAACAGAAGTACTGGATCCGCCAACGAGTCCCGAAGAAATTGCGAAAATGCAGGTCAATGTTGTGATCAGACAGACCCATGAAAATGAGACACTGACTTCTTCTAATGTTGAGGTGACCTTATACTATTATGATCATATGGTCAATTTACCTGATCCCGATCCAGCGCCATCGGATGATCAAAATGATCAGACAGACGATGAAGATTCATCCAGCGAAGGATCTTCAACGCAGACGACCGGATAGGTGAATGAAAAGGAGCAACTATATGGATAAAGGACGTATTATTCGGTCCCTGTCAGGCTTCTATACGGTTGCCAGTCAGGAACAGACGGTTATATGTAAGGCCAGGGGACGTTTTCGCAAGGACGATCTGAAGCCCCTGGTAGGAGACTGGTGCCAGTTTATTGTGGATGCACAGGGCCAGGGCTATATTATGGAAATAGAAAAAAGAAAAAATGTGCTGGTGCGTCCACCGGTAGCCAATATCGATCAGGCTTTGATTTTTGTTTCATGGCGCGATCCGGATTTTTCCAGCTTGCTGCTGGATCGGTTTTTAGCTGTCATTGAGAATAAAGGCATTGAGCCAGTGATCATGGTAACAAAGGTGGATCTGGCTGATGATGCCCAAGAAACTGAAAAGGTCCTGGCCCCTTATCGTCAGGCGGGCTATCGTTTATATGAACTGAGCAGTCAGGATGGCCGCGGGCTGGCCGATATGCAAGGTTTATTTCAAGATAAGGTGAGCGTGCTGACAGGACAAAGCGGGGTGGGCAAATCCAGCCTGCTCAATGCCCTCGATTCGAAGCTGACATTGCAGATCGGAGAGATTTCTACGGCGCTTGGCCGCGGACGCCATACGACACGCCATGTTGAACTGTTTGGTCTGCTCGGCGGCTGGGTGGCTGATACACCGGGGTTTTCTTCCTTGATTTTGGACATGAGTGCACGTGAATTAGCCTGTAGTTATCACGATTTTGCTGAACTCTCGGCCTCTTGCAAGTATCGCGGCTGTCTGCATCAGCATGAACCATCCTGTGCAATTAAACAGGCTGTCAGTGATGGTAAGATCAGTCAGGAACGCTATGAGCATTATTTGATGTTTTTAAACGAAATACAGCAGCGAAAGGAGAAATATTAATGATCATATCCCCATCCGTTTTATCCGCAGATTTCTTACATCTGCATCAGGAAGTGAAAAGTATTGAAGCGACGCAGGCGCAATGGCTGCATTATGACGTAATGGATGGCCATTTTGTCCCTAATCTGTCTTTTGGGATGGATATTTTAAAAAGTTTGCGTCAGGCCACATCGCTTTTTTTGGATGTGCATCTGATGATCAGTGAGCCGGCACGTTATCTGCAGGCTTTTCTGGATGCCGGCGCAGACCTCGTTACATTCCATTACGAAGCGGTAGCTGAAGATGAAATTGCGCATCTTTGTGACATCATTCATCAGCATGGCAAAAAGGCAGGTCTGAGTATCAAGCCAGCTACACCGGTGGAGGTCGTCCTTCCTTATCTTGAAAAATTAGATCTGGTGTTAGTTATGAGCGTGGAGCCAGGCTTTGGCGGTCAACGTTTTATGCCTTTGTCGCTGGATAAGATCAGAAGTTTGAAAGCGGCGATTCAACAGGGCGCCTATCATTGTCTTGTTGAAGTCGATGGTGGGATCAACGACCAGACGGCAATTGAAGCGAAAGAAAGTGGTGCGGATGTTCTTGTCGCTGGCAGCTATGTTTTCCACGCATCTGATCGACAGGCAGCGGTGGCATCGTTATTATGAAGATAGGAATTTATGGTGCAGGTGAGCCTGGACCTATCGCTGATCAGAATATTCCGTTTATTGCGGTGGATGGCGGTTATCAGGCACTGATCGAGCAGGGGATCCAGCCTGTCTATATGATCGGTGATTTTGATTCTTGGACAAGCAGACCTGACTTACAGGCTGAAAAAGTTCAGGTCCTGCCTTCGCATAAGGATTATACGGACACGGAAATGGCCATTTTGGAAGCTATAAAGCGAGGCTATGATGAAATCGATCTCTATGGGGTAACGGGCGGTCGATTGGATCATTTTGTGACAATCATGCGTCTGCTTGTTCGTTATCAGGATTACCATCTGACGATCTATGACCGTTTCAATAAGATTTACCTGCTCAAACCCGGCAGACATGAGATCCGTCGTCTGAATTATCAGTATGTCTCTTTTTTCAGTGTGGATCGGGCAATCATTTCACTTGAGAAGATGGCTTATCCATTGGACCATTATCTTTTAAAATATGAAGATGGACTTTGTGTCTCTAATGAGATTTTGGGTTCTAAGGGAATTCTCATGACAGATGCACCGGTCTTTTGTATTCAATCCAATTCACGCCTATGAGAATCATTCATGTTCCGCTTGATAAGATTCAATTTGACTGGCGTGAACCCCGTCCCAGTTTGAAAGCGAGCGTGTTGCGCGTAGGCGTTTCTTTTCCTATACGTGTCAAGCAGATCGACGAAGATCACTTTGTCTGTATAGATGGTCATCAGCGTCTGACGATTCTAGCCATGCTGGCTAAAGAGATACCTGAGCATCGCTTTCTTGAGCGCTTCCCGGTCGTTGTAGTGAATACAGATCTCGTTCGCAGCAACGATTGCTCGCGCGCAAGAAATATGCATTAAATGGTCCAAAGATATTGACAAAATATATATTTTTTTCTATACTATTTGAGTAAATTTTATGGGCAACTTATGGAAAAGTAAGGACGCATGGCTGACTTGATTGGTTGGGTTTCTTTATGCTCTTTTACTTTTCATAAGCATCCAGTAAGGAGTGTGATGTTTGTGAAAAACAAAAGAATGAAGATTGCGCGTATTGAACACGATTATTCTCAAAGTGACCTGGCAAGTATTGTTGGCGTAACTCGTCAGACAATCGGTATGATTGAATCAGGGAATTATAATCCTTCTTTGAAGTTATGTGTTGAAATTTGTAAAGCGTTAAATCTTACATTGAATGACCTGTTTTGGGAAGAAAATGTAACGAATGCATAAAATACGAGTTTTCTCGTATTTTTTTCAGATAAGCCCGCACATCCTCGATAAGGGAATAGATGGGCTTTTTAAGTTTTGTGAAGTCCCGTGAAAAAATGCACGCTTTAGGGGTCAATATTTTATCATCTGAGAATGGACTGATATCATCAGTCCGGCATCACGTCAATCGGAAAGGAGAATGTCAATGCTTTTGCAGGCAAGCGAACTCACAGTGAAATATGGTGAGCGGATCATACTCGATCATGAAAAGCTTTTTATTGAACCTAAACAGAAGATAGGGGTGGTCGGTTTAAACGGAAATGGCAAGAGTACTTTATTGAAGATCATCGCTTCTTTGGATCATGCTTCTGGCCAATTTGCTGTCAAACCGGGACTGACCATCGCTTATCTGGAACAGACCTGGCATTTTCAACCTGGGCAGCGGGTACGGGAAGCCATGCTGGAGCGTTGTCCGAGTGCCGATCTTTACCAGATGCAAAGCATCCTGACGCGCTTAAAAGTCCCTGATCTAGAGGCGATTGCCTGTGAATTATCGGGTGGACAGCAGCGACGGGTTGCACTGGCGGGAGCTTTAATCAATAAGGTTGATTTGTTGATTTTGGATGAGCCGACCAACCACCTTGATATTGAGATGGTAGAATGGCTGGAAAAATATTTGATCCATTATCCGGGCGCTATTCTGATGTCAACGCATGATCGTTATTTTCTTGAACATGTGACAAAGACCATTGTCGAAGTCAGTGATGGTCATCTCTATATGAGTCAGGGCGGGTATCAGGGATATCTGGATTATCGCATGACAAGGCTGGAACAGGCGCAGGCGGCCAAACGCAAGAGAGAAAGCTTTCTGCGGCGAGAAAAGCTTTGGGTTGAGGCGGGTGTTGAAGCCCGTCGAACGAAGAGCCGTGACCGACTGGAACGTTATGAGAAGCTCAAGGCAATGGATGATCTGAAGCCTAGTGGCAGCATGGAGATCCAGACGGGCATGCAGCGCTTAGGGAAAAAAGCCATCGTACTGGAGCAGGTTTCGCGTAAAATAGGTTCTAGAGTGCTGTTTGAACCATTCAGCTATCGGATCTCTCCGTTTGAGCGGATCGGTATTATTGGTGAAAATGGTTGCGGGAAATCCACGTTATTAAATATTCTCTGTCAGCGCGATCCATCTTATGAAGGTACCATTGACTGGGGTGAAACAGTCGTCATTGGTTATTTTGATCAGCTGAGTAGGGGGTTAGATCCCAAAATGCGTGCCTATGATTTTATCGCTCAAAAGAAAGGTGAGATCCATACGCGTCAGGGGATCATCACAGCCAAAAAGATGATGGAAGATTTCCTGTTTGATGAACATACTCTTTATTTACCAATCGAACGGCTTTCCGGCGGTCAGCAAAGACGGCTCTATCTGCTTTCGGTATTGATGGATGAACCGAATATTCTTGTTCTTGATGAACCAACCAACGATCTGGATATTGATACACTGACCGTACTTGAAAACTATCTCGATGATTTTGAGGGGATTGTGATCACGGTCAGTCACGACCGTTACTTTCTTGATAAAGTCGTGGATCGCATCTGGGCTTTTGAAGATGCGCATATTCAGGTTTATAATGGTGGTTATAGTGATTATGCCAGTGTCCAAAAAGAAAATGCAGACAAACAAAAAGTCGCTAAAAATAAGCTGAGCCGTCCGCGTCAAACACGTAAGCTAAGCTATTTAGAGATGCGTGAGCTGGAGCGTTTAGAAGGAGAAATTGGCGAACTGGAAGAAAAGAAGCGTCAGGTTGATGCTGCGTTTGATGGTGTGACGGATTTTGTGAAGATCAGTGCCCTGACACAAGAACAAAATACGCTGGAAGCTTTGCTGGAAGAAAAAGAATTACGCTATCTGGAATTAATGGAAAAATTGGAAACATTGAATCACTCAGCGTGATTCTTTTTTTGTATAAAATGACAGGAACGGTAAAAAATACAGATGAGGTGAATGTATCATGGATAAACAAGCATATCGAGATCTGGTTAAACAGCAGCAGCCCAAAGTCCCTTATCTGAAAAATGCTATCACAGCTTTTTTGGTCGGAGGGTTGATTGGTGCACTGGGTCAGGCATTGGTGACGCTCTATATGAATTGGTTTGGTTTGAATGAACAGCAGGCAGGAACACCGATGATCGTGACACTGATTGCTGTGGCCTGTCTGTTGACTGGACTAGGTGTCTTTGACAAATTGGCCGGACACGCCGGAGCTGGAACTTTCATTCCCATCACCGGTTTTGCGAACTCAATGACTTCAGCAGCCTTAGAAAGCCGGGCAGAGGGGCTGGTGAGTGGGGTAGGCTCACATATGTTTTCTTTAGGCGGTACGGTCATTACCTTTGGAATTGTAGCCAGTTTCGTGATTGGAGTGATTCGTTATGTCTTCTTTGGCGGGTAAGACAATCCTTTTTGAATCGGTCTATCTCAGTCATTTTGCCAGTGTAGCCGGTCCAATTGAAAATCAGGGACCACTTCATGAAGGGTTTGATTGGACCTATGATGATCTTTATGCAGGCGAAAAAACCTTCGAGAAGGCAGAACGGGCAATGCAAAGCCAGGCACAGGATCTATGTCTTAAGAAAGCAAAATTGCTTAAGGATGATCTTTTTTGTGTGATTGGTGGCGATTTAGAAAATCAGCTGGTCGCTTCCTCCTTCAGTGCCCGGCATTTAGAATGTCCTTTTATTGGTGTTTACGCAGCTTGTGCGACCTCAGCATTAGGACTTGGCTTAGCAGGTCTGGTGGTCGAAGCGGTAGAACAGCCCGTGATGGTCAGCATCTCCAGTCATAACGCTACGGCCGAAAGACAATATCGCTATCCAGTTGAATATGGTATTCAAAAAAAGCCAACCTGTACGTACACAGCGACCGGTGCAGCCAGTTTTCTGCTCTCTCATCAGAAGGCGTCCATTCGTCTAGTTGGCTGTACCCTTGGTCGGATCATCGATTACGGCTTGAAAGATGCAAACGACATGGGATCAGCGATGGCCCCGGCTGCCTATGATACCATCAAGCGTCATCTCGCAAGTCGTCAACAGACTTGTCAGGATTATGATCTCATTGTCACAGGTGATCTGTCTGGCTTTGGAGCAAAAATGCTGAAGAGCCTCTTTCAAGCGGACGACATCGATCTAAGTCCATATCAGGATTGTGGTCTGATGCTTTATGATGTGGCGCATCAAAAAGTGTATCAGGGCGGAAGCGGCGCTGCCTGCAGTGCGCTCGTGCTGGCAAGTCATCTGCTTCCTCAGCTTTTATCTGGTCAGATCAAGCACTTGCTTTATGTTCCGACGGGCGCCTTGCTTTCTAAAACGAGCACTGCCCAGAAAGAAACCATTCCCTGTATTGCCCACGCGATTGAATGGGAGGTCTGTCAATGAATTATCTGTTAGCTTTCTGCTTTTGTGGCTTTGTCTGTCTTTTGGGGCAGATCATTTATGATCGAACTAAGCTGACCCCAGGACATATTACGAGTTTATTTGTCTGTCTGGGCGCATGTTTAGATTTATTTGGCTGGTATGATTGGTGTATCGAGGTCTTCCATGCCGGAGCTCTGTTGCCGATCACGAGTTTTGGACATTCTCTGATGCATGGCGCAATGGCAATGAGTGAGGAATATGGTTTATTGGGAATTGCAATGGGAATGTTTGATCTGACGGCTGCCGGAATTACCAGTGCCATTCTGTTTGCATTTCTCACTTCTTTAGTTTTTAAGCCTAAGTCATGACGTTATCATTTGATCATGCCTCACGCCAATGGCAGATTGCCGGTGAACCGATTCAGCTTGACTATCTCACAAGCTTAGCCGACGGTCAAGCTATCAACACCTTAGTGGCCGGTCTCTTCTTACTTGAGGATGCCAAACAGATCGAACGTCAATTGATTACCGGCAGCCTCCTGGTGACGACTGACCAAAATGTAGCTAAAAAGCTGTTTTTTTCAGGGTGTGCTGTCCTAACTTATCAGGAACGTTACTATGTGGTTGAGACCCGCAGTTATCCAGGACGCAGCATCGGACAGCCAGATACGGAAAAAACGATTCGCGGGGCCAAGGATGGCTTTAATGAAAACTTGATCATGAATGTGGGACTGATCCGACGCCGCATTCGCCATGAAGCTTTAGTCATGCAGATCATGAGCATTGGCCGTGTTTCGCAAATGGATGTCTGTCTTTGTTATATGGAGGATCGGGTCAATGCCAAGTTGCTGGATACGATCCGCTCACGTTTAGTGAACTTACAGGTGGAAGAGGTGACCATGAGCGATCGCGCAATCGAAGAACTGTTGGTCGATCAGGGATTTCATCCTTTTCCGCTTGTCCGTTACTGTGAGCGACCGGATATTGTTGCTGCCGAAGTCATTAAAGGTCATATTGCACTGGTCGTAGATACGACTTCCAGTGTGATCTTGCTGCCTATTCATCTATGTGATCTGCTCGAACATGTACAGGAGCATCGTGAAACACCTTTGATCGGAACGATGATCCGACTCATCCGTATGATGGCTATTTTACTTTCCATTTATCTTGTTCCACTTTGGCTCAGTGTAATTCAAAACCCACAGCTCTCCAGAATGTTTTTTTTGCGTCCTCCCGAAGGAGAGGTATTAAGTTTAGGGTTACAGGTTTTTATTGCCGAAGGGGCTATCGAACTATTGCGTCTGGCAACAATCTATACACCTAGTGAATTGAGCAGTGCGATGGGACTGGTTGCCGCGCTCTTATTGGGGCAGATGGCCATCGATCTAGGTGTCTTTTTGCCAGAAGTCTTGCTCTATATTGCTATCAGTAATGTCGCTGGATTTGCAACACCGAGTTATGAGCTTTCGTTGGCAAACAAACTGGTCAAATGGGGAATGATCCTGGCAACACTGGTCGCTGGTAAATATGGTCTGGCGACGTTTCACTTTCTCTTTTTAAGCTATCTGATGCATTTAGATCGATTTCACTCTTTTTATGCTTATCCGCTTGTTCCATTTGATGGGCGGGCACTCATGCACTTTATTTTTCGTTTGCCAAAAAAATCGCCTTCCTAAAAGCGATTTTTTTTAATTTTGAGAGGAATCTATGGTATAATCAGTAAACAGGCAGGTGAGGATATGGACGTAGATACCTATTTAGTGAAATTGGATAATTTTGAAGGACCGTTGGATCTGCTGTTGCATCTGGTCAAGGAGAAGGAGATGGATCTTTTGAATTTGGAGATCTCAGAGATCACCGACCAGTATCTCGCTTACATTGAAGCACATCAGTATGCGCATTTAGAGGTAGCCAGTGAGTATCTAGTCATGGCTAGTTATCTTGTTGAAACCAAAAGCCGTATGCTGCTGCCGCGCAACCAGGTTGAAGTGGAGGATCCTTACGAGGAAGATCCGCGTCAGGCGCTGATCCATCGTCTGGTCGAATATCGTAAATATAAAGAAGTGGTGGAAGCGCTGAAGTTAAAAAAAGAGGAACGAGATGCAATCTTTATGAAACTGCCAAGCAATATGCAGGTATATACAAAGGATATGAGTTTTGCTTTACCGGAACATTTAGAAGCATATGATCTGATCGTAGCCATGCGTAAGGTCATGCAGCGCAAGATCCTTTTGTCACCGATGAAGAATGCGGTGGCCCCTAAAGAAATTTCTATTGAAGAACGCAAGGCACAGATCAAAGCCATGCTGTTAGATCATAAAAATACAAAGATCCCTTTTTCAGATCTTTTCGATGAGGGCGATAAGCATCTTTTCGTTATCACTTTTCTGGCTATTTTGGTCTTAGCTAATGAAAAGAGCATTCGTTTGAATCAGGATCATCAATTTGATGAAATATACGTGGAGGTTTTATGAGTGAATTTTTAGAAGAAAATCTGGCGATCATCGAAGGAATGCTTTTTCTGGCTGGAGATGAGGGGCTGAGTGTTAAAGAGATCCGTACTGTCCTCAATATGGATGAAGCGAGCTGCAAGGCTTATCTAAGCACTTTAAAAAAACAGCTGGAAGAACGGAAATCCTGTGGTCTGCAGATGGTTTTTCTGGCTGGTAAATATAAGCTGGCGACAAAAGAAAAGTACCGTTCATTTTTTGAAAAGATGGTGCATCAGTCAACGGCCACCTTATCGAATGCGGCCATGGAAGTGCTGGCGATCATTGCCTATAATCAACCTGTCACACGTTTGAAGATTGAAGAGATCCGCGGCGTTGGCAGCGATGCAATCATTCGGCGCTTGCTGGCACGTGCCTTGATTCGTGAGGTCGGACGAGAAGACAGCCCGGGAAAACCCATTCTGTATGGTGTGACCGATCAGTTTATGGATGCATTTGATCTAGCCACTCTTGATGAGCTGCCTGCTTTAGAAGAATTGATGCCGGCTGAACAATCAGATAATTTATTCGATTTTCGATATCAGGAAGAAGCGACACAGGAGTAGTCGCTTTTTTTGGTCTAGGACTCTGTTGAGAAGCATAGCTTGTCTTGAGGGGGAGACAGCATGAAGCATTTATGTCCGTTTTGGCTATGTCTGAGTCTTTTTTTCTGTTTAAATGCTAGTCCAGTTCAGGCAACTGAATTTTGGGCTAAGAATTATATTGTGATGGAAAGTCTGACCCACCAGGTATTAGAAGGTAAAGCAATCCATGAAGTACAAAGTGTCGCAAGCATTTCGAAGATCATGACGGCCATCGTTGCAATCGAGCAGGCAGATTTGGATAAGGTGGTTACGATTGGCGATGAGATTGATAAAGCTTACGGGAGCGGTGTCTACATTCATAAAGGGGATACCATCAGCTTGCGTGATCTGCTTTATGGGACCATGCTGAGAAGTGGCAATGATGCTGCTTTGTGTCTTGCCTACCACAGTGCGGGAAGTATCGAGGTTTTTGTCGAGCTGATGAATGAAAAGGCCCGCGAACTTGGTATGACTGATACGCATTTTGCCAATCCGACGGGTCTGGATGAAGAGGATGAGGGGAATCAGTCCTCGGTCTACGATATGGCCCTTCTCATGAGTTACTGTATGGCAAATCCTATTTTTCGGGAAGTTACCGCAACAAAGAGTTACCAGCGTGAGGATGGCAATGGCACCTGGCATAATAAAAACAAGCTTTTAGAAAATTATGATTATAGCACAGGAGGAAAGACCGGCTTTACACGCAAGGCCAAACGGACGCTTGTATCAAGTGCACGTAAAAATGATCTGGAACTGATTGTGGTCACCTTTAACTGTGGGGACGACTTTGCTTATCATCAGGCGCTGTATGAGAATTATTTTGCAATGTATGAAAATGTCCTTTGTATTGATCAGGGGGTCCATCGTTACGGCGATTATACTTATGAGGTCAAGCAGCCTGTCTATCTGTTATGGCCTATTGATGAGAAAAAGCCTGAGCTTCAATATGAGACAAGCCCAAATGAGCGTTTAAAGATCAGTACGAAAAGTGGTCAATTGTTAGGGGAATTTGTGCTGGAAGCCAAGAAGCAGTGGCAATGGGATGATTTTTGGAGGAAATTATTATGCGGGTTGTTTTTGCAGTGATCATGGTCTTCTCATTACTGTTTGGCTTGGGCACTGATCGCAGTCTGGTAATGCTTGATGCGCTATTAAAAGTACCTGAGAACGGGTTGACGCTTTGTTTGAATCTTGTCTTAATGGCAAGTATCTGGAATGGCTTTCTTAACATCGCCAGTGATTCCGGTCTAGTCGAACGTCTGGCGAATGCCTGTCAGTTTCTTTTTAGCAGGATCTATCCGCAGTTGCCATCTAAAGATAAGGCTATCGGTTATATTGCGACAAACTTCATTGGCAATTGTCTAGGACTAGGCAGTCTGGCGATGGTCAGTGGACTCAAAGCCATGCAGCGTATGGATGAATTAGCGGGGCATCAGGGACGGGCCAGCCGTTCAATGAAAACGATGTTGATCTTTAATACTACAGGATTTTCTCTTTTTCCAATGACGATCATGACCCTGCGCGCTCAGTATCAGGCACCCGATCCGACCGACTTTATGCCTTATACGGCTCTGTTGGGCCTATTGGTGCTGATAATTGGACTTGGTCTTCAGGTCTGTCTGGAGAAACATGGCTAGTCTACTAATGGCCGTGATGCTGTTCATCTTATTGGATGGCTGGTGGCATCATGTCGATCTGTATGAAAGTTTTAAACAAGGGGTCATTGAAGGCTTAGGGCTTTTAAAAAGCCTATTGAGTGGTCTATTGGCATTGCTGACCATGGTAGCTATATTAGAATCGAGTGGTTTATTAAAAGCGGTTGCGGATCTTCTGGCAGGATTTCTGCCGGCAGAATTAGTGGGAATGATGTTTTTGAGGCCGATTTCTTCACAGGCTTCGCTGACATTTTTAAATCAGCTTTATCAGTCCTATGGCCCCTTACATCTTTATAGCCGAATGGGAACGCTTGCTCAGGGAGCGACGGATACGACGCTTTATGTTTTAAGTGTTTATCTTTCAGCAGTGCAGATCAAAGACAGTGGCTATCTTGTCTGGCTTTGTCTGGGGCTCGATGTGTTAGCGATGATTTTTGCAATCTTTTTTGCAATTCATATTTTTTTATGAGTTAAAAACCAACTAAAAATCTGATTGTCCGCTAAAACACTGTATCTATCAGCATTTTCAAGGGTTTAAATACTTCAAATTACTACGATTTTACTACCATTGAATGAGCCTTGATACGTTAGAAATCCCAGATTTGCAAAGATATGGTACAGCACATCAGTATTGATAAACTAAAAATTGAATATCGCAAGTAGATTATGGAACGCCGATATTGACGTTCCTTTTCTATTTCCAGCCGTTCAGAAATGGACGGCTTTTTCTATATCCAAACGAAAGGAGAATTTTAAAAGCTATGAAAAAGATATTGAAGCGATTAGCCACAGGCTTCCTTGCCTTTGCGACTATCGTTACCGCTTTGCCGACAACGGCAGTCCACGCTTCCGAGAAGCAATACTGGACAGAAAGTGCCGAGCGTGTCGGTATCATTGAAAAAGTGATGAATGACGGCTCTATCGGTTCGACATTTAATGAGGGCTATATGAAAGTTGAGGGTGAAACCGCCTATTGTGTAGACATCAACACCAACTTCAAGAACGGCTACAAGACCAGGGCCGACGCAAGCACACGCATGAGTTACGACCAGATTTCAGATGTTGCCCTCTCTCTGGAATACGTCAAGCAGTACACACAAAGTCACAGCGGATTGAACTATAAACAGGTCTATCTTCTTGAACAGTGTGTCGTATGGCAGAGATTGAGCGTTCATCTGGGCTGGCAATGCGATAACGTCAGAGCTTCCTATGATGAAATCCCAAAAGCGATACAGGACGAGGTGTACGCTGGGGCAAAAGCCTTTGCCAGTGAGAACAAGGGACGCTATGAATGTGGCGGTTATATCTACTCTGGCGTGGGACAGGACATTGGACAGTTCTGGGCGAAACTTGTCGTAGGAAATGCCACCCTTAAAAAGACTTCCAGTAATGCCAGCATTACCGACGGGAACGGGCTTTACTCTATCGCTGGTGCGACTTATGGTGTCTATTCTGATAAGGACTGCACAAAACAGCTTGCCACACTTACGACTGATAACAGCGGAAATACTGATACCGTGGAAGTAAAGGCTGGTACAGTCTACATCAAAGAGCTTTCCGCTCCTGCTGGCTACAAGGTGGACAATACAGTGTATTCCTTAAATGTGGAAGCTGGCAAGACAGCGACCTTGAACGTATCCGATACGCCAAAGGTTACAGATACCCTTATCGAGCTTTTCAAGATTGACATGGAAACACAGAAAGACGCTCCACAGGGCGACGCTTCCCTAGAGGGTGCGGAGTTCACATGGAAATTCTATGCGGGACACTATACCGCTGACAATCTCCCTAGCGAGCCTACAAAAACATGGGTGACAAAGACAATCGCTGAAAAGGACAGCGACGGCACTATCCATTATGTTTCCCGCCTTTCTGATGAATACAAGGTATCTGGGGACAGCTTCTATACACAGGACGGAAAGAACGTGCTTCCTCTAGGGACGCTGACCGTTGAGGAAACGAAAGCTCCTAACGGCTATCTTCTTGACGGTGCGTATATGCAGGCAAACGGTAGCGAGGAACAGATTAAAGGAATGTACCTTACACAGATTACCGAGGACGGCGACATTGCCGTATTGTCTGGAAGCAATCAGTACCATGTATCAGACAAGGTTATCCGTGGCGGTGTGAAAGTTCAGAAACGAGATTTAGAAACCAGCGATACCAAAGGTCAAGGTAGTGCGACCTTGAAAGACGCTGAATTTGAAATCATTTCCCTTAATGACAATGCCGTACTTGTCGAGGGCAAGCTCTACAATAAAGGCGAAGTGGTAAAGACAATCCTTACCGACATTGAGGGCGTGGCTTCTACTTCCGCTGACCTCTTACCTTACGGGAAATACCGTATCGAGGAAAGCAAAGCACCAGAGGGCTATCTGACGGACGGTGCAGAACCGATTGAATTTGAAATCACAGAGGACGGAAAAATCGTTGACCTTACAGGGACAGACACATCAATCTACAATCAAGTGAAGCGTGGCGACCTAGAGGGTGTCAAGATTGGTGCTGGCACACACCAGCGTCTTGCGGGAGTTCCGTTTAGGATCACAAGCAAGACCACAGGTGAGAGCCACATTATCGTGACAGATGATAACGGGCAGTTCTCCACTTCTTCTGACTGGGCTTCCCATAAGCATAACACCAATGCAGGAAAGACCAGTGAGGACGGTATCTGGTTTGGGACAAGCGAACCAGACGACAGCAAGGGTGCTTTGATTTACGATACTTATATCATTGAGGAATTACGCTGTGACAGCAACAAAGGCTTTGAGCTTATCCCACCGTTTGAAATCGTGGTGTCCAGAAACAATGTGACCGTTGACTTAGGGACACTGACTGATGAATACGAGAAAGAAATCTCTATCCATACCACAGCCACAGGCAAGGACGGCGAGAAGTCTATCGTAGCTGGCAAAGAGGTAACAATCGTTGACACGGTTACGCTTGACGGGCTGGAAAAAGCCACAAAATATCAGCTTAAAGGCTGGCAGATGTTGAAAGAGGAAAATGCCGAGCTTCTTATCAACGGACAGCGTGTAGAAAATGATTACACATTCACAGCCGACAGCGAGGAAATGAAGATTGAAATAGAATACACGTTCAATGCTTCTTCTCTTGGCGGTCAGAACCTTGTAACCTTTGAGGAACTTTACGACCTTTCCAATGAGGACGAACCTGTAAAGGTGGCAGAACACAAGGACATTGACGACGAGGGACAGACGGTGCTTATCACGGAGCGTATCATCACTATCCATACCACAGCGACCAGCGAGGACGGAAAGAAAGAGATTGAAGCAGGAAAAGACGTGACAATCATTGATACCGTTACCCTTGACGGATTGGAAATTGGCACAAAGTATCAGCTCAAAGGCTGGCAGATGTTGAAAGAGGAAAACGCAGAACTTATCATCAACGGAGAGCGTGTCGAGAATGATTATACTTTTACTGCCGACAGTGAAAGCATGGAAGTCCAGATTGCCTTTACATTCGACGCTTCCGAGCTTGGCGGGAAAGAACTTGTGACCTTTGAGGAATTATACGATTTGAGCAATCCAGACGAACCGACAAAGGTTACAGAGCATAAGGACATTGAGGACGACGGGCAGACGGTGACAATCACAGAAGTACCAGAAACGCCAGAAGAACCAACAGAGCCAGAACAGCCGACCACACCAGATACACCGAGCAAGACAACGGACGCTCCAAAGACAGGCGACAACACAAACATTGCCTTATTCTTAGGGCTTCTTGTTCTTTCTTGTGCAGGCGTGGCAGGAACATACTTCTTCAAGCGTAGACGCTCTTAATCGGGCGGTCTGCTTATGATGATGAAGAAATCACGTTCCCCGCCGTATGGATTTGTAACAGGAAATAAAAATCTAAACTGTTCCTTTTCTGTTCTTCTGCTTGCAGATCAACGGAAAAGAACAGTCCACTAGGGGCGTGGGGAGTGTAGCTCCCCACATATCAATCACATAAAGAAATGAGGTAGAACACATGAAATTAAAATATATCGTGCCAAATATGGCACAGACTTTTGGAAATTTGGAGTTTGCAGGAGAAAATGACGTGGAGCAACAGCGTGTCAATGGTCGCTTTGTTCCCGTGACAAGAAGCTATAACCTGTATTCCGATATTCAGAGAGCCGACGACATTATCGTGGTGCTTCCCGCAAAGGCTGGTGAAAAGCGTTTCAAGTATGAGCAGAAAGTCAAGCTCGTCAATCCTAAGATTACCGCCGAGGGAAAGAACGTACGAGGTCGTGGCTACACCAACTATATCTTAACGGCTGACGATATGCTTCCAGCCGAGGAAAGCAAGTAAAGGGGGTATCAGATTATGAGATTAGCGAATGGAATTGTGTTAGATAAGGAAAAGACTTTCGGAGTATTAAAGTTCTCCGCATTAAGACATGAGGTGCGTGTAGAAAACGAGGACGGGACGACCAGCGAAGAAATCAAGCGTAGAACCTATGACTTGAAATGCAGTCAGCAGGAACGCACGATACAGGTATCTATCCCAGCGGAAATCCCTGTCAAGGACTACACGTACAATGCCGAGGTGGAGCTTATCAATCCTGTTGCCGATACGGTGGCAAACGCCAACTATCGTGGGGCAGATGTGGAATGGTATATCAAGGCAGACGACATTGTATTGAAGAATAAAGGCGGTCAGCCCGCAGGCAATCCACAGAACCACGCTCCGCAAGGACAGCAGAAAAAATAATTAGCAAAACATATTTTCATTGTAGATGATATGGAATAGAGATATAATGAGCTTATAAATTACGATTTTGGAGGTGCTGGTAAATGCGTAAATGTATTCGCTGTGGCAGTGAAATGAAAGAAAATTGTGCTGTTAAAGTTGAGGGAGCTGGTTATGGTATCGTTTTATCATCAGATGAAAACAAATTATTTGGTGGAAGAATGGGTAAACCTAAAGTGGCTATCTGCCCTAAATGTGGCGAGGTATCTATTTACATTGAAGATGTTGAAAAGCTCAAATAACTATTGATTTTCAATCTATATCCAGTATTACACGAAGCGGTTAGTCTTTACGATTGACCGCTTTTTCCATATCCAGAAAGGGGTGTTTATGAACATATTGAAATACAAGGGAAAGCGTATCAGAGCCAGCGACAAGAACCTTGTGTACCGTTTCTGCATAGGTACGCTCCTGCTCCTGTTCGTGGCGGTTCTCCTGCTACTGAACATGGGACAGCTCATGCGTACCGATTGGGAACATTTCAGTTTACTTGATAATGGGCTGACGCTTTCTACATACAACTTCATAACCATAGGGATAGCGACTGGTGTTTGTACATTGGTCGCTTTTCTTTATTACCGCTTTCGCTATGACAGCTTCAAGAAGCTATTACACCGCCAAAAGCTCTCCCGCATGATACTGGACAATAAGTGGTATGAAGCACAGACCGTACAGGACAGCGGTTTTTTCACTGACCTGCAAGGCAGATCAAGGGAAAAAATTGTCTGGTTTCCTAAAATCTATTATCAGATGGACACGGGCTTGCTCCATATTCGCTGTGAAATCTCTTTAGGAAAGTATCAAGACCAGCTCCTTAGACTGGAAGATAAGCTGGAAAGCGGGCTTTACTGCGAGCTGACCGACAAGACGCTCCATGACGGCTATATCGAATACGTTTTACTTTATGACATGATAGCGAACCGTATCTCGATTGACGAAGTAAAAGCAGAAAACGGGGGCTTGCGTCTGATGAAGAACCTCACATGGGAATATGACGCACTCCCTCACGCCCTTATCTGTGGCGGGACTGGCGGTGGAAAGACCTATTTCCTGCTGACAATCATTGAAGCCCTCTTGCAGACCAACGCCCAGCTTTACATCTTAGACCCTAAGAACGCTGACCTTGCGGACTTGGGTACAGTCATGGATAACGTGTATCACACCAAAGAAGATATGATTGAATGTGTCAATGCGTTCTATGAGGGCATGGTGGCAAGGAGCGAAGAAATGAAGCAACACCCTGATTACAAGACGGGCGAGAACTATGCCTATCTGGGCTTACCGCCCTACTTCCTTATCTTTGACGAGTATGTGGCGTTCTTGGAAATGCTGGGGACAAAGGAAAGTATGAGCCTACTTAGCCAGCTAAAGAAAATCGTCATGCTTGGCAGACAGGCGGGCTATTTTCTCATTGTTGCCTGCCAGCGTCCCGACGCAAAGTATTTTTCAGACGGTATCAGAGATAATTTCAACTTCCGTGTGGGCTTGGGACGTATCAGCGAGCTGGGCTACGGTATGCTCTTTGGAAGCGACGTAAAGAAACAGTTCTTCCAGAAGCGTATCAAAGGGCGTGGCTATTGTGACGTGGGTACGAGCGTCATATCAGAGTTTTACACTCCCCTTGTACCAAAGGGACATGATTTTTTACAGACTATCGGCTCTCTTGTACTGGCAAGGCAAGCCGTAGCAGATGAACGAAAGGAGAATTAAAAAATATATGGGACTTTTAGAAATGGGTTACAGCGACCCTAACACTGATTTTCATGTTGAGGGTGTCTGCGTAGACTTTGACCGCTTTCTTGCGGACTTGGAAAGTGTCGCTGGCACGACTGATGATAAATGCGAGGAATTTCCGACAGAAGCCTATCATGCACGCATGGAAGATATTCTGACAGAAGCAGGGCTTGGGAGATTGAAACTTCCGTTGCTCTTTTCCGTTGTGCTGGACGAATGGCTTTCCATTCATGGGTTCAACTACCGCTTTACGTTCCTTGTGGTGGATAAGGATTTTTTCAGACAGATATACCATGAATACGAGATTGACAAAGAGATTGTCAGAAAATGCCTTTCTGCCGATACCGACGTTATCGTAGTTTATACGGGCTGGTCCTATGTCAAGAAAAAGTACAAATTAAACATGCCTTTTTTAAGGTTGGCTTACCCTGCCAGAGCTTCTGCTTTTTCGTCTAACGCTGCATAATACGCCTCCTCATATTGATCAGGCGAAAGATATCCACAATGACTGTGGCTCCGCACTGTATTATAAAATGTTTCGATATATTCAAATACCAACTTATATGCATGCCGGTAGTTAAAAATTTTAAAGCGGTTAATCCACTCCCGCTTCAGTAACGCGTGGAAGGATTCGATACATGCATTATCCCATGGATATGCTTTCTTTGAATAACTGTTTACCATCCCATCTGTTGCCTGACGGAACGCGTCTGATACATACTGGCAGCCTCTGTCCGTATGTATAATTAGCGGCTGTGTAATGCTACGTATTTTCTTTGCTTTCTCTACGCAGTCCACTACATGGGATGCTTCCAGGGTCTCGCTGAGTACCCATGCAATGATTTTTCTGGAATACAGATCCATAATACTGGTTAAGTATACGAAGCCCTCAAATGTCCAAATATATGTGATATCCGATACCCATACCGCATCCGGCTGTTCCGGATTGAACTGCTCATTCAGAATATTGTGCAGTTCCTTGCTGAAATCAGAATCTATAGTAGTTTGCGTATAAGGCTTTATCCATTGGGCTTTGATCCCCATCTGCCTCATATAATTCGCAACTGTTTTTACTGCAATTTTTTCGCCACCTTTCCACAATTCCCTGGTGATTTTAGGAGCACCATAGTTTTGGTGGGAATCCTCATAGATTTTCAAAATTTTTTCCTTAACCTCCCCACGGTGTTTTTCAGCAGCAGAAGGGCATCTTTTTTTCCATGCGTTATAGCCGGATCGTGAAACACCAAGACGTTTCAGTACCCCGCTGACAGAGACACGGTGCTTCACCGGCCGCTGCTCCATTTCCACAATATACTCTGCTGTGGCAGTATAAACAGCCTCTGTCATTTTCCCAGGATACTGATGGCTTTTTTTAGAATCTCAAGGGCATCCTTTGTATCCCTTAGCTCTCGTTGGAGACGGGCGATCTCTTTTGCCTCATCACTGGAATAATTACCGGATCCTCTTGTTGGCACACAGCCTTCATGTTCCTTGGCTGCCCGGAGCCATGTTTTGAGAGCAGAATCACTGATTCCCAGATTTTCAGCCGCTTTCTTGAGTGTGAGTTCCGGATGATCCAGACGATACCTGACTGCGTTCTCCTTAAACTGCTGATCATATTTCGTACCTTTTGCCATGTCTGTGTTTCCTCCTTCATATCATCTTTCTTATCATACATGATTTAGGTATACATGGCATCTTTACTTTGTACTATTTTTATACTATCACTAGGCATGACAAGGATAGACTGAACCACTGACGACTTTCACGGTCAGCTTTAGCGTCAGACCGTGGAAGTCGTCCTGTGGAGCAGGGCTTGCCCTGCTCCACGAAAGAAGCCCCTCGGTATCTAACAGAGGGGCACAATTCCGCTGGAAACTACGGTCAAAAAGTCTGGAAATCCCGCTTGGCAAAAGGGTTTTCTCTCACTCATGGCTGACTGTGACAATCGGCGGAAAATATCACACTTTCACGATTGGGGGTATGCAGGCTGAATGAAAGCACCTTTATAACTGCCTTGAAAGAGAAACGCCAGTCTTACGGCGTGTCCCAGACAAGGCTTGCTATCATGGCTGGTATCAGCCGTGAACATCTGAACCGTATCGAAGCGGGAAAGGTCAACCTCACGGACGATATGCAGAACAAGCTCATGGAAGCCGTCGAGAAATTCAATCCCGACGCTCCCATGTTCCTGCTGTTCGACTATGTGCGTATCCGTTTCCCCACGCTGGATATACAGCACGTTATCAGAGATATATTGAAGCTCAACATTGACTATATGCTCCATGAGGACTACGGACACTACAAGTACACAGAGCATTACTATCTGGGTGATGTGTTCGTCTACACCTCGCAGGACGAGGAAAAAGGCACACTTCTGGAGCTGAAAGGAAAAGGCTGTCGCCAGTTTGAAAGCTATCTGTTGGCACAGGGGCGTAGCTGGTATGACTTTCTCATGGACGCTCTGATTGAGGGCGGTGTGATGAAACGCCTTGACCTTGCGATTAACGACAGAGCGGGCATACTGGATATTCCAGATCTGACCGCTAAATGCAACCGTGAGGAATGTGTTTCCCTGTTCCGTTCTTTCAAATCCTATGCTTCGGGGGAGCTGGTGAAGCACAACGAGCAGGACAAGGCGGGCATGGGACACACGCTGTATATCGGTTCTCTGAAATCGGAAGTCTACTTCTGCTGTTATGAGAAGAACTACGAGCAGTACGCAAAGCTGGGAATACCGATTGAGGAAGCACCGATAAAGAACCGCTTCGAGATACGATTGAAAGATGAAAGAGCCTATTATGCCGTCCGTGAACTGCTGACCCATTATGACGCAGAACAGACGGCATTTTCTATCATCAATCACTATATCCGCTTCGTGGACAGAGAGCCGGAGAAGCGAAAGACAGACTGGAAGCTCAGTGACCGCTGGGCGTGGTTTATCGGGAAAGACCGACCACCTATCAAGCTGACAACAGACCCAGAACCTTACACGCTGGAAAGGACGCTGGGCTGGATAAGCCGACAGGTCGCCCCGACCTTAAAAATGCTGAAAAAGATAGACGCAGGCAACAGCACAAGCTATCTGAAAGAGATTGAGGACAACGCAAAGCTGACGGAAAAGCATTTGCAGATAATCCGACAGCAGACAGCGGACACAGAGGAACTTATCACAGAATAAAGGAGAATTGAGATTATGGCAGAACTTGTCAAGGACTTAGTGCTGGTATCGCTGGGAATGGGTATCGGTGTCGTCCTTATGTGTATCGCACAGGTCAGCAAAATGGCTGATGAAGAAATGGAAGAAATCAAAAAAGAAAGGATTGATAAAGAATGAATTTCGGACAGAATTTGTACAACTGGTTTTTAAGCAACGCACAGAGCCTTGTGTTAATGGCAATCGTGGTAATCGGTATCTACTTAGGATTTAAGAGAGAGTTTTCTAAGTTAATCGGCTTCCTTGTGATTGCCTTAATCGCTGTCGGGCTGGTATTCAATGCAGGCGGTGTCAAGGACGTGCTGTTAGAGCTGTTCAACCGTATCATTGGAGCGTAGCAATCAGCAGTTTGCGGTCACGCAAACTTACCTGTCCCCCCCCTATGGGAGTTCGGGCATAGGGGGAATGAAAGGGGGTGACGGAATGGTACGCAGATAAAAGATAGTCACGCTATGAATTTCATTGAATGGTTGAAATATGGCTGATATAATGTGGGTATAGAAATTAGCGAATGGAAATTTATCAAGGAGGATTTACAATGAAATGTATAAAATGTCATAATACACTACACACGGAAACTAGCGAATTTTCTATGACCATTAACGGAAAAACTATAAAAGTCATAAATGCACCTGTATTACATTGCAAGAACTGTAATTCGATAATTATTAGTGACGAAGTAAAAGAAAAGGCAAAAGAATTTTCAGAAGTGTATTTATATCCAGATAATACTCTTGATTACGCAGAATGTGAAGCTGGAACGGTAATGTCAGTAATGAATTTACTTTTTTAATGACAATAAATTTAACAACTTCATATTCCGACACAAAGCGGTTACTCCTTTGGAGATCAACCGCTTTTTCTATACTCAAATTTCAGATTGGAGTGATTGATTGAAAGATATTTTTACGGATATGCAGGCAAAAATCGGCTGTCCGTATCTCTCCGACCTGCCCTACTACAAGCGTGCGGTCTGGTTTGAGATGAAACGCCTTTGCCTGTCTGACTACCCTAAGAAACAGTTGGAAGATTTTTCACGCTATGTATTCGGTGTGCCTTACACCGTCATACAGGAAGCGTTACAAAGAAAGGACGTGATGAAACATGGAAGAAATGCGTGTGCAGATTGAAGCCAGAGAACCAACAGACGGAGAAATTCGTGCCTTTTGGTTCACCCTTCCTATCGACACAGAACAGGTAGAAGAACTGCTGGGGATTGATGTAGATACGGACTATTACTATATCACGGGAAAGGAGCTTCCCTTTGCTGATGAAGTGCAGGAAGATACCACCATTGAAAAACTCGACGACCTGTACCATACCTATGAAAGTCTGCCCTCTGACTTGAAAGAGGACTACGGGGAGCTGATGTGTTATTTCACCGACCTTGACGAACTGCACCGATACAGAAACGATATTATCCACTATTCATGGTGTAAGAACATGACGGACGTTGCCCGCCACATACTGAATAATGACCCAGACTTTACTTCCCTAAGTGAGAGCGTCACCCGCTATTTCGATTATGAAGCCTACGGGCAGTATCTTGACGACAACGGACGCTTTGTGGAAACCGACCACGGTATCTATGAACTTCCGTAGAAAAGAGGTGTGTGCCTGTGGTTGACGACATGAGGGTGTATATCGCTAATCTTGGCAAGTACAACGAGGGCGAACTTGTCGGGGACTGGTTTTCTTTCCCTATCGACGAGGAAGATGTTGCGGAGCGTATCGGGCTGAACAGCTATTATGAGGAATACGCTGTCCATGATACCGACAACTTCCCTATTGAAATCGGGGAGTATATCTCCATTGAAGAACTCAACGAGATGTACGACATGATTTGTGAGCTTCCCGACTATATCACGGACGCTCTGGACGAGTTTATTTCTTACTATGGAAGTCTGGAAGAAGTTTACGAGCATAAGGACGAGATTTATTATTATCCAGACTGCGGGGACATGACCGACGTTGCCTATTACTTCATTGACGAGTTGCAGGTATTGGGACAGATACCGCTACCGTTGCAGAACTATATCGACTATGAAGCATACGGCAGGGACTTGTCCATAGAGGGGACATTCATTGAAACAAGCCGTGGGATATGCGAGATACCATATTAGAGCTGGCAGATCAGCGACAGGAAGCGTCGCTACTGACAGCTCTTTTCTATCAAGGACAGTCTGAAAAACGGCTGTCCTCTTCCATTATAACGAAAGGAGCTGAAACGAATTGAAGAAGATTAAGAGCTACACGGGTATCTGGAACGTGGAGAAAGTCTTGTATGCAATCAATGACTTCACTCTCCCGTTTCCCGTTACCTTTACCCAGATAACGTGGTTTGTCATCACGGAGTTTGCCGTCATTCTTTTGGGGGACTTACCGCCGTTATCGTTTATCGAGGGGGCATTTCTGAAATACTTCGGTATTCCCGTCGCCCTCACATGGTTTATGAGTCAAAAGACCTTTGACGGCAAGAAGCCTTACAGCTTCTTGAAATCGCAGATTACGTTTGCCCTGCGACCAAAAGTGACCTATGCAGGAAAAGCCGTGAAGCTGGAAAAGGAAGTGTTCAGCGAACCCGTCACGGTAGTTAGGAGTGTGATGTATGTTCCCGATTAAGTATATTGACAACAACCTTGTCTGGAACAAGGACAATGAGGTATTCGCCTATTATGAGCTGATACCGTATAACTATTCTTTTCTGTCAGCGGAGCAGAAATTTATCGTCCATGACAGTTTCCGTCAGCTTATCGCACAGTCCCGTGAGGGAAAGATACACGCCTTGCAGATAGCAACGGAAAGCTCCGTAAGAAGCATACAGGAGCAGTCAAAAAAGCTGGTGACAGGGCGACTTCGTGATGTGGCGATACAGAAGATAGATGAACAGACAGAAGCGTTAGTAAGCATGATTGGGGACAATCAAGTAGACTACCGCTTTTTTATCGGCTTCAAGCTCATTGTGACAGAGGAAAAAGTGAGCCTTGACAGCATGAAGAAATCGGCGTTTATGACGTTCAAAGAGTTCTTGAACGAGGTCAACCATACGCTGATGAACGACTTTATCTCCATGCCAGATGATGAAATCAACCGCTACATGAAAATGGAAAAACTGCTGGAAAATAAAATCTCCCGACGTTTCAAGTTTAGACGCTTGGACAAGAACGACTTCGGGTATCTTATCGAGCATATCTACGGCAGGGACGGCGTGGCGTATGAGGACTACGAGTATTCGCTTCCAAAGAAGAAGCTGAAAAAGGCAACGCTCATCAAGCAGTACGACCTTATCCGTCCGACCCGCTGTCTGATAGAGGAAAGCCAGCGATACATAAGGCTGGAACATGAGGACAGCGAGAGCTTCGTGTCCTACTTTACCGTTAATGCCATTGTGGGAGAGCTGGATTTTCCGTCCAGTGAGATATTTTACTTCCAGCAACAGCAGTTCACTTTTCCTGTGGACACAAGCATGAATGTAGAAATCGTCGGCAACCGCAAGGCACTTTCCACGGTGAGAAATAAAAAGAAAGAGCTGAAAGATTTGGACAACCACGCCTATCAGTCTGGAAGCGAAACCAGCTCAAACGTGGTGGACGCATTAGACAGCGTGGACGAGCTGGAAACCGATTTAGACCAGAGCAAGGAAAGTATGTATAAACTTTCTTACGTTATCCGTGTGTCCGCTCTCGACCTCGACGAGCTGAAACGACGCTGTGATGAGGTCAAGGACTTCTACGACGATTTAAACGTCAAGCTGGTGCGTCCTGCTGGGGATATGCTGGGACTTCACTCTGAATTTCTTCCCGCCAGCAAACGATATATCAATGACTATGTGCAGTATGTGAAATCCGACTTTCTGGCGGGGCTTGGGTTCGGTGCGACGCAACAGCTTGGCGAGAATACGGGTATCTATATCGGCTATTCCGTAGACACGGGAAGAAACGTCTATTTACAGCCGTCCCTTGCTTCACAGGGTATCAAGGGGACAGTCACCAACGCTCTAGCGTCTGCCTTTGTCGGAAGTCTTGGCGGTGGAAAATCATTCTGCAACAATCTGATTGTCTATTATTCCGTTCTCTTTGGGGGACAGGCTGTCATTCTCGACCCTAAAAGCGAGCGTGGCAACTGGAAAGAAACGCTCCCAGAGATAGCCCATGAAATCAATATCGTCAATCTTACCAGCGATAAGGAAAACGCTGGGCTTCTTGACCCGTTCGTGATTATGAAGAATGTAAAGGACGCTGAAAGTCTGGCGATAGACATTCTCACATTCCTTACGGGGATTTCCTCTAGGGACGGCGAGAAATTCCCTGTCCTTAGAAAAGCGGTGCGAGCCGTGACCCAGAGCAATCAGCGAGGACTTCTCCATGTGATAGACGAGCTACGCAGAGAGGACACGGCGATAGCCCGCAATATTGCCGACCATATCGACAGCTTTACGGACTATGACTTTGCACATCTGCTGTTCTCGGACGGTTCGGTATCTAACGCTATCAGCTTGGACAACCAGCTCAATATCATACAGGTGGCAGATTTGGTGCTTCCCGACAAGGACACGACCTTTGAGGAATACACGACCATTGAACTGCTGTCCGTGGCTATGCTGATTGTCATTAGTACCTTTGCCCTTGACTTTATCCACAGTGACAGGAGCATTTTTAAAATCGTGGATTTAGATGAAGCGTGGGCGTTCCTCAACGTGGCACAGGGCGAAACCCTCTCAAACAAGCTGGTGCGTGCGGGACGTGCTATGCAGGCGGGCGTGTACTTCGTCACGCAATCCTCTGGGGACGTGTCCAAAGAGAGCCTAAAGAACAATATCGGCTTGAAGTTTGCCTTTAGAAGTACCGACTTAGGCGAGATAAAGCAGACCCTTGAATTTTTCGGTATCGACAAGGACGACGAGAACAACCAGAAACGACTTCGTGACTTGGAGAACGGACAATGCCTGCTTCAAGACTTGTACGGGCGTGTGGGCGTGGTGCAGATACACCCTGTCTTTGAAGAATTACTGCACGCCTTTGATACCAGACCGCCAGTGAAAAGCGAGGTGGAGTGATGATAGATAGGATAAAGGGGCTTCTGACAAAAAAGAAGCTCTTTCGCTTTTTCAAGATTGCTCTGATAGTCATTTTTACCTCTGTTGTGTTCCTCTCCCTGTTCGGGACGGTGGCTCATGCCACGGGGCTGGTTGATGATACGGTCAATGCGGACAACCTGTATTCACAGTACCCGCTGGAAAACTACCAGCTTGACTTCTATGTGGACAATAGCTGGGGCTGGCTTCCGTGGAACTGGCTGGACGGTATCGGGAAGTC
Source organism: Clostridiales bacterium CHKCI006 (assembly GCA_900018345.1). Classification (GTDB taxonomy): domain Bacteria; phylum Bacillota_I; class Bacilli_A; order Erysipelotrichales; family Coprobacillaceae; genus Fimiplasma; species Fimiplasma intestinipullorum. The sequence continues at coordinate 39,013 of FCNA01000053.1, forward strand.
CGTACAATACGGGCTTTACTGTATCACCAACTTTATCTGGACTATCAGCCTGTATCTTTCCAACGCCACGGGGTACGTCGTCCAGCAGGCGTATAAGCTGGACTTCATCAATGACATGGCAGACAGTATCGGAAAGAGCATACAGACACTCGCTGGCGTGACGGAAAACGGCTTTGGAAGTACGGGCTTCTATGTGGGCTTCCTGCTTCTCATTATCCTTGTGGTGGGTATCTATGTAGCCTACACGGGACTTATCAAGCGAGAAACCAGCAAAGCATTACACGCCGTTATCAACTTTGTTGTGGTGTTCGTGCTGTCCGCTTCCTTTATCGCCTACGCTCCCGACTATATCAAAAAAATCAATGACTTTTCTTCGGATATTTCCACGGCTTCGCTGGATTTGGGAACAAAAATCATGCTTCCCGACAGCGACAGTGCGGGAAAAGACAGCGTGGACTTGATAAGGGACAGCCTGTTTTCCATACAGGTACAACAGCCGTGGCTACTCTTACAGTTCGGCAACAGCGATATAGAGGAAATCGGGGCTGACCGTGTGGAAGCTCTGGTATCTGCCAGTCCGTCAGCAGACGACGGGGCGACCCGTGAGGACGTGGTGAAAACGGAAATCGAGGATAACGACAACGACAATCTGACGATACCGCAGGTCATCAACCGTCTGGGAATGGTGTTCTTCCTGCTTATCTTCAATCTGGGGATAACGATATTCGTATTCCTGCTTACGGGCATGATGATATTCTCCCAGATACTTTTTATCATCTTCGCTATGTTCCTGCCTATCAGCTTTCTTTTAAGCATGATACCCAGCTATGAGAACATGGCAAAACAGGCAATCGTGCGAGTGTTCAATACGATTATGACAAGGGCGGGCATTACCCTTATTGTCACGGTGGCTTTTTCCATTTCCAGTATGTTCTACAACATATCTACCGATTACCCGTTCTTTATGATTGCGTTCTTGCAGATAGTATGTTTCGCTGGTATCTACATGAAGCTGGGCGACCTTATGAGTATGTTCTCTCTTAATGCTGGGGACAGCCAGAGCATGGGACGCAGGATATTCCGCCGTCCGTATCTGTTCATGCGACACAGGGCTAGGCGTATGGAACACCGTATCGCAAGAGCAGTTGGAAAAGGAAGTATGGTAGGTGCTGGAACGGGAGCTATGGCAGGAGCAGTTCTTTCTTCTGCTGGAAGCAAACAATCTCATGCCAACACGACCCGCAAGCGTGATAATGCTTCTTTTGGAAGCCGAGCGGGTTCAGCCGTGGGTGCGGTGCTTGATACAAAAAACAAGGTCAAGGACAAGGCAACGGCTGTCAAGGAGAATATCAAGGATATGCCGACCCAGACCGCCTATGCCCTGCACTCCGCTAAGGAAAAGGCAAAGGAAAATGTGTCCGACTTCAAGCGTGGCATTGTGCAGGGGCAGGAAACCAGACAGAGCGAGCGTGCCGACAAGCTCCAACAGCACAGGCAGAATATCGCTGATAAGCGTATGGAGCTTCAAAAGGCACAGGAAGCAAAACAGGCTGGAAGAACGACGGACGGATCAGCGACAACAGGAGCTACCCGTCCCCATGACAGACCTGTCACCGCTTCTAAGACCGACACAGGAAAAATGCAGGAAATCAAGCGTCCTGCCACGACCGACAAGATACATACCGAGCCGACCACGCCACAATCTGTCAAGGAGCGTCCGCTGGCTTCTGTTACAGAAAAGAGAACTTCTGAACCTGTATCACAGCCACAGCGACAGACCGTAGGACGTACTGTGGAGCAGACAAGCAAGACAGAGCGTACTCTTTCCAGCCAGCAGAAACTGACAAATTATCAGAAAAATCAACAAACCATGAAGAAAACCACCACAAAGAAAGGACGTAAGAAATGAAATTAAGACATATCGCCCTTATCGGCAGTCTGTTTCCCTTTCTTCTTGCGATAGTGCTTTTCTTTGGCGTGCTTATCAGTGCCGAGGACGACGACGGGGGCGGTGGCTCTTCCTCATGGGTAACGGGTATGAACCTGTCCGCAGAGGTCTTGAAACATCAGCCTATGGTGGAGAAATACGCCAGAGAATACGGCATATCCGAGTACGTCCCCTATCTGCTGGCAATCATACAGGTGGAAAGTGGCGGGACAGCCGAGGACGTTATGCAGAGTTCCGAGAGCATGGGCTTACCGCCTAATTCCCTTGATACAGAAAGCTCAATCAAGCAGGGGTGCAAGTATTTTGCGTCCCTGCTTTCTTCAGCAGAAAGTCAAGGCATAGAAGATATAAACGTCGTGGTACAGTCCTATAACTATGGCAGTGGCTATATCGGTTATGTAGCTAAGAACGGGAAAAAGCACAGCTTCACGCTGGCAGAGAATTTCGCCCGTGACAAGTCTGGCGGGAAGAAAGTCACCTACACGAACCCTATCGCTGTCGCACGCAACGGTGGCTGGCGTTATGGGTACGGCAATATGTTCTATGTGGAGCTTGTCAGCCAGTATCTCACGGTCAGTCAAGTATCGGGCGAGCTGGCACAGAAGATAATGAATGAAGCTCTGAAATATCAAGGCTGGGACTATGTGTACGGCGGGAGCAATCCTAACACTTCATTTGATTGTTCGGGGCTGGTTCAATGGTGCTATGGAAAAGCTGGGATTTCCTTACCGAGAACGGCACAGGCACAATATGACGCTACCCAGCATATCCCGCTTTCACAGGCACAGGCTGGGGATTTGGTGTTCTTCCACAGTACCTACAATGCGGGAACGTATGTAACCCACGTCGGTATCTATGTGGGAAATAACCAGATGTACCACGCTGGCGACCCAATAGGCTACGCTGATTTGAACAATAGCTACTGGCAACAGCACCTTATCGGGGCTGGCAGAATTAAGCAATAGAAAGAAAGGAATGGAAATATCATGTTCAAGAAGAAAGAAAAACCGATAAAGGAAAAGAAAATCCGCACTATGAAAGTGGGGACGCATAAGAAGTCCGTCATTACCCTCTGGGTGGTGCTTATCGCAAGCGTGAGCTTTGGTGTGTATAAGAATTTTACGGCTATCGACCAGCACACCACGCATGAGATAGAAACCATACAGCTCCGCTTGAATGATACCAACGGCATAGAAAATTTCGTGAAGAACTTTGCGAAGTCCTACTACACATGGAGCAACAGCAAGGAAGCTATCGAAGCAAGGACACAGGCTATTAGTGCCTATCTGACACAGGAATTGCAAGATTTGAATGTTGATACGGTGAGAACGGATATACCGACCAGCTCCACGGTCACGGACGTACTTATCTGGGACGTGGCACAGTCTGGGGAGAACGCTTTTACTGTTGCCTACGAAGTAGATCAGCAGATAAAAGAGGGCGACCAGACAAGGAATGTATCAGAAACCTATACCGTGACTGTCCATGTAGACGCTGACGGGGATATGGTTATTATACAGAACCCTACCCTTGCCCCTGCTATGGAAAAATCCAGCTACGAACCAAAGGCACAGGAAGCGGACAACAGCGTGGACGCTGATACGGTCAATGACGCTACGGCGTTTCTGGAAACATTCTTCAAGCTGTACCCTACCGCAACAGACAAAGAGCTTGCCTACTATGTAGAGGGAAACGCCCTTGAACCGATAAACGGGGACTATCTCTATTCCGAGCTTGTCAATCCTGTATTCACGGCTGACGGCGACAACGTAAAAGTCAAAGTAGCTGTAAAATTCATTGACAATCAGACAAAAGCGACACAGGTATCACAGTATGAGCTGACACTTCATAAGGATAGCAACTGGAAAATCATAGATTGTATGTGACAAAAATAAAAGGGGCTTAATAACTAGCCCCTTTACACTGTCCCCCAGATATAACGTATTAGGTCGTCCATGAAACGGTCAATAGACTGGTCAGCAACGTCAGGATTAAGAATATTTTTGTAAGTATTTATAATAGCAATACCTTTCATATAATTTACAAATATTTTCCAATCACAATCTGGTTGTTTATCTGGTATCATACCTAATATCCAGAGAGAAGTTTGTTCGTCATTAGAGACATTTAGAAGATATTCTTCCGGCCATGACGACATAAGTAAAGTAATTTCTTCCTGTGACATATAAGATAAAATATTTACATCATTATGTATCATATCGTATAGCCATTCTTTGAAAGCTTTTTTTGTAAGCTGATTGTCTGGAGTTAAGCGCTCAATGAGTTTTTGCCGTTCAATATTCCTTTCGTATAACATGATTTGATAAGTAAATTCCTCTTTGTTCTTGAAAAAATTATAGAATGTTCCCTTGGCTATTCCACAACTTTTTGTCAATTCATCTATCGTCATACGTCGATAGCCATATTTTTTTATCAATTCAAACCCTTGAGATAATAATTTTTCTTGTAGTTTCATTTTTTGTTCGTCTGAAAAAATAGCAGGCATAAATACATCTCCTTAAAATATGAACAAAATAGTTCATATAGTCATATTGTGATTGTAACAATCTGAAAAAAATCTGTCAACCATTATAGATAGCTCTTGACATGGCGATTAGACAGTGCTAACCTTATAAATGACCATTAATACAATTACGGTCATTTATTCTATTTGAAAGGAAGGAGGATTATATGGAACAAAAAAGTTGTAATCCAATTGTAGAAGTCTTTGCTTATGCGACGGATAAGAAAAAAGTTGTTTTCTCTATTTTGTTAGCAATCATTTCTGTATTTGGTGGCTTAATTCCTTATTTTTCTTCCGCTAATCTTGTCATAATGATAATTCAACAAAGATTAGCTATGGAAGAAATTGTATTCTGGGGAGGGCTTGCAATGGCAGGATATATTATAAAATCTATTTGCTATACGTTCTCTTCGGGTTGCTCTCATGAAATGGCATATAGTATTTTGGCTGAAATTAGAACGAAGCTCACTAATAAATTGCTTCGTGTTTCTTTAGGAAATGCTGAAAAAAAGACGGCTGGTGAGTATAAGCAAATTCTAATGGATGAGGTTGAACACCTTGAATATCCTTTAGCCCATATGATACCAGAATTAACATCACATATTTTAGGTTTTGTTGTGATGATAGTAACAATGTTTATTTGTGGGTGGCAACTCGCTCTTGCTTCAATTGGAACATTGGTTTTAGGCTTTCTAATATATGGACTGATGATGTCTGGAAAAGATGTAATGAAAATGTTTCAAAAATACACAAAAGACAGTGAAATGATGTCTAGCTCTATGGTGGAATATGTTGGTGGAATGGAGGTTATAAAAGCTTTCGGACAAACAGCGTCTTCTATGGAAAAGTTTAGAACAGCGGTTTTATCATTTTGTACTTCTATGAAAGATTGGTTTGCTCATTGTCACCCTTATTTAGCAGGGTTTTATGTTATTACACCAAATAGTTTGTTATTGGTTATGCCAATAGGCGTTCTGTTAATGGCAAACGGAGTTATCTCTCTTGAAATGTTTATTTTCTGTATGTTTTTATCCTTTGGTATAGCAGAACCAATTATTAAAATTATGGAGTTTGCAGACCACATTATGGCAATCACGACGACTATGGGAAAAGTAGATGAAATCCTTGCTATGGACAATCTTCCTGAGGGAACGGATTTACTACATGATATCGACACAATCGAAGCAAAAAATATTCATTTTGGATATACGAATGATAAAGAAGTTATTCATGATGTAAGTTTTACCATAAAAAAAGGACAGCGTGTAGCATTTGTTGGTAGCTCTGGTTCTGGAAAATCTACACTTGCAAAATTATTGGTACGCTTCTATGACGTGAGTTCTGGAAGTATTCAAATTAACGGTGTAGATATACGTAATTACCCATTACGACAGTTAATGGATAAAATCAGTTTTGTTACACAGGATAATTTTCTTTTTGATATTTCTATTATGGAAAATATCCGTGTAGGAAATCCAACATCTTCTGATACTGATGTAATGTTGGCTTCTAAAAAAGCTACTTGTGAAGAATTTATAGAAATGTTTCCGGCAGGCTACGATACAAAAGTTGGAGACGCTGGAGCAAAACTATCGGGTGGACAAAGACAAAGAATTGCAATCGCTAGAACAATTTTAAAAGACGCTCCATTAGTTATTTTAGACGAGGCTTCGGCTTTTATTGACCCAGAAAACGAAGATAAAATTCAAAAGTCTATTGAAGCTCTTACTGAGGGAAAAACTCTGATTATGATTGCACACAGATTAAATACTGTTATGAATTGTGATTGTATCTATGTAGTTGATAATGGGAAAATCATTGCAAGTGGAAGTCATAATGAATTAATAGAACATTGTTCCGTCTATCAGAAGTTATGGAAACATAATCGTGGGGAGGTGAACTAGATGAGAAATTTAATGAAAGGGTTCTTTCGTCTATGCGGTGAAAAAAGTATTCGTATTAAGCAAAGTATTATTTTCGGTTTTATAGACGGCTTATTTGAGTCTTTTCCATTTTTAGCTGTTTTTTACTTGTTTCATAGATTAGGTATATTAAATTGGGAAGTTACTTTATTAACATTAACAGACGTTCTAATCATTACGGGAATATTTTTAATAGGTGTTGTTGGACGCTGGATAATGAAATATTTTGTATATACATTTCAAAGTGTAGCTAGTTATGACGCAGTAGCAACAGCACGTCTTTCTATTGGCGACCATTTAAAATTAGCACCTATGGGATATTTCACCTCTCATAGTATTGGAAATACTGTGACGACTTTAACTGATGATTTACATTATATAGAACAAAATTCAGCCAACATTTTAGAAAAAACAATCAATGGCTGTATTAATGTTTTTGTGTTAATGATAGGGGTTTCTATTTTTAATTGGAAAATAGGAATTGTATTTTTAATAGGTTCAATATTATCACTCGTGATTATTTCTTTTATGCAAAGTGCAAGTTTAAAAACTGCTACTATTTCTAAAGAATTTCAAAATCAAGCAAATAATAAAGTTATTGAGTATTTACGTGGACTTTCCGTTTATAAATTATATCCGGAAAGCAAGAATACATCAAAAGAAATGATGAACGTATTTCAGCGTTTAAGAGATAGTTCCTACAATATGGAAAAATCGTTTATAGGTAAAAGTATGATGTTTCTTTTAGTGGAACGCTGTGTATGTGGGTTGATTATGATATTGACAGGGATATTTGTTCTCCAGAATTCTATGTCGATTGAGAATGCTGTGATTATGTTTGTGGCAGTCTTTATTATTTACAAACCATTAGAAAACTTGGGGTCTATGACAGGAATGATACGAATGATGGAAATATCATTAAATAGAATTGAGAATATGCAAGAAGTTCCCATTATGAAAGGCGGTAACAAGTCTAGTTGTGATTATAGGATTGAATTGGAAAACGTCTCCTTTAAATATGAAGACGATCAGTTAGATGTTATTCATGATTTATCATTGACTATTCCTGCTAATTCGTTAACTGCTATTGTTGGAGCTTCTGGCTGTGGGAAAACGACCTTAACACGATTAATTGCTAGATTTTGGGATTGCACATCTGGAAGTGTAAAAATCGGTGGCGTAAATGTTAAAGATATTGATATAGAGGAATTATACTCCTATTTTAGTATCGTTTTTCAAAACGTATTCTTATTTAATGATACTATTGAAAATAATATTAAGTTTGGAAATCCAAATGCTACACATGAAGAAGTTGTGGCGTGTGCAAAAAAAGCTTGCTGTCATGAGTTTATAGAACAGCTTCCTAATAAATATGAAACAATTGTTGGTGAGAATGGTGGAACATTATCGGGTGGAGAAAAGCAAAGAATTTCTATTGCTCGTGCAATTTTAAAAGACGCACCTATCATTTTATTGGACGAAGCAACAAGCAGTGTTGACCCTGAGAATGAATGGTTGTTACAACAAGCTATTAATGAACTTGTCAAAGGAAAGACGGTTATTATGATTGCTCATAAAATGAAAACTATTATGAACGCAGACCAGATTGTTGTTATGGATAAAGGCAAAATCCACGGTTTAGGTACTCATGAGGAATTATTAGGTACTGACGCAATTTACACAAAATTCTGGAACGCCAGAAAAAATGCTTCAGAATGGCAGATATAAAGGAGGAAGAAAGATGAACAATGCAAAGTTAAACGGAAAAGATTTGATTACAACAGGTATTTATACGGCGTTATATATAGTAGCACTTTTTGTTGCCAGTGTTGCAAACGTAACACCTTTTACTTTTATGTTTTATCCTGCGGTGGCTTCATTGTTGGGTGCGGTATTTTTTATCATGTTAGCAACAAAAATACAGAAAGTTGGTGCAATTATTATTTGGGGTATTATAGTTGGTCTTCTGTATATGGTATTGGGAATGGGAATGACCCTTCCATTTGCTATTGTTGGAGCAATTATCGCACAAATAATTATTACCAAAACAGGTTATACCAATTTTAAAATGACTACACTTGCGTACATAATTGTATCTGTTTTCTTCATCGGTGGATATGCTCAATTATTTGTTACAACAGAAAGTTATCTTGCTGAGTCCGTAAATCGTGGACTTTCGCAGGAATTTGTTGACGGACTGGCAAGTTATGCAACAGTACCATTTTTGATTATTATGATTGTTGTTTCAGCGGTATTTGCCCTTTTGGGCTGTTTATTGGCGAAGAAGATACTTAAAAAACATTTGGTGAAAGCAGGTGTCCTGTAATGGGACACCTAACTTTAGATGTAAGAACAAAGCTATTGCTTATTTTATATTCGAGTATTGTTGTATTTGCATTTTATTCTTTTTGGCTGGAAACGATTTTAATTATTTTACTCGGTACTATACAATTTTTATCGAAGAAAAGTCTCGTTAGTTTAAGGCTCATTACACTATATGTTATATTTGTTTTACTTCAAATTTTCTTATTACCTAAACTGACAGGGACGCTCTTAATGATGACTTCATTTTTTGTGGTGTCTTTCCGTAGACTGTTTCCATGTTTTCTATCGGGAATTTTATTGATTAATACAACAACAGTATCAGAACTAACCTCCGGGTTAAGTAAGTTAAAAATACCTCGTCAAATAATTATTCCTTTGACAGTTACTTTACGTTACATTCCAACGGTTAAGGAAGAGTTCGGATATATTAAAGATGCAATGAAAATCCGTAAATTTAAAATAAGAAAGGATAAATTTTTTTCAGATATTTTACAGCATATAGAATGTTATTATGTCCCTCTTCTTGTATCTGCTTCTCAAATTTCAGATGAATTGTCAACAAGTGCTGTTACAAGAGGAATAGAAAATCCTTGCAAAAAGACGTTTTTACACCCATGCTCTTTTGGCAAATTTGATGTAATCATTGTATCTATGTTAGTGATTGTACTGATTTGTATTATAAATGGAACTTTTTAGGAGGTATGATGTTTTGATCGAATTAGATAATGTATCTTATCAATACAAGGGGAGCGACACCACAAACCTAAATAATTTTAGCTTAACAATACAAAAAGGAGAATGTGTTCTTTTGTGTGGTAAAAGCGGGTGTGGTAAAACAACTGTAACAAAATTGGTGAATGGTATTATCCCTTATCTTTCCAATGGGGAAAAACAAGGGCTGGTTAAATTGAACAACCAAAATATAGAGAATATTCCTATGTATAAATTGTCACAGATAGTAGGCTCAGTGTTTCAAAATCCTAAGTCACAGTTTTTTAATTTAGATACTGATAGTGAGCTTACTTTTGCTTTAGAAAATCAAGGATTACCTGTGGACAAAATTAAAGAACGTTTAGAAGAAGTAACTAATAAGCTTGCCATTCATCATTTGAGAAAACGTAACATATTTGAATTGTCAGGTGGCGAGAAACAACTGATTGCTATTGCTTCTGTATATATGGCTAATCCAGAAATATTCGTATTAGACGAACCGACAGCAAATTTAGATTTGCTGGCAATAGATACCTTGAAAGAAATCTTACTCTATATGAAGCAAGAAGGAAAAACAATTTTAATTGCAGAACACCGTTTATCTTATCTGAAAGAAATTGTAGATAAAGTTGTCTTTATGGAAAACGGCTTTTTAAAAGAAATATATACCAATAAGGAATTTTACAATTTAAGCGATAGCAAAAGAAAGTCATTGGGTTTACGACGTCTTCATGATGAAATAGAGGAAGTGTCGGGCAATAGGTATACAAAAAAAGAAATTAGCGTTTGTTTAAATAATATCAGTATTTCTTACGGGAAAAAATCTATTTTAACGAATATTTCTTTAAAGGCACACAAAGGAGATATTATTGGTATAACGGGCAGTAATGGCATTGGTAAATCGTCTTTGTGCCGTACAATTTGCGGATTACATTCTTTGACAAAGGGTAATATTACTTATTCTGAAAATTTGGCGAGAATACCAATTAGATTGCAGATGAGCTATTTAATTATGCAGGACGTTAATCATCAGTTGTTTGGTGAAAGTGTTGAGGACGAGTGTATGATGAATAATGATACCGCTACTGTAAAACAAATTGAGGATATATTAAAAATTATGGATTTGTTTTCCTATCGCAAAAAACACCCTATGGCACTATCGGGTGGTCAAAAACAGCGTTTGGCTATTGCAATAAGCTTATTGCTAAAAAAAGATATATATATTTTTGACGAACCAACAAGTGGCTTGGATTATGTATCAATGTGTTCTGTAAGAGAACAAATTATTTCTCTTACAAAAAAAGGGGCAACTGTATTTTTGGTAACTCATGATATGGAATTATTGGATACACTTTGTAATCGTTGTTTATTCCTTTGTTCAGATAAGATTGTAGAAATCTTCCGAGATAAAAATAATTATAGTGTTCATGTAAAAAGGATGTTGCTAGAAAACAGAGAATGATAAGAGTACATACATAATGCGAAAGTTGGTGATAACGTGGGAAAATATTAATTGTAGAATTTTCTGAAAAAGAAGAGGCTTTATTTTATCAAACTATGCAATGGTTATCTTCAAAATTGAATACTAATTCATTAAATATGGAAATAAAAATAGAAGGACTTTTTATAAATCCATATAAACGCACTGTTATAGATAAAAACGACAAACATATATATTTAACTGCAAAGGAGTTTGACCTACTATATTTCCTTTCCAGCCATAAAGGACAGGTATTTACCAAAGAACAGATTTACGAAAATGTATGGGGATATGACAATGCGCCGGACGCAAGCAATCTATCCTCGTTCATTAGAAAGTTAAGACTAAAAATCGAACCACACCCAGACAATCCACGATACATCATCACTGTCTGGGGTGTGGGATATAAATTCAGCGAAAAATAAAACCGTAGCTGTATTTCACAATCTATTGTGATCTGCACGTTACGGTTTTATTTGTCCTCATTTAATTTTGCTTCAAACATTTTTACGGTTCGCATGGAAGTTTTGGTTGCTTTCAAAACATCTACCAGCACACGGATTTCATATTCGTTACAATCTTCCAGTATCTCCTTCGCTTCTTTCTCAAAGATAGGCTTTGAAGTTAAAACTGTATCACATAGTAATTCGTCAACTGACACCGTCAATGTATTGGCAATAGCGACCAAAGTTGTTAAACTGACTGATGTATTGCCTGTTTCTATATTGCTTACGTGCTGTGGAGTAACGCCTATTTTGTCAGCAACGGTTTCTTGAGTAAGGTTCTTTTTAATTCTGGCAATCTTAATTCTTTTGCCGATAGCTTTATAGTCAAGCTCCATATAACTGACACACTCCTTTCAAAAAATCTATTCTTATACATTGTAACCTTTGCAAAAATGCTTTATAATGGACTAATAAAGGTATCTATTCCAACAGTTATAGTTTTATTTGATTTTGATAGAATATACATTTTAGAAAAGAGGTGCATTAGAGATATGATGAAATTCAGTAAAAGGGACAGCAGGAAAATGATAAAAGAAATGGCTCGTCTACATGGGCTTTCTGTTTCAGAAGTCCGTGAACAGATACAGGATAAAATCATAGCGGTAATGAATAGTGACGACCCAGACCAGCAGGCAGAGTTTAGGCGTATGTTTGGCAACAGTACACCTACACCAGAGGAATTTATCTGTACTGCCAGCAGACAGCTAAAATTTTAAGGATTTAGGAGTGGCTATTATGGTTCAAGCGGAGAAGCAAAAGGAAGTGTTTCTGTCTCTATGCGGACAGCATGACTACAACTTACTGACAGGAAAGGAAGCCATGACACAAGCAGATTTTGAGCGTATCACATACATCACAACCGTTCTTGGTTATTCTTCCTACACGCAGGAATTGATTAGTGAGCATTTAGAAATGGCGTGTAAGGAAGCAGAACGTACAGACAGGGAGTTCGATATTCTGAAAGGCTATCCAGAATACTATGAAGATGAAAATGTTTATGAACAGATTGATAAATGGATAGAGGACTTCATCAGTCAAGTACCGCCAGCAAAGCAGGACGATATTCGCCAGCTTATTAAAGAAAATACAGAGATTATCTGATACACAAGGTTATCGCAATCACGGCATTTATGCTGGGTGTGATAGCCTTTTTTAGTTCCTGCTGAAAAACAGGGATTTGGACGGAATTAGGACGGATTTATCTTTTATGCTTATTCTGTTGAAATTTGCCTTATTTTGGCAAGGCGATTTCTTCACGGGAGGATTTCGAATGACAGGAGCGCATAAAAGAAAATCATCAAAAAAAATTCAATCCATGTTAAGGGAGTTTACAGCTATTTCCATGTAGAATTTCCTCACTATCTGTCGATTATATTCATTAAAGCTCAACGAGGTTATTACAACTTCTTGGGCTTTTTTGCTTTTTCTAGATTTCTTTTTCAAACTTTGCCAGCTCGTACCCTCTCATTTGTATTAATGACGGAAAGGGGGAAGGAGCGGTTACAATCACCACCTTTTGACGAACGAAAGGAGGTGAAAATGTGAACAGACCCACTTCTCCAGAAGATGTCCAGAAAGTCTTTGACTGTTACTGTAAGAAGATTTTGAAGAATGAAGCTATCAACATTCAAAAGCATTACCAGCATTTGAATGACGTACAGGTTTCCTTTTCAGAACTCACGCCAGAACAGCTTGCGGAACTCGCTACTTATGACGATTATTCCACGGACTATGACCTTTACAAAGTCATGGGCTACGACGTGAAAATCAAGAATGAGTTGTTGAGTGAAGCATTACAGGAACTTTCTGAGGAAGAACGCTTTATCTTGTTGCTCTACGGTTTAGGCTTCAACGACGGCGAGATTGCCGACCTGCTGAAAATTGTACGCCGTACAGTGAACTATAAGCGTCAAAGAGGATTTGAAAAAGTCAGAAAAAGAATGGAGGAAAAACAGCATGAAGAAGAATAAAGCGGTACATAAAGGCAATGGCTTACTGCCTTACCCTGTTATCGTTTCAGCTTCACAGGGCGATATTCTGGCTATGAATGTTGTATTGTCCCATTACGAGCCTTATATTGCCCGCTTGTCCATGCGAACAAGCATTGACGAATACGGCAATCCTCATACCACCGTTGACGAGGATATGCGTAGCCGTCTGGAAGCAAAGCTGATTGAGCAGGTGCTTAATTTCAAAGTAGCGTAAATCTACGTCCCATTACAGAGTGACGCATTACCCCCTTTCCTGCGTCCTCTCTGGGATTTATACATCTTTCAAAGTCTATATATCTTTGTATTTATATGGGCTTTGACAGGCGTATAAACCGCCGTTGTTGTTCTTTGACAACTGAATAAAGCAGACAGATACGTTTGTGATACAGCGAGCCACGGGGACTGTACGCCATGACCTTTCCAAAAGAGAGCGAGCGACCCATGCAGTGATCCGAGAGCGACCGTTGGAAAAGTCGCTTTGCCATGACCTGTATTCACAGGATAATGATACGTCCCAGAGGTGGTTTTGCTCATAGGAATGAGATTGGTTGAGATACCAGCGGAGCTTTTCCAGAGCCGTCTGTCTGCTTCCAAAAGACACACAGTAAAGGGGGTGCTTATATATGACGAACAATACTGATGTGCCTATCTGGGAAAAGTACACACTGACGATTGAGGAAGCGTCAAAATACTTCCGTATCGGGGAAAAGAAATTGCGAAAACTGGCAGAAGAAAATCTTGACGCTGGCTGGGTGATTGTAAATGGAAACCGTGTGCAGATTAAGCGAAAACAGTTTGAAAAAATCATTGATACATTGGACGAAATCTAATGTCAGCGAGCCGTAGATATGGTATAATAAAGTATAGCGTATCAACGGCTCATTCCTTGACGGAAAGGAGCTTCGCACTATGTCTAATGTAAAAAGAAAAGACAGCAAGGGACGCAATTTACGACTTGGAGAGAGCCAGAGAAAAGACGGAAGATACGTTTACAAATATACCGATATGTACGGGCAACCACAGTTTGTCTATGCTTGGAAACTTGTTCCGACAGACAAGACACCCGCTGGGAAACGTGAAGATTTGTCATTGAGGGAAAAGCAGAAAAAGATTAAGAAAGACCTCGACGACGGTATCAATACCATAGGCGGGAAAATGACAGTCTGCCAGCTCTACGCAAAGAAGAACAGCCAGAGAAAAAATGTGAAACGCAACACAGAAAAGGGTCGCCAGTACCTTATGAAAATTCTGGAAAACGACCCGCTGGGTGCAAGGAGCATTGATACGGTGAAGCTATCGGACGGTAAGGAATGGGCTATGCGAATGTATGAGAATGGCTTTTCCTACAAGACGATTAGCAACTACAAGCGTTCTCTGAAAGCGTCATTCTATATGGCGATTGAGGACGACTGTATCAGAAAAAATCCTTTTAACTTCAAATTGAGTGACGTTCTGGAAGATAATTCAGAGCCTAAAGTCATTCTCACGCCAGAGCAGGAAGAAAAAATGCTTGCCTTTATGGAACAGGACAAGACGTACAGCAAGTATTATGATGAAGTGGTTATTCTTCTGGAAACGGGGCTTCGTATCTCTGAATTTTGCGGTCTGACAGTCCATATAGATATGGCAAACCGTATCATCAATGTAGACCACCAACTATTGAAAGATACTGAAATCGGCTACTACATTGAAACACCTAAGACCAAAAAAGGAGAACGCCAGCTTCCAATGACAGAAAGAGCCTATCAAGCCTTTAAACGAGTGTTACAGAACAGAGGAAAGGCAGAGCCTCTCGTTATCAATGGTTACAGCAATTTCCTGTTCCTAAACCAAAAGGGCTTCCCTAAAGTGGCTGGCAACTACGAAAGTATGTTGCGTGGACTTGTGAAGAAATACAACAAGACACATAAAGACCAGCTACCAAACATCACACCACACTCATTCAGACATACCTACTGCACGAACATGGCAAACAAAGGAATGAACCCAAACACCCTGCAATACATCATGGGACATTCAAACATCACCATGACATTAGGGTACTACGCACACGGTACTTTCAATTCAGCAAAAGCAGAACTTGAAAGACTGGCTCTTGCTTCTTAAATCGGTGATTGTACTACTCATTTACTACTTTTGGTTGCATTTTCATGCTGGTAAATGCCAGCTTATGCAGAGTATCTTCCCAAAGGAAAATGCCGATAAAGCCCTAAAATACAGGCTATACCGACATTTACCAGCTTATGAAAAGATAATCAGAAATTTAGTGAGTTTTTATTACAAAAACACATCACTCTCGTCTTCCAATCAGTCTCTTAAAAAGTCAAATAGCTTCCTTACCATCAAATGTCATGATCTTAAGGCTGAAAACGACTCTCTAAAAAAACAAAAGAAGGAAGCTGATAAGG
>FCNA01000155.1 GCA_900018345.1 Clostridiales bacterium CHKCI006
TTTATATAACCTCATTATAACCCATATGATCGATACAGCCAAATAAAAGATGGCACATTATGCAGTTGAATACGGCATAACGCGCCATCCATTGGCTTTTTTATTTTGCAGTTTTTCTTTATTTTTCTCTGATATAAAGTGCGGTTCAACACTATAGGTCATGGTAGATGATTATCATTATATATGTTCTTCAACAAAATATTTTTGCATAATGGAAAAAATAATAAAACACATCGTAGCTAGGCGATGTGTTTGCTAATGAATTGAATCCTCTAAATGAGAAAGATGGCTATTGCAAGTCTGCTTTCTATTGTTTATACAGTCGGTAGCGGAATATTGAGAAGAAAGATAGCGATGATCGCCAATATCCATGGCAGAAGAATGATAGGTATCAGTAAAATCGCTTGATGGTTGTTATAATGGTATTCATTTACCGAAAATAGTTTATGCGGATCATCCAAATAGTAAAGGTAAAGCGCGATGGGCGGTCTTGTAGGATCCTTAAAATAAGCATGATATTGTTGCTCTTCGCCCTGAAGTGTATAACGATAAGTGGCTCTCCAATTGTAATGTCCTACTTCGCCGGAAGGATGTTTTTTGACTAAGGTTGCCTTTACTATATGATTTTTGCTTTTCGCTATATCTCGCTTGCGTTCAATGCTAAGAAGATATGAGATTTTACGATAAAGAGGGACTGCCAGGATGTATCCTCCAATGAGGATGGCAAATACTAGTCCCCACTTTATCCAGTTTATCGGATCATCTGTAAATAACCTTACAAACGCTTCTTTCGTGTTCATCTTCACACCTCCAATGTGCTCTCATAAACTGAATTAGTGTTTAGGTACTTTATTTCATTGCATGATCAGTCTATTAGCGGATTTTTAAAAAGGATTTTGATGATTGATATTCATTTCTAATGTAACAACATAAATAAAAGTTGTTTTAATATGATTCTTCCAGTCAACTTCACATGCATTCTATTTTCCTTATTTATATTATAACAATACCCTGCACTTGCGACAATATAAATCACTATGGATGTTTTTCTAAGCTTTTGAAGCAAGTTTATCGCTAAAAGAATGCGCAATTGCCGAAACTCTATGCCATCCGACGAACTGTTTTAGTCTTCATTAGGAGCAAAAACCTTGCTTGAGGGTGGGGACAGGACATCACGGCTTCCTCTTTTCTGTGGTTGATTTTAGGCAAAAGAAAAGCAGAAAACCATTTCTGATTTCCTGCGGGAGAATTGTATTCCGTTTTTAGGCGAGATGATCAGCCTGATAAATAGGAATGTGTTACTGCATCGTCAGTGATAGTTTTATTTCATCCTCGTCCTCTGCTCCGGTTTCTGTAAAGCCTCTGCTCTTATACAAATGGAATGCTTGGATATTATCCTTGTTACAGGTTAAGGTTACTCGATTTGAAGAACCAAAAGGTTTAGTCTTGATATAATCAAGCACACAATCCAGTGCGCTTTGACCATAGCCCCGTCTCTGATTCGCTTCGTCAATCATCATATGCCATATATCATATTCAGGGATATCATCATCGTAAATCACCATCACATAGCCAACCATCATGTCATCTTCATATATTCCAAAAGGCTGGCATTGATCCCTATAAACATAAGCCTGAGCGAGACTGCGAATCGGATGTGAAACAAAACGTTCTTGTTCCGGTGCGAGTTTCAGATTAAATGCATCAATAAAGTTTTCTTCTGTCATTTTTCTAAGATAAATCATAAATTTCCTCCATCAATTGTTCTGACTTAAGTTGATCTTGTATGAATATCGATAAGGAACAGAGGATTGCATCAAAAACAAATAAAAAACCGTGGCTAATTCAACCACGGCAAAAAATCCACAAAATACGATTACAATGCAACCGAGGTCCTCAAAAGATATTCAGATTTCATATTAACCTTGTTATTTCTCATCATTGAGCACCTCGCTTTCTATCTGATTTTAAATTACTATAACATTGAGCATCCATCATGTCAATAACAGTTTACTCCTTATTATTTAGCAGTTCTTACCCGCACTGCCGGTTTCGTCAGGAGGGTGCTTTTCTTTTATTACATCTACTTAGCCATAAGCTGCTTAACAAACTGGAATTTTCCTATCCTATAAAAACATTGTAAATCACTACAACATAGACAAATACCGCGGTTAAACAGGTCATCATAAAACCACCTTTATCTCGATTATTTTTATATTCTACACTTCTCAATAGTAAAAGAGTGGCAAGTGATACAAGCATAATCGGGTTTGCTATATCAAAGGGAAGAATTTTCACTAATCCTAATACAGCAAAAAGCATTGTTATTATAGATAAGAAGATATTGCTTTATTTGCAGAAATGGGATTTAAATGTTTCCGTTTTTCTATTAACTGGGGACGTATTTTCCCTAACGGTGATGATGAAAAACCAAATGAAGCTGGATTAGCTTTTTATGAATCTGTCATTGACGAATGTCGTAAATATGACATTGAACCATTAATTACTTTATGTCACTATGAAATTCCATGGAATATCGTAACAAAATATAATGGTTTTGCTAGCCGTGAAGTGATTGATTTATTTGTTAAATATGCGACTACATGTTTTGAACGTTACAAAGACAAAGTAAAATATTGGTTGACTTTCAATGAAATCAACATCGCATGCTTAGGTGAAGGTGGAATTGGAAACTTATATGGTTTAGGAATTATGGATCCTGAAGATGTAAATGCAGATCATCGTATTCCTTTAACTGAATTAAAATCTAATCCACAAATCACTTTTGAAGCATTACATAATGAATTTGTTGCAAGTGCTTTAGCTGTTAAAGCTGGTCATGAAATCAATCCTGATTTTATGATTGGTAACATGATTGCGCATTCTACGATCTACCCATTAACTTCAAATCCAAAAGATATTTTAGCTGCACAACAACGCGATGATATCTTAAATAACCTTTGTGGTGATGTTCAAGTACGTGGTGAATATCCAGATTTTGCTTATCGTTATTTCAAAGACCATGGCATTGATTGCTCATTTATCACAGAAGAAGATAAGAAAATCATCAAAGAAGGAACAGTTGATTTCTATACTTTCTCATACTACGCAAGCAACTGTATTACTGTAGATGAAAATGCAGAAACAACAGCTGGAAATATGATGAAAGGTGTTAAAAACCCTTACTTAAAAGCTTCTGATTGGGGATGGCAAATCGACCCAGATGGATTACGTTATACTTTAAATAAATTACATGGACGTTATCCACATACACCATTAATGATTGTTGAAAATGGCTTAGGAGCATTTGATACAGTTACTGAAGATGGAAAAATCCATGATGATTACCGTATCGATTACTATAGACCACATATTGAAGCAATGAAAGAAGCTATCGCTGATGGTGTACCATTAATTGGTTATACGACTTGGGGATGCATCGATTTAGTATCTGCTGGTACTGGTCAATATGCTAAACGTTATGGCTTTATTTACGTAGATCGTCATGATGATGGTACAGGTGATTTCTCTCGTTCTAAAAAGGATTCATTTGACTATTATAAACATGTCATCGAAACTAATGGTGAAGAATATTAAAATGTAGAAGAAGTTCAGCCGTTTATGGCTGAGCTTTTTTTATGAGTTGAAAACCAAAATGTTCTTTTTATAGATAATAAGAACATTATTTTAAAGAAAATAGATGTAAAAGTCTATTCTTTTTATTTTAAAAAGCATTGATAAAATCGATATATTCTTCAATATAATTTTTTTTATAAAAATTGATAGTATTGTCATATATCATAGACCATCTGAGCCACTTGTAATACTTTTTTATTTTAACTCCGTTTTTTCGGAGTCTATCCTCTATTTTAGAAGTCATCATTTTTTTGATTAATGTATAATGACATTGATAATTATTTATGGAGGTCATTGTTTATGTCAAAAAACTGTGCT
>FCNA01000012.1 GCA_900018345.1 Clostridiales bacterium CHKCI006
TCTGGTCCCAAACCAGATGCACTACCAAGCTGTGCTACTTCCCGTTCTATTGGCGCGCTGGACAGGAATCGAACCCACAACCTTTTGATCCGTAGTCAAACGCTCTATCCTATTGAGCTACCAGCGCATCAGCCGCGCTTAACTCGCGCTAATATATATTATCATGAATATTTGTCGTTTGCAAGCTTTTTTTACACTTTTTTTAAAAGTCTTTCTCAACGAACGACTAATTTCATGGAACAGTTAGTATTATAGCGAATTAATCTACTTTTGGCAAGTCTTATTTGAAAAAAACTCATAAAATGTGCAAACCACCTATCGTGTTTTGTTCGCTCAACTAACCTGTTAATCTATGATAATGAATAGAGATAAGCTCAGTATCAAATCAACTATCTATCCGTTTTAGTTGGATTTTCGTTTTACTACATGCTCAAGCACCAATAATCAATCATCTCAATCCTATTATTCTATGAGTCAAGCTTTGTGAGTTGCACACGAATGCATATATTCATACCCATCCTTAATAATTCGCTTCCAAAAACAGGATCAAGCATGCTCAGGGCGAATTTTGTATTTCAAATAAAAAACCATCCTTTAAGAGGAAATTGCGTCACTGTCAGTTAAAAGATGAGCTGAATAAACAGGCAATCCAATACCAACTTGAAAAACAGGATCTCTAATTGATGTCTCACTGATTAATAGCATGTCATCCAGACTAATCAAAGTCGTTATATCATCATTACTCACAGAGACTCTAATCGTCTCCTCTTCATATCACATATTCGCCGGCATATACAGTTTAAAATCGATTATTCCAGGCATTGACCATCATTTAAAACACCCCAAACATCTATCGATAACGATGTGCTGAGCTTGCATTTATTCATTCAAACATAAAAACAAACTGTTATTGCGAAAAAAGAATCATACGAAGGCTCTGAACCATTACGCACGATAACATGAAAGATCGATAAAGCAAACCGATCACTGCCATACTATTTACTCTATAAAAGAAAAGTTTCATCCATGATGGATGGGTCTCTATAAAAATAAGTCCTCAAAGAGGACATTCATACAAAATGGTGGTTCCGGGCGGAATCGAACCACCGACACGGGGATTTTCAGTCCCCTGCTCTACCGACTGAGCTACGGAACCATGGCGGTCCGGACGGGACTTGAACCCGCGATCTTCGCAGTGACAGTGCGACATGTTAACCGCTACACTACCGGACCTTTTGGTTGCGGGAGAAGGATTCGAACCAACGACCTTCGGGTTATGAGCCCGACGAGCTACCAGACTGCTCCATCCCGCGATATGCTATTTTAAATGGCGGAGGTTGAGGGATTCGAACCCCCGCGGGACTTTCATCCCCTGTCGGTTTTCAAGACCGATCCCTTCAGCCGGGCTTGGGTAAACCTCCGTAATTATCTGGTGGACCCTGTAGGACTCGAACCTACGACCAACCGGTTATGAGCCGGTAGCTCTGACCAACTGAGCTAAGGGTCCGTTAATCCTTAGATCCACAATACAAATGGTAGCGGCGGAGGGATTTGAACCCCCGACCCACCGGGTATGAACCGATTGCTCTAGCCAACTGAGCTACACCGCCAAAAAAATGGTGGAGCCTAGGAGGATCGAACTCCTGACCTCCTGCG
>FCNA01000091.1 GCA_900018345.1 Clostridiales bacterium CHKCI006
AAGATATCACAAGGTAAAGGTCATCTCTGTGCTTTGGGCCACTGTGTCAGAAAACTCATGAGAGTCATCTATCATCTATTAAGTACAGGAACATACTTTGATCCTGACCTGCTAAGATAGTCAACAAACAAAAATAATGTAAGCGTTGCCAACGAGTTCTTTCTTTTTGGTAGTTTTTAGTGCACCTTTATTTTATACAAATACTCACAATGTCAATGTTCTTGATTCTTTTTTAGCTAACTTATTGCTTGATTTCCATTTTCATACTTTTTCATCGAAATCTCTTGACTTTTATATAGTTAGCTCCTTGTTCACATCTAGTATATTACAAATAAAGAAAAACGACGCAAATGAGCACGAATGGTCGCTATACGCACACGAATAGCAAAAAAACACCCCTTGTGGGTGCTTAAATGGGAAGAAAAATTTCTGTCACAAAGACGCCCGGCTCGTTTTGGCGGCGGATAACCCCCTGATATTTCTGCACGACCAGATCGATGCGTTTCAGCCCATGTCCATGATTTCCCCGCTTATGCGATATATAGTCAGCATCTATCTTGCGCACCACTTCATCAGTCGCATTGGTGATGGAAATATAGAGCTGCCCCTTAAAGGTACCGATGTACAGACGAATAAACCGTTCTGACAGATCACCTAGCTTTAAACAGGACTCTATTGCATTATCCAAAAGATTTCCCAGCAAACAACATAAATCAATTTCCTTAACCGTTAATTGGGCCGGAACCGTTGCTTTGTAATCCAGCGCGATGCCTGCATTGGATGCCAAAGATAATTTGGAATTCAAAATCGCATCCACGCGCACATTTCCGCTCTCCACCAACCAGCTGACATCTTTAAGATCTAATTCCAGATTTTCCAGATAACCTAGTGCTTCCGTGTATCGTTGCTGGCTAAGATAAGCTTTTAGCGTCTGCATGTGGTGATGATAATCATGGCGCCAGCCTCGCATCTTTAAATAGATATTTTCCACTTCTTCAACCTGGTGCGATAAAACATCGTTCTGATAATCCTGCATCCGATCCTCGTAGCTCTTTTTCAAAACCGTTAAATGATGATTAGTCAAAAGCTGGAACAGGACCATCAACCAGGCATGCAGTAAGCCAAAATTTACCAGCAATAACCCCATCAGGATAAGATAGCCCATCAGCCAGATCAGGGAAGGACGAATATCAAAAACATAGCGTGATCCCTGATCGACCAGACACAAAAAAGGAATGGCCATATAAAGTGGCTGTCCCAAACAGAAAAGAACGAGAAGACAAAGAAACGAAGCCGCACTCAGTCCCAGACGCCACCACTTATTCAAGAGCGGGGATAGGCTGAATTCACCCAGGATCAGTAAAAGACAACAGCCTAACTCAGCGATCAGATTCATAATAGCTCACCAATCCATCCATAAAGGCATTCCGTTTTTGCCGGCTGACCGGTAACCGGTCCCCATTATCCATCAATACCTCATTTCCTTCTAAACGTGTCACATATTTTAAATTCACAAAATAACTGCGATGACAGAAAAGCATATCTGTGTTATTTAATTGTTCCGTCAGACTGCTGAAGCTTTGTCGACACATGCATTCCTGTGTTGTCGTCACTATCCGCGTCGTATGTCCGTTAGCTTCTAAGTATAAGATATCCCCAACCGCTACACGCACTTTTTCCTTATCCATTGTCTCAACTAATAAATAGTGTTGTTCAACTTTTTTGCGTCTAGCCACCTCTTCTAATACCAAAAAAAACTGCTCCTCATTGAGAGGCTTCAGTAAATAACGCATGGCATTGACCTCATAGCCCTCAAAAACATAACTTTTTTCCGTTGTCAGAAACAGAATAGGAACATGCGGATCACTTTTACGTATTTCATGCGCTAAGGACATCCCATTCATCCCCTCCATTTGAATATCCAGGATCACACAGTCAAAAGGATAGTGCCCGGAGCATTCAAAAAGCATTTCTTCACTGGACAAATAGGCAACCAACTGCATTTTCTCCCGATGGATCGCGCCATACCTTTCCAGCATTTCCTGCATTTTTTCAACGGCTAAACGATCATCCTCACAATAAGCAATCTGCATGTTCTCACCCGCTTTCCTTCTTATAATTATAATGAAAACAGGAGGAATTGCAACTTTCAATCCTTGAATCCAACTGATAGTTTCAAGGATACCTTCTTGCATCGATAAAAAAGAAAGCCACCTGTTAGTGACTTTCCCCTTCATATCCAGTATTTTATAATGATCTGCCTCAACCTCACCAGATCATGTCTTTCGTGATATCAGAAATACGATGTGCAATACACACCTCTGCATGATATCCTCTAACTCATTTGTCAATTTATTGAATAGACTGCTAGATTTCTCCTCTTTTCCACCCTATAGTGCTGTGACAAAAAGGTTCCTATTCCACTCCGCTGTCGTAAATAGGCTTCCTGATCTAATCGACACCGACATAGGATAATTTCATCAATCAAATTCTGCTTCCCAGTATTTTGAATCATATGCCTTAAAACAAAGTTGAATTTGTTCCCTGGTCGTTTTTTCTTCGGCAAGATTTAACGGTAAATCCTCTAAAGAAAAATACCTAGTTTCTGTTGTTTCTATATTTTTTTCAAATTTTCCGCCGACTCGTTCACATAATACAAAAACTTTACATACACCATAAGCATAGACAGGCTGATTATGTTTATTTCGATCTTGTATAGAAATAATTTTGACAGCTTTAACAATTAAACCCGTTTCCTCACGAACTTCTTTTTCTGTATTGCTTTTCACTGACTCTAAAACATCGCACCAGCCACCCGG
Organism: Clostridiales bacterium CHKCI006; assembly: GCA_900018345.1. Lineage (GTDB taxonomy): Bacteria > Bacillota_I > Bacilli_A > Erysipelotrichales > Coprobacillaceae > Fimiplasma > Fimiplasma intestinipullorum. Next base: position 2,820 of record FCNA01000091.1, read on the forward strand.
TAAGGCCCATGTCCCATTGTTTTCATGAACCAATAAAATCTGGTGATCTTGAAAAATAGCCGCTCTTGTATCTAACTTAGGTGTCTGATAGCCCGTTTCATTACAAAACAAGGTTTTGACTTTTTCTGTACTCATCCCTGTTTTTTCCGCAAGGATTTCTGCCGAAATCTCACGTAACCGTTCATATCGTTCTTTGTCATAAATATCCCGAGTATAGGTTAAGCCTGCTTGCGCTAAACTCTGTATTTCCATTGCCCATTTGAGCCATTTTTCCATCATTTCATCTTCTTCCCTGTTTATCATATCAAACCATGCTCTTTACAGTATAAATAAATGCCGTCATGAGCGACATCATCACAAATCGCATCAGCCTCAGCTTTCAATTCCATCGAGGCATTCTGCATAGCAACGCCCATACCAACCGCCTTCAACATTTCAATGTCATTATTTCCATCCCCAAAAGCCATTGCTTCTTCTTTGGACAGATGATAATGCGCCAATATTTGAGTAATGGCAGTCCCTTTGCCGCCGCTAGCAGGAATAATATCTACCGCTCGATCCCACCATGCTGTAATCTGCGCTTCCTTAACATCTTTCATCACGTCAGCATAGTCAGCTTTTCTGCATCCCAATAATATTTGATAAACTTCTTCATTGTCTGCCACTGCATCAAAATCATCCGCAACCATCAGTTCTTGCCCGCCGATTCTGTCATACGCATCTAAATCAGCATCTTTCCCATTTGCCACAAGTCTGTCTTTTGTAGCTAATGCTAGCGGACGTCCTATTCCCGCGGCATTTTTGATAATGGCTTTCTTGTCGACTGATGGTCCGCAAGAGCTATACCACTCAGCCCCTACACTTTTCCATTGTTCATCCCACGAACTCACCTACAATGATTATTATAATGTCTATAGTATTTTAATTCTCCACTTTCGATGTAGAATAATTCTATCGCATTGTGCCAATGCCACGGAACAAATGGCTCAAGATAATCATCTAGTTCCGCACATGAAGCAATATACGGAAAACCAGAAGTGGTATAAGGTAATTTTTCCTATTTACTTCCCATCTGATATTCTAGACCTCTAGTAATACGCATTCTAACACCCCCACTACCATCATTGTACCACAAGATTTTAAAAAAGCATGCATATTCAAGACCTGGTAATCATGACAACACTGAGGATCATTCAATGACAATAAAAAAGCCATCAACGTTATGGAAACGTGACAGCTCACACTACATTTAAATGATCTGCTCTTCCTATTTGACAGCATTTGTAAACTCAGTCTGTCCAGATCATCTCACGGGTGATTTCAGAAATACGATGTGCTCCACACATCTGCATCGTATCCACTAGTTCATCCGCAATCTTTTGGATATAGGTTTGCACTCCGGCATCTTCTCCACCATAGAGCGCTGTTACAAATGGTCTGGCAATCAGAACACCATCTGCGCCTAAAGCCAACGCCTTAAAGACATCGACCCCGCTGCGGATCCCGCCATCTACTAAAATCGTCATCTTGCCTTTATAGGCCTGGGCAATCTTTTCTAACACTTCGGCCGTACTCGGACATTGATCTAAGACACGTCCGCCATGATTAGAAACAACAATGGCTGATGCCCCTGCTTCATAAGCTTTCTTGGCTCCTTTGAGCGTCATGATTCCTTTCACAATAAAAGGCACCGGACACTGATCAATGATGGCCTTCAGTTCAGCCGTTGATTTAGATCCTGCTGGAGGTGTCATATTCTTCAAGAACGGGAGTCCCGCGGCATCGATGTCCATCGCAATCGCCACCGGTGACGCTTGCATGACCAGTTCAAATTTACTTTGTACCGTTTCCTGATTCCATGGTTTGATGGTCGGAATCCCACAGCCCGTCTGTTTCATGATGGCCTCAGTGGCTGCCTCCATCACATGCGGATCAACACCATCTCCCGTAAATGCTAAAATGCCATTCTTGGCACATGCACGTACCACGATCTCATTATACGACTGATCATTATACGCTTCCCCATAATGCAAACTGACAGCGCCAACTGGCCCGGCAAAAAACGGATAAGCAAAGTGATGTCCAAACAGTTCGACGGAAGGATCGACAGGTCCTCCTTCAACTAAGGTATCCATATTCACACGAATGGCTTTCCATTGATCATAATTACGAATCGCTACATCACCAATTCCTTTGGCGCCAGGTCCTGGCATGGTATTTCGACATGCACGCCCATTACATTCTGGACATGCCTTGCATAAAGGGCCTAAGGTCTTTCTAGCCTGCGCTAACACTTCTTGATAATTCATACTGTCTCCTCCCTGATTGAAACGTGATTAAGAATGTGGCTCAATTGAAAGCCAACTTTTTCATAGGCTTTGTTGCTGGCAGGATAGACCAGATCTGTATAAAGAACAGGACAATAAGCTTTGGCAATACAATCTTCTGATAAGCTAGCAATCAACGCCTTGGCATAACCTTTTTGACGCTTTTCCTTAGCTGTAAAGACATGGCCGAACTTCACAAGATCCCCACACTTTTGAATATGTGCCATACAACACGGACACTGATCCTGATCAAGCCAAAGATAAAGATTTCCGGAAGCAATCAGATCCTTTGCCTCTTGTCTAGCTGCTGTTTTAGAAACTTCCTGGACATTTGCCATCTCTATCCGCGCCTCATACCACCACTGTGCCACAAGATTCAAGTAAATCGGTGTCGCCACGATCATCTCTCCTGGTACGCGACAAAAATCATTGACTTCAGACAAATAGTATGCCCCCATCTTAAAAAGCCCACTACATTCAAAATAAGGTCGAAGCTCGTCATAAAGGGCTTGTTTACATGTCAGCTTTTGAACCTGCATTGCTTTTAGATCACTCACCAAATCATGAATGGCTCTCTGATCAAGATCATCATTCCAGATCCAGGTTGGGTAGTGTCCTTCCGGCTTGGAAATCACATAATGCTTACCATCACTGGCGTGCTGGGTACTTGGGAGTGTTTGGTTGAACACCATGTAATAAAAAGCCGTCCGATCTTTTAAGTAGGACTCACTTTGGAAAAAGGGATGATCCGCCATTATTTTTGTCATCATTCTCACCTCTTTGACTCAATTATAACGCATCTAAAAATAAAAAACAAGACGACCTGATTAGTCGTCCTGTGCTACTCTTTCATAGATGATTGGTTCATCATAACCAAAGGTTCGTTTTCCATTGACTTCCATCATCTCGCTCACTTCTAACCATTCCGGACTAAACCTTTCAAATAAGGTGAAAGTCAGGACTGGACTGAAATGACTGACACTACCTCCTTCATAAATGCCTTCCTTTTTCACATAATAGGCTGGGGTAAATTTGGCAGATTCCTTGAGCTCATCATAATTGATAAGTTGAAAATCAGCAAAAGTCACATCCTTAGCCGATAGTTCGTAGCTTGTCAGCTTGATCCCCTTTTCCTCCTGGGTAAACAGGAACAGATGACTCGAACGATTCGTCTTCCCCTGAATCTCATATTCACTCTCTTCTAGAACGAAATAGCCATCAAAATCTTTAGGCAAACCCATGATTTTCTCATTACAAAGCGAATTGACATGCTTCGCATATGGATAATCCATTCTTCCCTGTTCCTGCATCTTGGCATACTGATTGCGATTATCAAAATGCCCTACTAATAATTCCACCATTTCTTCAAGTTGTTTCATCTATAACTCACTCCTTCATCCATCTTGTATTCACTTTTCTTGACCCACATCATACACCTTTTCATTTCCTTTGTCACGTCAGATAACCTGCCATGAAGAATTTCTGATCTAACTCATCTAAAAGGATATCCCCATCCAGATCAATCAACAGATGATCCCACTTTTTATATATAATCAGGCTTTACATTCAAACAAGATATGTTATAATGAACAAGGCAGTTAGTCTTGACTAACCAAAAAGGAGATGTATACATGCTCAATCATTTATTAGCTTTTATTGCTACTACTCTGCTTGTTTTATGCATGCTGACCCCATTTAAAAAGAAACATTCGCGCCTTCAATGGCTGAATCATCACGTTTTTTATGCGATTGCTTTAATTGTCGTGGCTTTGATTCATGGTATTATAGCCGGTAGCCATCCGGCAATGCTCAGCGGCAAGATGGCATGGATCGCCTTAGTCCTGTTAGTGATCCTGGCAATTCCACATCAACGCTTCAAATGCCATTCTTTTCGCAAGATTCATCGCTCTCTAGCTATTCTGACCTGCGGTCTGATTCTGATTCATATCGTGTATGCCTTGAGTTTATAGATTAAAACGCATTCTGGACAGGAATGCGTTTTAATCATGACAACAAAATGAAATAAATAGTAATCATCATTTTTCTAGCACAATTCAATATGGTAGCAAAACTAATACGACGATCTTAGGCATGCTGGGAAAGTTTTACTCTAGCACAATTCAATATGGTAGCAAAACTTCGTGTATATGCAGATTCCGCCATAATGAGTTTTACTCTAGCACAATTCAATATGGTAGCAAAACTGGTTAAGAGTTCTGCTGTTGATTATATTTGTTTTACTCTAGCACAATTCAATATGGTAGCAAAACATATAATTATCTATGGTATGAGGATTTAAAGTTTTACTCTAGCACAATTCAATATGGTAGCAAAACGCAGCGTCCGGAACGACAAACGTTATCAATGTTTTACTCTAGCACAATTCAATATGGTAGCAAAACTGCAAACTTTGGGTTATCGTACTATTTATGGTTTTACTCTAGCACAATTCAATATGGTAGCAAAACATGCAATGTATAGTTTTGAATATTTGAATCGTTTTACTCTAGCACAATTCAATATGGTAGCAAAACTAGATATAATCGAAAAAGATAGGAGATGAAGTTTTACTCTAGCACAATTCAATATGGTAGCAAAACTGGTATGTATGCTTATATCTTGCTACAGCAGTTTTACTCTAGCACAATTCAATATGGTAGCAAAACGCCCTCTATGCCATAAGCGATTGCATTCAGGTTTTACTCTAGCACAATTCAATATGGTAGCAAAACGAGTTCCTGCTCTTTACGCTTATTCGCCTGGTTTTACTCTAGCACAATTCAATATGGTAGCAAAACGCGGATCGTTGTACGCATCCGATTGCCGCTGTTTTACTCTAGCACAATTCAATATGGTAGCAAAACCTCAAATCTATTCTATCATATTATCCTAGAGTGTAAAAGTCTTTTATTTTAGTAATTTTTCTATCAATCCAGCTGCTTCATGTTCCTTATTGAATAAATATTTCTCCATATAATCATATCCTTCCTTTACAGACAATAATTTAAATTGATTATCACAAATCAAGTAGTAACAATCATTCTCATTTGCAAGATCTAAAGCATATTTTTCGCATAAGTAGTATTTTGAAAGATCTTTATCGAATGATACAGGTTGCTGAACCATCATTAAACTTAAGACATTAGGGAGTTGGTTGATCAGGTGAAAAATATGCTCTGAAACTTCGTCCATTTCTACTACAATGATAATCAAAGGAATAGTACAATCGTTTTTTGAAATAAAATGAATCATATTTAACTGTAGCTCAATGATTTCGTCAGATGATAAATCAAATTCATTCATTACTGACTCTCCAGGCAAATAAAATGGTGAAATCAATTTCGCCAAGGATTTGGGAGTCATTGCATTAAAACGACCTGTAAGTGGTGAATTTGCGACTATTTCATCAGTAAAAGCTTCATATAAAATATTGAATGTATCAATTGTATCCTTATATTCAGGCAGACTAAATAAAGTTTCATAATACTTCAGTGCTAAAGATCTCGCCGTTAGCTTTAAATCTGATGAAAGCGAATAATTACAGTTGACGCGATAGAAAAGAAAATCCTTTGAAGATAACTTACGCCCATCTAAACTAATGATGGGTAATAATCCATTTTCCTCAGCATATTCACTTGGTTTGATACCTTGATAAATCTGTTGAAGGGTTCGTACCAGCTCGAATTTCATTTTTAAATTGCTTCCGCAAATCCATTTATATGAATCCATTTGAATTTCATATTTTTCTTTTCCTCTAGATATCGTTAATTTCTTCATAACTTAATAAATGACTCACTAGATACGATATTTTCCTGATTGGATCGACCACCGACAATAATCTCAATTCTGGAATACTGTTTTTCGGTCACAACCATGATTCTGATTTGCCCATTTTTAGGAACTTGTTTGCGAAGAATACTTATATGATTAATGGCGGCCTCTCTGTTGGGAAATATTTTACAATACACAGAGAACTGCATCATCATATACCCATTCTTTATTAAATACTTACGAAACTGTGTATAGATCTTTCGTTCCTGTTTCGTGACCATTGGCAAATCAAAAAATAGTACAAGTCTCATGAAATTATAAATCATAACAATAGGGCAGAGGAAAGATAAAATCTTGTTTCTTGCCTGAATGAAGTACTTTAATAATTGATTCAATGTATAAATGTATTGCGTTAGCCATGGTTTGTGTTTTATCATCAATGACAACCTTCTTTAGCGTAAGCTGGATAAGACCCTCTCGATGCTCCTGCTTAAACAAGATTTCTTCTTTCATATGCGTATAAACAAACTGATCGACAATCGGACGGAAAACTTCAATGATATCATCACTTAAATTAAACATGTTCTGTTTTCCTCTATGAAAGATGCCTAGGTTCGGCAAATAGCCTTTAGAAACTAAGATAGAAGAAATCAGAGCGCGAAAGACTGCATAGCCATAGTTCAATCCTGCATTAATGACATCTTCATCCATACGAGCAAAATCTTCTCCAAACAATTCTCGAAAATACATTTTTGCAGCTAACCCTTCTCGATTAGTTGGATCTCCTTCTTCAACTTCATCTCTAAATTGATACAATTTTTTGATGACATCAAAATCTAAATCATTATACTTTAGAATCTCTACCTGATTAAATATTTTTGCCTGAACAATCAATTGATGAACTTTCTTTTTGTTTTGACTGCTCCAGCGTATCTGTTTATTAATATTGCCACTTTGAGAGAAATGACCATTCATTGGTAAGATATAACTTCTAGGTAAATGATCCACTCCACACAAAATAGTGCATACATTATTTTCTGTCAATTTATTGATTAAAGGAACACTAATAGTTGACCGATAATTATCAATTACTAAAATCATAATGTCTGAAATTGGGAACAAGACTTCATCGTTACTTTCTAAAATAACTTTAAGATTGTCCAGATACAATTTCAGCTCATTACTCTTTTCTACATATAAGACTCTATGACTCATCGTTAGATAAAAAGAAAAGGCTCCATGTAGGAGCCGAATCCGGGATAAACCCTTGTTTTGCTAGGTCATATAGAATTGTGCTAGAATATAACCACAAGATTATTATAGCCTATTCAAACTCCAATTTCAAGATATTTTTCTTTTTCATAGACCATCAGACACACTTGCGTTATTGTAGTAATCTTTAAGCATTTTTCTAGTCATTACAATTGAGTAGCTGACGATTCTCATCATGGAGAACATAAGTTTGAAGCCTTTATATCTATGAT
>FCNA01000084.1 GCA_900018345.1 Clostridiales bacterium CHKCI006
ACTATATAGTATATTATACCATTAAACAACAAAAAAATCGAGGAATATGTAGCATTTGTATAGCTAATTTATTCCTCGATTTTACTATCTTTTTTCTTTATTTCAATTTCTTCATGAAACAACCCTGTTCCAACAACCAGCACGGGTTTCTGAATCAACTAAAAAAGAGCAGCATTATGCTACTCTAATGTCACACTCAGATCTCTTTCATGGCCATCTCTTTCTACCGTGATCACAACCGTATCTCCTGGATTATGTGCATACAACAGATTCAGGAATGATTTATATGTAGTGATATCCTGCCCATCAAAACGAATCATGATATCACCACTTTCAAGTCCTCCCTTCCAGGCAGCTGAACCATTTTGAACAGTATACACATATACCCCCTCCGTCGAAGAAGAATCAATATGATTATAATATCTTGCATAACTAGAGATGCTTTCCATTGCAATGCCCTGAATTCCCAGAACCGGACGTTCGATCTGACCGTTCTCTTTGAGCTGTTCAATGTTTTTCATCGCATCTGAAATGGGGATCGCAAAGCCGATGCCTTCCGCACCATTCGAAATCTTCATCGAGGTGATCCCCACCAGCTCACCAGACATATTGATCAGGGCACCTCCGCTATTTCCGGGATTGATCGCTGCATCTGTCTGGATAACATTCATATCCCAGTCATCTACACCATCATCATTGAGATCGACTGAGACGACGCGATCCAACCCGGAAACGATTCCCTGCGTCGTTGTACCGCTATAATTCGACCCAAGCGGACTTCCGATGGCGATGACGGTCTCTCCGACATCCAGCAGACTGGAATCCCCGATGGCAATTGGTTCGACCTCAAAGCTGACCTCAGATTCCAAAACAGCCAGGTCCGTATATTCGTCTGATCCCAGCAGGTTCGCTGTGACCGACTCCCCATTGGCAAATAAAACATTGATCGTATCACCACCTGAGATCACATGATGATTCGTCACAATATAAAGCGTATTGTCTTCTTTTTGATAAACCACTCCGCTGCCAGTAGAATAGGCCTGACCACCGGCATAAACTTCAATCGTAACGATACTGTCACTGACATTGGCAACAACCTCCGTCGTTTCCGAAGAAACATCATGAACTGTACCGATCACTTTAGTTCCGTCACTTGTCGGATGTGCAGACAGCTGATCTTCTAACTGCTGGATACGCAAGAACAAATAGCCATTCGTCCCAAGCGCAACGATAAGAAGTATCACCACTACAATCATGCCCAGTCGATTTCTTTTCATGGTCACCGCTCCCTTCTTTTGCATAAACCATTATTCCTGAAAATGCAACTTTTTAATCATTTCTAGATTTCTTGATTAAAGGACTGTTTGACACGCTCGCTACCTTTCAGCGGATGTCCATAACAGGTAACAAACCTACAGAAGGCAGCAGGCTTTACCGTTCATTTTCATAAAAACTAATGTAATTTTTCCCAATCCCAGCTATAATAAGCATGAGGTGAATAAAAATGAATCAAGATTTTTTATTACGCATGCTTCAAACCAGTTCGGTATCCGGACATGAAATCACATTACAGAAGCATGTCATTGAAGAAATGCAGTCCTATACGGACACTATTGTAACAGATTTGACGGGAAATGTCATCAGTGTGCTTAATCCCGAGGCGAAGTTTAAAGTGATGTTAGCAGGACATATTGATGAAATCGGTCTCATCCTCACCCATGTCCTCGATAATGGGCTGATTCGTGTGGTCAAGGCCGGTGGTATTGATGCGAACCATTATCCTGGGCATAAAGTCGTGATTGAAACCAGTCAGGGACCTGTTTATGGAGCCGTCGTTAGTTCACGAGAAATGACCAAAAAGAATGTGCAGCCTGAAGATCTTCTCATTGACATTGGTGCTGCCAGCAAAAAAGAGGCTCTTGAACATATCAGTATTGGTGACCCTGTCCGTTTAGACACGGATTATCGTTTCCTGCTCAACAAGCGTCTTTCAGCCAGAGCTTTAGATGACCGTTCTGGGGCTTTCATTGTTCTTGAAGCGCTTAAGCGAGCAAAGGAACTGGGGGTTGAGATCGGTGTCTATGCCGCAACAACCGTCGGTGAAGAAACGACCATGCGCGGTGCACGCTGGGCCAGTGAACGGATCAGTCCAAATGTAGCAATAGCTGTTGATGTAACCTATGCAACCGATTATCCAGGTACTGATCCCGCCACAAGCGGAGATGTTCGTTTAGGTAAAGGGCCTGTTCTCTGTCACAGTTCAATCGTCAATCCCCATTTAAACGCATTGCTTAAAAAGGTCGCCAACCAGCACCAGATCCCTTATCAGGAAGAAACGTTTGTGGGACGCACCGGAACTGATGCCGATCAAATGCATTTTTCCAGCCACGGTATCGCAACCGCTCTGGTTTCATTGCCTTTAAGATACATGCATTCACCAGATGAAGTATGCAGCTTAGAAGACATTCAAAACTGCATCGAACTGTTAGCGCAATTTTTAGTCTCCATCGATGCTTCTACTCAGCTCGATCCTTTTATCTGACAAAAAAAGTCCTCTTATATCCACTATTATAACTCTAAGGAGGAAAATTTATGTTTAAACGTTTAATTGCCTGTCTGCTCACTTTTTGCTTAGTGGCCTGTGGACAGGCCAGCAGTCCGCCTGCAACAGATTTTGATACCTTTATCCAGGAATCCACCGTCACACTTCTGGATGGAACCACGCATTTCAATATGCAGTTTTTAGTGAATGACTGTGAAGCGCTTGGCGTTGCCAAACCAACGACTTATGGTGTCGGTTTTACGACCTATGAAGAATATCAGGAGATCATGACCACTTATCAGGAAATCCTGGATGAGCTCAACAAATATGACTATGATACCTTAAGCGACAAACAACAGCGCGTCTATACCAATTTGAAGGATTATCTGTCCAGAGAACTGCTGCTAAAAGACGATTATTATTTCAGTAATGCCCTGATTGGCAGCTATTCTGCGCTCCAGCAGGAGATTCCATTGACGCTTTCATTGTACACGATCCAAGACGAAGAAGATATCCAGGGATTCATCAAAGATGTCCAGGCACTCGATGCTGATTTCCAGGATTACGTCGAATTAGAGAAGACCCGCCAGGAAATGGGCTTAGGCTATGCTCAGGATGTATTGGATAAAAGTCAAAGCCAGGCCTTGACCATCGCTGAAGGTCAGGGTCAGGAAATCACACAGAGCATTCAAGCAAAGATCGACCTGATCGAAGATATGGATACCGCAACGAAGGAAAGCTATAAACAGCAAGTGAGTCAGGTAATGAGCGAAGATTACACGCAGGCTTACCAGCACCTGGCCGACAGTCTGGACACGATTCAAGCCACGCAAAGCGAAACGATGGGTGTCAGCCACTATGAAGGCGGCAAAGATTATTATGCCGATATTGTGCAAAATCAGTTAGGTGTCAAAGCCACACCGGATGAAATTGCTAAAGAAATCAGCCAGGCACAGGATGATGCCTTCCAAAACCTGCTGCAGATTGCGTTAAGCTATCAGGATCTGATCATGACAGAAGATTACACGAACATTGAATACCAGGAAGCACCGACACCTGAAGCTGGCCTTGACTACCTAAAGACCAAAATCACGGGCGTTTTCCCTTCCATCGATAATTTAAATTATCAGGTCTATACTGTTCCGGAAGGGAACCGGGATGGCTTTGCCCCGGCGGCTTACCTGACTGGCAAGATCGATATGGGCGAAAACGAAAGTGAGAGCATCATGATCAATCCGGATTCACAGGGCAACCTGATGTCTACCCTTGTTCACGAAGGATATCCAGGACACATGTATCAGAATTCCTATCTGCGCTCACTCGATTATCCGGCCATCATGTATCTCACTGACTGTATTGGTTATAGTGAAGGATGGGCCATTTATACAGAAAGCTATACGGCGGAGTTCTTAGAAGATGAAACGGAAAAGGCACTGACTATGATTGCCCAGGCCGAAACTGATTATACGAATCTGCTCTTAGCCTATACAGATGTCCAGATCAACCAAAATGGTTGGACCTATGATCAGTTTTATGATTATCTTTGTGAAGAAATAGGCGGAGATGTAGGTGATGTCAAGGAAATCTACGATATTATCTGTCAAACTCCTGGTTATTATCTTTATTATGTTTATTGTGGTTACCTCATGACAAGCTATCATGATGAAGCCGTCGAAAAACTCGGTGACCAGTTTGATCCTATCAGCTATCACCAAGCGATCTTAGACAGCGGCAATGTCGGCTTAGATATTGTTAAAGAAAACGTCGATGCTTATATTGAAGCCAACCAGTAAAAAGATGATCCATCAGCATGCGGTCTCCTAGAAAACACCATTAAATGAAAAGGGTGGTTTTCAGAATTCAATCATATGATCATCAAAACAATGAAGAGGTTCTGCGGAACCTCTTTTTTAGGATATTTGATGGCTAAACGCCTCTTTCAGAACTTAAGAATGCATGCAAATGGATAAAGATATACGTGATCAGATGTTTGAAATGGATCTAGTGATCCTAACAGTAAAAAGTCAAGATTCATTTAGTTAGATTGTTTGAAAAAGGTTGATGTTCAATGCAGCTACTTCGCCTGAATGCAAGTGTATTACCATAATCATCAGCGTTGTTCTAATGAAAAGACACATTTTCCATTACGTAAGCTACACAAGCGGGTATCTTTATTGCTTTTGCATACTGAGGTTTTCCAGCCATCATAAAAACCCACCTTTGCAGACTTATGAAATTTTCATTATTTCATGTGTCTACAAAAGTGGGATCATATCAGAATCAGACCTCTTTTATTTCACCCTCAAGGCTGTCATTCTTTTTTAACCAGTGCCCTTTGAAATAATAAATAATAAAGAGGATACTGGTCGTTGCCCATGTCAAAGGATATGAAGTTAGAATTGAAAGCAGACCCGGCCAGATGGGAACAGCAGCCACGATCCAAAGCACACGCAGCACACAGATACCAAAGCAAGTCAGGATCATTGGTTTCAAAGCTTCACCAGTTCCTCGAATCGCACCCGACAGAACTTCAACACAGACATAAGTAAAATAAAATGGTGTCAGATAGTGCAGCATCTGCAAACCAATCTCAATGACGGTTGGATCATTGGTGAATAAACGATACACAATATCCCCAAAAAGCATGAGTAAAACACTCAAAGCAATGGCACTGCCTATTGCCATTCCCGTACAAACACGAACGCTCTTTTTGATTCGATCATATTTACCAGCCCCATAGTTCTGTCCGACAAAAGTTGTAATTGCCACACCATAAGCACTCATGATCATCCAGAATAAAGCATCGATCTTTCCGTAAGCCGACCAGGCGGCAATCGTATCTGTTCCCAGAGCATTGATGCTTGATTGAATCACCAGATTCGAAACAGAATAAAGCACTGACTGCAACCCAGCAGGTAAGCCGATCCGAACGATGGAAAACAAAATATCTTTGTTGAAACTTATTTTACCCAGATTTAAACGATAACTATCCTCGGCTCGCATCAGCACGATCAGAACCAGAATAGCGCTCAAGAACTGACTAGCAACGGTGGCAATCCCCACACCGGCGACCGCCATGTCTAAAACAACCACTAAAAATAAATCCAGTATAATATTGCAGATGGTTGCAGCAATCAAAAAGTACAATGGCCGTTTTGAATCCCCGATCGCACGCAAGATCCCCGAACCGACGTTATAAAACAGTGATGGAATCATACCAGTAAAATAAATACGAATATACAAAGTCGCATCCTGAATAATATCATCAGGCACAGAGACCATTCGTAAGAGCTGCGGTGCCAAAACAATCCCGATGATCATCAACAGGATCCCACAGACAATCGATAACGCAACAGACGTATGTACCGCTAATTCGACCCGTTTATGCTGTCTGGCGCCATAGAACTGAGCAATGATGACCGTTGCTCCTGAAGCTAAACCGACAAAAAAACCAACCAGCAGGTTGATCAATGTCCCGGTCGCACCAACAGCCGCCAGAGCCCCCTTACCAACGAACTGTCCAACAATGATCGTATCCGCCGTGTTATACAGCTGCTGGAAGAAAGAACCAATCACAATCGGAATAAAAAAGAACAATAATGGTTTCCAAATAACCCCCTCTGTGATACTGTTCACAGACGATGCTTTTTGCATTGAATTACCCCCCTACCTTTTCTCTAAGATATGAAGTATTATACTCTTTATCGACAGGATTGAATAGTCCTTTTTAGAAAAAAAAGGTAAATCAAAAGAAGCAGAGATCGACCTGCTTCTAGCTTTCAAAACGACGGATACTGATGCCAACCGCATGGACAAAACCACTGGCAATCCATTCCCGATTTTGTTTTTTATTTTCTTCTCCGCGAATACTGATCGTCGCTGCCCCGATGATCTCACAATCGAATTTTTTGATCAGATCAATGGCTGCTCTTAACTGTGAACCTGTCTCGATCCACTCATCCACGATCAACACACGTGCACCCGATGCAATGGCATCTTTTTTCAAACAGAGCTCCTTTTTTTCATGGGAATAATCAATGAGGCTCACAGATTCGATCATTTCATCCGGATAAGGTAATTTTCCGCCCTTGCGGACCGGAACAAAAGAAACACCTAACTTTTGAGCCATGGCTACTCCCAGGATCCAGCCGGTAGCCTCCAGGGCCAGTACACAATCTACTTTACCCTCATATGGCTTACAAAGATGATCGATAATCTCATTAAACAATGTAACATCACTAAAAATAGGCAACAAATCGTAACGGCCAACTGAGTGATGCGGAATACGACGACTGATTTTTTGACATAATTCTTCATTTAGCAACATATTACCATCCTCCACACAACACTAGTATAGCATTATTGTCGAAAAAAAGCTATGACATATCCGCATGATCAGCATCCAACCAAACCCTAATCCTAAAGGAATCAGGATAGAGGCTCCTACGACCTTCCAGCTACCACTTTCTTTTTTGATCGTCAGCAACGTTGTCGAACAGGGAAAATGCAGCAAAGTCAGAATGAGCGTGTTGAGGCAAGTTAGAACGGTCCAGCCATGATCAAAAAAGAGAACTCGCAAACTCACAAGACCATATCCGGCACTCATCACACCCTGACCAGTATACATCATAGCCATCAGCGGAAGAACGATCTCATTAGCCGGGAAGCCTAAGATAAAGGCCATGAGGATCACCCCATCCAGTCCCACCAAATGCCCCAGCGGATCAAGCAGTTGGATGCCATAACTTAATAAAGAATGTCCCTGCACCACGATATTGGCCAGACTATAAATCAGTATGCCTGCCGGAAAAGCTACGATAACAGCCCGGGCAAGCACTTTAAAAGTACGTTGAAAAAGACTCTCTACGATGATTTTGCCTAGATGCGGTCGCCGAAAAGGGGGTAATTCTAATACAAAAGCACTTCTCCCTGCACGCCTTAAACAGCATTTAGTCACTAGTAATGTGTTGCCCAGACTGAAGGCCAGACATCCCAGAATGCCTAGTCCCAGATAGCGATAACCTATCAGCATAGTCAAAAGGATCATCAGCATCCCAAAGCGTCCATTGCACGGAACAAAGGAATTCGTGACCATCGCTGTGAGACGCTCTTTTTTTGAATGGAGGATCCGCGTTCCCATCACACCAACCGCATTACAGCCCAGTCCCATACACATACATAATGCCTGTTTGCCACAAGCATGACAGCGCTGAAAACAGGGATCCAGATTCAAAGCGAGTCTAGGCAAAAAACCGAGTTCCTCCAAAAAGGAGAAAAGCGGGAAAAATATAGCCATTGGCGGCAGCATCACAGAAACGACCCATGCCAGTACACGATAACCGCCCAGTCCAATTGCCTCTGCCAATGGTAACGGCAGCAGCGCACGCAAACCTTCCAATAAAGGTGTTTCTAAAGAAAAAAGAAGATCACTTAAAAAAGCGCTTGGGATATTGGCACCCAACATTGTCAGCCAAAGGATAGCCCCCAAAAAAAAGCTCATTATCAGCCAAGACGACCATTTGCCAGTTAGAAGACGATCAAGCCAGTGCTGTACTTTCGTGCCTTTCTTTTCTTGATGATACACCTGATGATAGATCCGACTTGCTTCTTCTCCCAGACGCACCCACGTATCGTCAGACATTTCTTCAAAATGAGCATCGCTCTGAACAGCTGGTGGCAATGAAAGCAAAGCCTCATAGAGTTTCGATAGAGAATCACGAAAATAAGGTCCTAAAGTGAGTACAGGAACACCTAATAATGCTTTTAGCTTTGTCATATCGACTAGATCAGCCTGTTTTAAGAAATTCAGTACAATGACTACTGACCTGCCAGAATAAATCATCTGCAACGCTAAGATCAATTGGCGCTCCAGACAAGTCGCATCCAGCACGACCACATACCAGTCATCATGGCTGGCAACATATTGACGTGTTACTTCCTCTTCCGGACTTGTTGGATAAAGAGAATAGGTTCCCGGCAAATCGATCCAGCGATATTTCTCTTTTTGATACACATGATACCCTTTTGCCAGTTCAACCGTCTTACCTGTCCAGTTTCCTGTGTGCTGGTGAAGATGTGTCGCTCGATTAAATAATGTGCTCTTCCCGACATTGGGATTTCCGACTAGCGTAATCGTGCGCACAGGCCTTCCCTCATTTCTTCCACCCTGATCCGTTGGGCTTCTTCAAAGCGTAAAGCGAACTGACAGCCGCGAACACGATAAATTTGAGGATCTTTTAGAGGCCCACTACCTATCCATTCAATCGGACTGCCCGGTATCACACCTAATGCCATCAACCGTTTAACGATTGTCTGCTCTAATTCCAAACAGACAATTCGCGCCTTTCTTCCTCTCTCCAATTCACTTAATCTCATTCCATTCACCTACACTCACTCTATCCTATGCAAGATTCTCTGATTGGTGAGTTAAAGTATCCGCTGCGTGTCAAGAGATTGATTCTGTTTCCATCCATTTCATTGCCTTTATACCATTCATATATCATCAAAACAAGAAAGTTTATACATAACGGCATGATTGTATCAGCCTCAAATCAAAAGATACTTGAAATAAATCACTGAAATCATCAAAGTCCTGCCTTTTGATAATCCCTGCTTGATATAAAATCAAGACGTTCTAAAGAGTCCAGACAATCGCATGAAGAACCCAAACCCTAATCTCCGACCGCCATCCTCAACATTTTGCTTCAGATCAAAAACATGACTACCAAAGTGTTCAATAAAACTGACCAAAGATTCTTTAGTCAGAGCCCCCGGTTCTATACGGCGATTCAGCCATTCTAGCAGTCGCTGACAAAACAATTCCAAGTCACTTTCCTCAAATGATAGATGCAGCATCTATTTATCTTATATCATCAAACCGATAACTCATCGTATCGACGAATGAACACAGTCTCATTTATCTGCCCACATCTCACAAAAGACGTCCGTTCACAATCATCACTTGAAAGGAGAACCGTTTTGAATGCATTTTTAATACAGCGGTTCCCCTCAAATGACATACACTCAATGGAAGACTACTCTAGTTCACGTTTTCTTCTAAACATGATCAGCGCTGCTCCGGTCCCAGAAATAACAACCAGTCCCACCAGCATTGTCGTATTCTCATGATCTCCTGTTGGGACATCCGGAAGTAAACGATTGGTCATCGTGATTTCATAAAGCTTCGTTTCATCATACTGATCATCAATGACCACCTCTATCGGATCACTTTCCAACACATAACCTTCTGGCGCTTTCGTTTCCTTCAGTGAATAGATTCCCTGTGTCACTACAAAGCTGGCAAGACCATTTTGATCGGTAAGCACGCTCATCAGTGCATTGCCTTGTTCGTCATATAAAGTAAACTCCGCACCAGCTAAGGTCAGACTTTCATCTGCCTCGTCCACTTTATGGATCTGAATGCTGGTTTCTTTCAGTACATTAAGGATCTCTTCACCATCATTGATTTGAATCGTATACGCTGTCACTTGCGGTCCGCGATAGGTAACAGAGAAATCGTACTCTGTTTCATTCAGTTCATAAGCGTCATTGGTCTTCAGTTCCTTGATATAGTAATCGCCCAGTGGTAAATCAACACTCGTCATTAAATGTCCCTCTTCATCAACAGCGCTCGTGTAGACAAGACTATCTTTGGCAATACCGACACTGCCATCTGCCATCAGGATATCGTTTCTTGCAAAGATGCCAAAGACGACGTCCGCATAGGCATTGGAATAATCATAATGATTCGTTTCCATGACCTTAGTCAGATCTAATGTGACCGAGGCACGATTATTAAAGACATCCATGTCCACGTTGACTCCCTGTATATCTTCATCCTTGATCTCAAAAGCATACACTTCATTATTTTGGACAAAACCATCAGGGACATTCGTTTCTTTCAGATAATATTTACCAACCAGCAGCGCATCTGAAATAGCCTTCCCCTCTTTATCTGTTTTCAAAGTCATGATAGCCTCATCCTTTTCAAAATACGTGATCCCATTACCGAGTGTGATATCCTCAGCGGCATAGATCGTAAATTCAACACCTTCAAGTCCTGCTTCATTAAAGACAGGGGTATGTGTCGTGCCAAAGTCGCTTTCGCCTTCGGTGACCTCATTAAAGAGGTTACCGGTCTTATGGACAGTCACCTGTCCGGTCTTTAATTCGTCTAGCATCTCTATCTCCTGAATCTCGCCGGTATCACCCACCACAAATTTGATTTCATTCGCAAAATCAAAGCCTAATGGATGAATCATCTCGACTAAGGTATATTCCTTCCCGACTTCTAAGCCTTCAATGATATGTGGTTCCTCACCACTGATCCATTCATCCACGATGTTGCCTTCTTCATCTCTGACCTCCAGATGGGCACCCGGTAATTCTTCTGATGTCGTGGCATCTTTCTTAGAAATCTCAACTTTTGTGATCTCATTTTCAAACGTATAACTAAAGGTGATGATTGCTTCACCACTATTGGCGACGGTGTCAAACATATAAGCTAATGGATAGCTTGCATAACCAGTCGGTGCTTTGGTTTCAACTAAAGCAAAACTTCCGTTCACATCACCCACGATCCGATAGCCATCGATCACGGTCTGTGAGAAATTGGGATCGATTGCCTCCTCATCCGAAGCGGCCATTGCTTCGATGATCGGCAGATCGATAGAGAAACGAACTGTCCCATCAGCTGTTGTGGTCACTGTTTCTAAAGCAGTGCCTGCATCCACGATGACTTCACCTTCATAATTAACGATGTCTTTTGCGGCATATAATGTAATCTCAGCTCCGGTAACCGCTTCCTTGCTGTCAACATCAACCTTGATCGTATCCAGCTGAACCTGTTGTCTTTCATTCACAAAAGAGACACTTTCTTCAACTAAAGCAACTTCTTGTCCTGCATAAGCTAAAGTAACATCCTTTGGTTCCGCATTCAGCGTATAACCATAAGGTGCTTTCGTTTCTACGACCTGATATTTACCTAACGGATGGAACTGACTGATGGCATCCCCGCGTACATCGGTTACCAAATGTTCAACCACTGTCCCTTTTTCATAAATAACAGCACCGTCATTGGATGGATCCATGATATCTTCAGCGGCGATGATGTCATATTCGGCTCCTTTTAATCCTCTCTCTTCGTAGATGAACTGGCCATCTTCATAACCTACTAAGACCTCACCGGACTTATTGATCTTGATATGACCTGCAACTGCCTCATCACCAATCTTAACAGTGACAATTGCATCACCATCTTCATCCATAATAAAAGCACCTGTGTTGGTAATCTCAAAAGGAACTGCTTCCTTATTGAGCACATAACCTTCAGGTGC
The DNA here is from genome assembly GCA_900018345.1 of Clostridiales bacterium CHKCI006. Classification (GTDB taxonomy): domain Bacteria; phylum Bacillota_I; class Bacilli_A; order Erysipelotrichales; family Coprobacillaceae; genus Fimiplasma; species Fimiplasma intestinipullorum. The sequence continues at coordinate 11,878 of FCNA01000084.1, forward strand.
TTTGATTTCTTCTAACTGATAAGATCCCGCATCGAGTTTTAATGGTGTAGAGACCATGCCTGTTTCATCAGTTGTAAAAGTATCTATTGTCTCAAAGATACCGACCTTCTGTGAAACAAATTCACCGGTGGCCATATCTCTGATCTTAAAGCTGGCTCCTTCAATGGCAACTGTCTTGCCCGTATCTTCATCCACTTTGATGATCTTGACATAAGCTTCAAACGGTCCATCATTCATCACGCGATAAGGTAATGGTTCACGACTATCTTGATTGATCACAACTTCAAAATCCGCAACTGCAGTGACTTCATCCGGTGTCTTAGTCTCTCTTACCGTATACGTACCATAAGGTAACTCGATGGAGACATCATAACCCTGTTCATCCGTTACCAGCACATCATACGTTTTGGCAGCTTCCCAGCCATTGGCGGTAACATCTGATTTTAATTTAACGGTAAACTCAGCACCAGCCAATGTTTCCGTTTCACCGGTAGAACCATCACTGGAGACCTTGATCAAACTGAAGGCCTGCTTCATGACCTGATCTGTGGCATCCACATGTACGGATACATGAGCGGTCTCTTGATCCTGATAAATTAAGGAAATCTGATACGCTGTTTCGTCTAAAAGGTAACCCTCAGGTGCTTGAGTTTCTTTGACATAGTAGTTGCCTAAAGGTAAATTAGACCACTGCACCTGATCATTTCCATTAAAGGTCTTGGTGGCATTGTCACCCCATTGACCAGAAATGGTCACTTCAGAGTTGGTGGGGAATATAACGGATCCACTGGCGGGATCTTTGATATCTTCTGCAGCATACAAGGTATATTGTGCGCCTTCTAAAGTTGCATCCCCCTGTGCCGCTGATCCTGTTTCCTTATCTAGCTTACTTAAGGTAACGGTCCCCGTCACCGGTTCATTAGAGAAAGTTAACTCTACCACTTGTCCTGCTTGGCTAATCGCTGCATTTTCGTTAACTTCTGTGATAACATAGTTTTCAGGCGCCTGTGCTTCACGAACCGTATAAGAGCCATAGTCTAATAAACCAGAAGCAGCGATGCCATTGTCATTCGTATAAATCGTTTCAATGACTGAACCATCTTTCACGATTTCAAAAGCAACCCCTGCCTGTTTAACTACCTGATCAGTCTTAGCATCATATTTTGTGACTTGAATTTTGCCTTGCTTCCAATTGTTGGTTTGGGTGTAATGAGAAGTTATTCCGGCGGTGATCGTAATCGAATGAATCGTGCTGTCCAATATCAGATGTTCAGGCACACTGATTTCTTGAATATAGACTGTTTGTGGTTGTAAATCTTCGATCGTCACCGTTCCATCACTGCCTGTAGTATAAGTACCAATCGGGTCACGCATGTCTGCATGATAAGAAAGCTTAAACTGCGTATCAGGAACATAGACGCCACGATCATCCTGTTTAGCTAATTTTAGATTTCCTGTCTCAACCCAATGAACAGTGAACCCACCATAGTTTCCTGGATCCATAATTGGTTTCAAATATCCAATATCCTGTAAATTGTTATTAGAACTCGTTAATACAATCGGTTGATAATCTGGAAGATTTCCTTTTACTTCTCCCGTATTCCAAGTTCCATTTACAGTCAAAGGTGCTTCAAAATGAAAAGTGTCTCCGCCATTGATAGTGACCTGACCGGTCAATGACTGTCCATTACGGACCATCGTGACGTTGGATGGCAGAGTAATTGTGATTGAGTTATCACCATTCATGACCATGTTTCCAGTAATTTGTTTTTCTCCTTGAACAGTCGCATCTACACTTGACGGACTGAAAGAAATACTTCTGTCTGGTAATTCTTTACCATCAATATAATTAAGAAAGTCATATACACCTAATTCCCGATTTCCTGTTTCACCACCCGACGCAATCGATTCCGGACCACTATACAAATATGACAACGCTAAAGAAGTTACGACAATTGCATTATTTGTACTTTTAAACCCAGACCAGGGTTCAATACCATCATATCCATAATACAACGCTTTAAGCATCTGCTCATCATCATATATTGATTCAGCAAATACTGTCCCTGTTGAAGGTGTAGACTTAGGATGTTCTAAACAAAATGCCTGTCGTCCATCGACCACAAAATTACCCACTGTCGCACTTCCATAACGACCTTGACTATCGCTGATCTTTCCTAAATATTGAAAGCTCGTATAGGCTTCAACATTCATGGTATTCATCACTATTGGATAGATGAAAAGGCATACTGCCAGGACTATCTTCCATAGTCTACAAGATTGTTGTTTAATCACATTCATACTATACCCTTGTCCTTTCAATAGATTCGTTCAAACAAAAAGCAGCTTGAAGCTGCCTCAAAACAGAATTGATATTTATGGAACGGGAATCCAATCCCCTTCGTAATAGTCTCTACCATCATATGTAGATCCTGCATAATGCATATCCGAATCCCAGCTCTGACCAGGAGTTAAGCGGTCTAATACACTTGAAGAAGACTCACTCGATTCATTTCCTGATGATTCGAATGAATGAGAAGAATGACTGTCTGAAGAAGAGGAATTGCTTCCCGCTGAAGATTGCTTCTTTGTAGGCGTGCTGCTTGAACCAGCTGAAGTTGCCGATGGGATTGATTCAAGTTCTTCATTGATAGTAACAGACAGATTTTTTTCTACACTATTACCACTTTGATCAGTGATGATATATTTTACGGAGTACTGCCCAGCCATATTGGTATCGATATCTTTTTCAATGGTGATACTCGTTTCATCCAGGTCGGTGACACTGATATACTGATTCCAATCATGATTTGTTAGATCTGTACCATATTCAAAACTCACACTTTCCTGGGAAAGCATTGCTTCTGGTGCCGTTGTATCAATAATGTGCAATGTAAAAGAGAGTTTTTGACTGCCTGCAGTGATGATGCCCTCGTAATCACCTTTTTTTAGATAAGTTATACCATCTTCATTTGTGACAAGTTGATCTTCTGTATAATTCAGATGAATATCCTTAACTGTATTTTGCATTTTCACTGAAGTATTTTCGGTATCAATAAATACATCGGCGTCAGATGGCATACCTGAACCCAGTTCCATGGTGTAAATATCGTTATCAAACGGCAATAATTGAATCTGATTTTGTTTTCTCTGATTGGCACTATACCAGCTTCCTATCCCCACTGATGACACAATGATGCCTAGCGCAGTGCTGCATTTTACCATCCGTTTCTTTTTCGCTTCCATATCATCGCATCCTTTCTATCATTTTCCCATTGACTCTTGTGATTACTTTCCATTATATCATTTTATGACAAATTTGTCTTAAAATAATGTTTTAATCACTTATTCTAGCTACTTCGTTCAGCTCAAAAATTCGTTTTTTACAAAGACAAACACCAAAAAGGGTTATACAAAACCGCTCGTATACAATGCTATTCACCTCTTTTCGCATATGCTGACATGAAGAAAGGGGATGCCGTCGGTTTCCCTTTTGTGGATTTGTTTCACACGAAGTGAAAACGGCATAAAAAAAGAAGCACCTGCGCGCTTCTGACATTAACTGAAGAAAATAAAAAAGGAAAGCTGAAAACAACTTCCCTTTGATTCCTATGCTACTATTCTAGACGAAAAAAATCCCAAATGCAAGTATTTATTCATTTATTTTAAAGGAATACGCGTATAGTATTCCTGCTCATCTTCATGATCGATATAAGCACCGCAATTCAGCATCGCTTTTAAACTGCCTGTATTATACTTATAACAACTTAAGTAAGCTAGATCGATTCCCCTTTCTTTAGCCTTTTCCAAACAGAGTTTCAATCCTGCGGTTGCATAACCTTGACGCCGAAATGCAGCACCGATTCCAAAACCGATATGCCCTGACCCATTTCTCAGATTTTCATTAAGATAATGGCGCAATTTGAAGACTCCTACAGCCTTGTTGTCATTGTTAAAGAGTACATAAGTGGTCTGAGGTACCTTCCAGGCTGGAAGTCCGATTCCCATTGCCGCTTGTTCACTTTTTTGAACCCATTGTTTGAAGATGTCCCGCGGCATATCTTTGGCTTCATTCATAAAGCCGTTTTCATTGGCTGGAAAGCTTTGAAAAAGGGCATAAATATCGTTATCGTTACATAACCACAGTTCTTTTAAGTACATGCGGATCCCCCCCTCTTTCAAGCTATTCTACACTATTTTTTCTACTGGAGCAATTCCTAATTAAAAATCTGATGATGAATCGGGGTCGTTGAAGCATCAATCGCCTTAAAAACATAACCCTGCTGCAAATAATAAACGATGAGTTCTTCCAATACCTCCACTGTCGCCTGATTTCCTGAACCATCATGAAGCAGCAGCATTAAATCGCCCTGAAGTTCTGTCTGCGCTTTCCCAGTCACTAAGATATCATTCGCATCATGTCCCAAGACCGCATCATCCACAGAGCTGTTCCAGTCAAAATACTGATAACCCTGCGCCTCTACTTCATTAGCCAGCTGACTCATGATCCCCTCATGATAGTGGCGACTGACAATATTGCTTGAACCACCCGGAAAACGTATAAAGGTGGAAGGTGCGCCGGTCTGTTCCTGTACTACAGTCTGAATCTTTTCAAGATCCTGAAAATAAGCTTCCACACTCTGATAAATCTGACTATATTGATGAGAGTAAGTGTGCAGTCCAATCGTATGTCCTTGCGCATAGGCTGACTGAATCTGTGAAGTATAGTCCGGATTCATCCCCGTGACAAAAAAACTGGCTTTGACCCCATAGCGATCTAAGATACGCAGCACATCCTGAGTATGCTGGCTGGGGCCATCATCAAATGTCAGATAAACATAGCGCACATGCGCATGATCCTGGACGGGTATTACACGAATAGGAATCAGTGTCGTTGTCGTATTGCCGGAACGATCGCGCAGAGTGGCCTGAATCTCATAATCACCTAATTCGTAGATAGGATGCTCATCCAGCTCAGTAGTTAACTGTAGACTGGGATCGCAATCATCGAAAATTTCCAGACCAGGCAGACCCAATTTCAGACTTTGCCCTTGTTCCACTTCCAACCTTCCGTCAACTTCGATGGAAGGTGCCGTCGTGTCGATCATGATAAACGTGACTTCCTGCATGACGATCGTCTCATTGCCATACGCATCGGTCGCTTTGATATATACGGGATTGATCCCCCTGTGCCAATCTGGTTTTTCTAAAAAAGAGAATCGCACTTCCGAATGGTCCGTGTATCCTACAATGAAATCTTCTACCATAACCACGCTTGGCCATAAGCGTGTCACATTTTGGGCCTGTACGACAGGCGGTGTCGTATCCTTCACTTCCACTGTCAGTTTTTTAGTCTGCGCAAATAAAGAATAGACAACCTCATAGGATCCAGGCTGCACCACATTGACAGGATTTTCAATCGCTACAGGCGCAGTATATAAGCTATAGCCTAAAAACGCATCCGGATCAAAAGTTTCGCCTACTTCAATTTCCACGCTGTCTTCCAGCAGGATCAATGGTTTAAAAGCCAATGCTAAGATAGCAGACATCATGATGCCCATAGTCAATAAAATGATCCATTGCACGCCTTGATTTAATCTCGGTCTCATCCTATGCACCTTTCTTTCTGTTATGAAGTGACCTTTGTCAAGTGAAAATTACACATTCATAATAAAATTATCTGATTTTACCATCAATGGCATACAAAAGCCCCAAAATATTAGATTTATCGACAGTTAACCACTCTGTTATACGGGGATTGGGTACCCCAAGGTCAATGGTTCGTCAAATAAGTTCTAACTATCTATTAACGTGGATCATCAATATTTTTGACATTTCAAGATCGCGACTTCTTTTATATCCTATTCATGCCACAAAGAAAGGACCGTAGATAACTAAACCTGCTTCTCCTTTTTTGAGGCTTCTCTATGCCATTGATTTTGTGTCTGTTTCTCTCGACTTTTGTCTTCCTTTTTATTAATTTTTTTTCAGTTGTGTTCCTACCATCATAAGATATTCTACACCATTTAACTAACTTCTTATATTCTTCCTGTTTCCATTCCCCATATAAATCCTGCTAATTCTCTTGCCACTGCCATGATGGCTACATTATATGGTTTCCCTCTTAATACCATTCTTTTAAATCTCTTCTGTAATCTTTCAACTGCTCTATCAGCATAGGCTATTACTGCATCATCCTGCCCTTTTTGTCTCTTTTTCAACGCTTTTGATTTCTTTCCATTTCCCTTTACCAGTGCCTGTGTACATTCTACAAGTGTCTTTCTGACCATGGCATTCCCCATCTTGGTGATTGGCGTATTGCTGTGTTTCTCTGCACTTGAGTTCTCTCCGGGCAGCATCCCCAGATTGGCCATGAATGCCTTTGCGGTTGGAAAGCGTTGAAAATCACTTACTGTGACATGTATCTTCATTGCTGATAATGTATCAATTCCCTTGAAGCATGATATCTTTGAAACAGGTTCCTCATATTCTTCTTCATGTGAGAATTCTTCTATTCTTTCATCATATTTTTTAATACGTTCATTCAAATAATCATATACTTTCAGATACTCATTTAATGTCTCTCTTGTGATTTCTGGCAATTCAATTGTTTCCAGCCATTTGATGTGTGCAATAGTCCAGTTGCTTTTACCTTCATATCTGAATCCATGGCGTAAAGCTAGAGCACTAATCTGCTGCTTGATTCTCTTTCTTGAGCTGATGACATCTTCTCTTAAGCCAATGTATTCCTTGATTTCATTGTCATGTTCTGTTGGCACATGGACAGCTTTGTATGAATTGTACATAAGATTAGTGGCAATATTAAAGGCATCCATCCTATCGTTCTTTACTTTTTTGTTTTTGACTGATCCATGCATTGTTGATGGTGCCAATATAACACATGATACATCATGATATGCAAGTTCATGATACAAGGAAAATCCTAAACACCCTGCTTCATATCCAGTTACAATTTCCATTTCATCTCCTTGGCTTAATCTTTCTTTAGCTGAATCAATAAATTTAAGAATATTCTCTACATCAGCTCCACATTTTGTCTGTGCAATAATTTCTCCTGTTGATGAATGAATTCCACATAAACTGTACGTATTTTTATGGACATCCATTCCAATATAGATTATACTTTTCATAGTGACCTCCTATTGTCGTTGTGGTATCGACTTTCATAATTTTGTTTTTACACATCTTATTATGAATCGTAATCCACGTTTTGGCAACCTAGGAGGTCACTTCATATTATCTACTTAGTTGTAGTTTGTGTTGTTTTTAGCCAATTATACCTGACTTTCTTTAAAATTTTGTTTAAGTACTAAAAGTACAAAATCACTTTTCAAAAGACGCTAAATGCGCTAGAATAGGAAATAAGCGATGTAACATACATCATACGAGGAGGATTGTTATGAAAGAGAATCAGGAATTAAAACTGGTTGAGCTGCTTTCCAAAAACGCGCATCTATCCTCATCCGACTTGGCGATGGCCTTGAACGAGGATGAAAAAGATGTCGTTCAAACAGTAGCTAGACTAGAAAAAGAAGGTGTCCTATTAGGTTACCACACCTTAGTTAATTGGGATAAGACCAAAGCGGAGCGGGTCGTAGCGATGATTCAGGTCAACGTATCTCCCGAAAGAGAATTCGGTTATGATCGGATTGCGCGCAGCATCTATCAGTATCCGGAAGTCGATACGATGTATCTGATGAGTGGAACCAGCGAATTTATCGTGATGGTTCATGGACGGACCATGCAGGAAATTGCACATTTTGTAGGCAGTAAGCTGGCTTGCATTCCGGCAGTGACGGGCACCAGCACCTCTTTCCTGCTCAAGCAATATAAGGTTAGCGGTGAAATTTTTGACGATCTGAAAACTGAAGAAGAAAGGCTTTTAGTGACGCCATAATGGACTTAGAAAAAGCCTTGAACCAAACCGTCAAAGATCTACCGCCTAGTGGTATTCGTCGCTTCTTCGATCTGGCCGCAGAAATGGATGATGTCATCTCCCTTGGTGTAGGTGAGCCTGATTTTGACACACCATGGCATATTCGTGAAGCGGGAATCCATTCTATCGAACAGGGCAAGACATTCTACACACCGAATCGTGGATTGACTAGCCTGCGTAAAGAAATCTGCGCTTACCAAAAACGTCGTTTTAACCTTGCATACGACCCTGAAAAAAATGTGATCGTCACAGTAGGTGGGAGTGAGGCCATCGATATTTGTCTACGTGCGATCATTGAAGAAGGTGACGAAGTCATCATGATGTCGCCTGGCTATGTCGCTTATGAACCCGGCATCCGCCTGGCAAAAGGAAAACCGGTACTCGTTGAATTAAAACAGGAAAACCAGTTTAAGCTCACGGCCGATGAACTTGCAGCGGCCATTACGCCTAAAACCAAAGCGATCCTGCTGAACTACCCATCCAATCCGACAGGTGGTGTGATGACCTATGAAGACTATGCTAAGATCGTCCCACTGATTAAAGAACATGAGCTCTTAGTCATCAGTGATGAGATCTATGCCGAATTAAGCTATGATGTTCCTTTCTGTTCACCTGCGAACTTTCCGGAAATCAAAGATCAATGCATCGTCATCAGCGGATTTTCAAAAGCGTTTGCCATGACAGGCTGGCGTTTAGGTTACCTGCTGGCACATGAAACCTTATGTGAACAGATGAATAAGATCCATCAATATGTGATCATGTCTGCACCAACAGCTGCCCAATATGCGGCTATCGAAGCGATGCGTCACGGGGATACAGACGTTGAGATCATGCGTCAATCCTACCAGATGCGCCGCAATTTCATTGTGAATGGCTTCAATCAGCTTGGCTTAGAGACTTTCATGCCGCAAGGCGCTTTCTATATTTTTCCTTGCATCAAATCTACGGGCATGAATTCAGAAGAATTCTGCGAAAAACTATTGGCCAGTCAGCGTGTTGCCTGCGTTCCAGGCTCTGCTTTTGGTAAAGCTGGCGATGGTTACGTTCGTGTTTCCTATGCTTACAGCATCGAGCAGATCAAAGAAGCCCTCGAACGAATCAAAGCTTTCCTCGACACTTTAAAATGAAAAAAATCGTGCTGATCCTCTGGGTCTGTCTTTGTCTCTGGCTGACTCCGCTGCATGCTTTTGCTAGAGCTGGCGGCGGAGGGAGCAGCGGTTCTGGAGGCGGGGGCAGCAGCAGTCATTCAACGCGGCATTCGTCCAGTGCGCGACGCATGCATCCGGCAGCCAGTACGATCATAACCATCAGCGCCTTTAGTCTGATTGCATTATCAAAACGCTACCGTGAGATTGGTCCGGCCTTAAAGAAGCATCGTCAAATCAAAAATCAGCTGCCTGTTGATTCACATCAGCTGGATGACCAGGTCAAAGAAGCCTATTTTGCTTTACAGAATGGCTGGACCCAGCAAAATTTGGAAGCTATGCGACCCTATCTGTCCCCTTCGCTTTATACGCAATGGGAAGGAAAACTGAGCTGGATGAAGATGCGTCATGAAAAAAATGTTCTTTTGGACATTGAACTCAAACATACCATCAGCTGTCGTGTCGAACAGGATGCTGTTTATTATCTCATCGAAGGCAAGATGATCGATTATACCTTAAATGATACGTCTCAGGAATTGATTGAAGGATCCTACAAACCTTCACGCTTCATTGAATACTGGAAAATGGTTCCTCAAGATGGCCGTTATGTGCTTGATGAAATATGGCAGCAGGACGAATTTCGTCCTTAAAACACACGTCAAAGGAGAGAAGAAACATGCTAACCATTAGTGATACGTTACGTTTGCGTCCCTATGACGGGCAGCACGATTTTGCGCTGGCCTGGTATCAGGATCCAGAACTCGTCTATTTGGTAGACGGTATCAAAGAACCGTATACGAAAGAAAAATTAGATCGCATGTACCATTATCTCAATACGCATGGTGAGCTCTATTTTATTGAAATGAAGATCGACGGCCAGTTTCAGCCTGTGGGTGATGTCACCTTAATGAAGGAAGATCTGCCCATCGTGATCGGTGTCAAAGACTGCCAGCATCAGGGGCTCGGTCGTCAGGTCGTGCGCGCGCTCATGGAAAAAGCCAGGACGGCACACTTTGATCATCTAGGTGTGGACTGCATCTATTTTTATAACCTGCCTAGTCAAAAATTATTTGAAGGACTAGGATTCAAACGTATTCAAACAACATCCAAAGGATATCGTTACCGTTATGATTTTTAAGAAAGCTGTTTATCGGCTTTCTTTTTTTGCATATCATAGATGAGGTGATTGGTATGCGTTATCTTTGGCATCGAGTGTTGAGCTGTGCCAACATTCTGCTTGCTACGGGCATTTTTGTCCTTATTTTGAAGATTTGGTTTGAATAATTTTATGAAAGCGTTTGCTTTATTAAAAAACTGTGCTACAATGATTATAACAACTGAGTAAGATTCTAAGCAAAAGGGAGCGTGATGTATATGAGAACTTATCAGTCTACCGAAATAGGAAATGTCGTTGTCCTTGGTCATGCTGGCTGTGGGAAAACCAGTGTGATCGAAGCGATGCTTTATCGTTCCGGCGGGTCGACCCGTTTAGGCAAGATTGCCGATGGGACAACGACAAGCGATTATGATGCAGAAGAAATGAAGCGCAAAGTATCCATCAATGGTACAGTCATCCCAATGGAATGGGAAAACTGTAAGATCAATATCCTGGATACACCGGGCTACTTCGATTTCGTTGGTGAAGTCAGACAGGCACTGAAAGTGGCCGATTCTGCTTTGATCATCGTTCCAGCTACTCAGGGCATCGATGTCGGTACCGAGATTGCCTGGGAGAATGCCAAACATCTGCCAAAGATCATTTTTATCAATGGTTTAGATGAACGGAATGCTTCATTTGATCAGAAACTGGCAGAGCTGAAAGAAAAATTCGGCAAGACGATTGCCCCTATTCAGGTTCCAATCATGGAAAATGGTAAGATGGTCGGCTATGTCAATGTCGCTAAAATGGAGGGTCGGCGTTTCAATGGTGAATGGACCGAAGAAATTCCGATTCCTGAAGAGATGATGGATGAAGTTCGTCCAGTGCGTGAAATGATCCTAGAAGCCGTCGCAGAAACAAGTGATGAACTGCTTGATAAGTTTATGAACGGTGAAGAATTCACGCGTGAAGAAATTTCCTGGGCCTTGCGCAAAGGTGTTTTAAATAATGAATTAGTTCCTGTATTATGTGGTACCCAGAATATCGGTATCCAGATCATCTTAAACTCTATCGTTGCTTTCTTCCCAGCCGCAGCGGATACGGTTAACTCATTTATCGTTAAACATGTCAACACAGACGAAGAAGATATCATCGGTTATAATGAAGCCCTCGCACCATCCTGCTTTGTCTTTAAGACCGTAGCAGATCCATTTGTCGGTAAAATTTCTCTATTTAAAGTTTGCACCGGCGTGATCAAAGCGGGTATGCCATTGTACAATACAAAAAAAGGTGAAATAGAAAAGCCAAATAAGCTCTATATGATGAAGGGCAAAGACCTGGTGGAAGTTGAAGAACTCCATGCCGGCGATATCGGCGCTTTCTCTAAATTACAGTTCACTTCAACAAATGATACACTTTGTCAGGAAAACGATCCTGTTTTATATGAAGATATAGTTTATCCGCATCCTTATTATACCAAAGCGATCCAAGCTTTAAGTAAAGGGAATGAAGATAAGATCTCTAATGCAATCAATAAGCTCTTAGAAGAAGACCAGACACTGCGCTTTGAGACCCATCCAGAAACCAAGCAGCAGCTCTTATCCGGTATCGGTGATCAGCACTTGGATATTACCTTATCTAAACTGAAATCCAAATTCAAGATTGAAATTGGTCTGACAGATCCAAAACTGCCATATCGTGAAACCATCCGTGGTAAAGCACAGGTACGCGGTAAGCATAAAAAACAATCCGGCGGCCATGGTCAATACGGTGATGTTGAAATCATTTTTGAACCATCCGGAGATCTTTCAAAAACGTATGTTTTTGAAGAAAAAATCTTCGGTGGGGCTGTGCCAAAATCCTATTTCCCTGCGGTCGAAAAAGGACTCGCTGAATGCTGCCAGAAAGGAGTATTAGCGGGTTATCCGATGGTTGGTGTCAAGGCTACTCTGGTCGACGGCTCCTACCATGATGTCGATTCCAGTGAAATGGCCTTCAAGCTGGCAACCGCAATTGCTTATAAAGAAGGTATTCCTAAAGCCAAACCTGTGATCTTAGAGCCTATCATGTCCTGCAAGGTCACTGTTCCAGAAAGCTACACCGGTGACATCATGGGTGACTTCAATAAACGTCGAGCACGTGTCATGGGTGTTGAACCCATCGAAGGGACGGATCAATGCGTTATCGAAGCCGAAGCCCCTCAGGCAAATATGATGAACTACCCTATTGATCTGCGCTCAATGACGCAAGGACGTGGTAACTTCGATATGGAATTTGTAAGATATGAACAAGTGCCATCGGATGTTCAAAACCAGATCATTCAAAAAGCAAAAGAAGAAGCCTGATCCGCTTCTTCTTTTTTCTAATCTTCAACTCACACATTTTTAAAAAAGGTATTCAATGTTCTATCTATATGGTATTCACATGTATTTCCATTTGATGCTGTAAAGTTTTTTCATCCTCCAAAAGCGATTTCAGTATTCGTCCAATCATTGAATAATACAAAAGAAGGTAAAAATGGCTTTCCCAGAAGATTTTTTTGGGGAGGGGGGCATCCGCAGCCAATCAATACGAAGGCGCATGGAACAAGGATAGCAGAGGACCAAGCATCTTTGATGCTGCCACAGCCAGGTCCGCCACGAAACCTAGACAATATCATGATCACATTCATGAAAATATCTATTACCCTAATCAGACAGCAACAGACTTTTATCATCATTACAAAGAAGATATTGCCCTGATGGCCGAGATGGGATTCAAAGTTTTTCGTCTATCCATCACCTGGTCATGTATCTTTCCTATGGGCGATGAGACGATACCAAATGAAAAGGGCCTAGCCTTATATGATCGTGTTTTTGACGAGTGTGCTAAATATGGCTTCGAACTATTAGTAACGATTTCTCATTATGAGACTCGGCTGCATCTGACTAACACCTATCATGGCTGGTACTCCAGAAAGCTGGTTGATTTCTACTATCATTTCTATGAAGTGGTTTTTGAACGATATCAGCATAAAGTCAAATACTGGCTGACTTTCAATGAGATCAACTGTATCACTATCGGCGATCCGTATATGGCTGGTGCCATCCGCCCTGTCGAAGGAATCTCGCTTGAATAGCTGACCTACCAGGGGGGCGCATCACCAATTTGTCGCCAGTGCGAAAGCCGTACCTGACCGCCACCGATTGGGGTGTAGAGATCAATCCGGATGGACTCCGCTATTTCTTAAATGAACTTTACGATCGTTATCAGCTGCCGTTGATGATTGTTGAAAACGGACTGGGGGTTAAGGATACCTTAACAGAAGATCATAAGGTACACGATGCTTATCGTATCACTTACTTAAGAGAACATATCAAAGCCGTGAAACAGGCCATTGAAGAAGACGGTGTCAACGTGATCGGTTATACCAGCTGGGATGTATTGTTTGTATCAGTGCAGGAACAGGCGAAATGAAAAAAGAGATGGATATGTCTATGTTGATCGGGATGATGAAGGCAACGGCACCTTAAAGCGTTATAAAAAGGACAGTTTTTACTGGTACCAGAAAGTCATTGCTTCCAACGGAGAAGACCTCTCTTGATCCCGCCTGATGAAATCAGACAAAAAAGCCAGAAACACCGCAAAAGTGTGTGCTGGCTTTTTCGTTTGTGTCCCTTTTTCTTAGATACCCTTGATAGCCAGGTAGATGAAGAAAATACCGCAGAATGCAATCATGCCTACCCCAAATCCCATCAAAGCAAGATCCGACTTGGCATAATGACGATTTTTAAATAAGATCCAAACAAACCTGATGACAAAGATCCACGAAACGATCCCCATTATCCAAGGATACATGCGCAATCACCTAACCCTTTCTTATGTATTGCTGATTTTATTATACATGAAAAAGATAAAAATAACATCCTTTATACAAAAAAAGGGCACATTGCCCTTTATGCGAGATCCTCCCCATTGGATTTAAAGACTTTTGCAATCCAGTTGAAGGATTTTTTCTTATAGCGTTTCAGCTCTTTGATTTCTTTTTCCGTACGATCGACAAAAACAAAACCATAGCGCTTAGCAATTTCACATTGCGAGCTTGGAATATCGATAGGTCCCCAAGTCACATAACCCAAACACTCCACACCATCCTCTTCAATTGCTCGTTCTAAATTACGGATATGCTCGCGATGATAGTCGATGCGATAATCATCTTCAACCGTCATGTTTTCATTTAACGTTTCGCGGTGACTCATACCATTTTCGAGGACGAAGACTGGTTTACAGGTACGATAATAAATATCTCTGGCTACGCGACGAATGCCTTCCGGATCGATCTCCCAGCCCCATTCCGTCGCATCGAGATACTCATTTTTAACGACAGCTTCCTGAATGACTTCACGAATATCCCGATTCGCATAATCCATGGCTTTTACCGCATGTGAACTATAATAACTGAAAGCCATGTAATCCACCGTATAGCCCAGCAGTTCTTCATCGCCCTCTTCAAATATCGGCATCCAACCATGCTTGTTCAAATAATTGACCATAAATGGGGGATACTGACCTTTTGTGAAGACATCGATATGGAAATTGTTAGAGAAATCGTTAGCCAATGCTGCAATCATATTCGCGCGTGGATCTGAGCTTGTTGGATAGTTCAGACCATAGGCTACCATACCACAGATCTTGGCATCTGGAACAAGTTCACGTAAAGCTTTAACGGCCTTGCAATGTGCAATAAAGACATTGTGGTTGACCTGGAACAAAAACTGATTAGGATCCATTCCCTCAGGAATCACTTCGGCATTCGATGGTTTCAGATCCATGCCATGTAAGTTTTGTTCATTGAAGGTCATCCAATGTTTGACACGATCACCGAAACGTTCCATGCAGACACGCGCATAACGTTCAAATAAATCAACTACCTTACGACTAGCAAAACCATTGTATTCTTTTACTAAATGATAAGGCATATCAAAATGGACCAGTGTGATCATTGGCTCAATCCCGTTTTCCAATAATTCATCAATGACACGATTGTAGAAAGCAACGCCTTCTTCATTCACTTCATCATCACCGTTAGGAATAATTCTTGACCAGCAAATAGAGAAGCGATAGAAATTAAAGCCCATTTCTTTCATCAAAGCAATATCTTCTTTGTAGCGATGATAGAAATCAATCGCTACCTTCCAATCTGAAAATGCCTCGTTTGTCGGTCTGACATCATAGATGGAGAGTCCTTTTCCACCCTCGTTCCAGGCTCCCTCTGTCTGGAATGAAGATACGGATCCGCCCCAGTAAAATTTCTTTGGAAAACTCATGTTTCATCCTCCTTATTCATTTCTATTGTACTTAATTTTTAAACAGGAATCAATAGACATTGATACTCGCCAGTCCCACAGCCTGAAGGCTCAGACCCTGAATGATCTGAATACGAAGATAGCGTGCCACTTGTACGCCAGGCAAAGCCAATTCGCGCAGATTCGGCAAATGTGCCACATTGTCAAGTGTGTAAATGTATGGCTGACTCCATTGCAGACCATCCCTGCTCAGATAAACGGCAAGCTTTTCGGCATTATAAACAATATCTTCACCACGACTGATCGGTTCTATCAGGATCCCATGAAGTTGCTTTTCTTTTTGCATATCGATCTCACAGGCAAAAGTCTCTCCCTGTACAACCAGATATCCATTCTCATCAAGCAAGCTATCCAGATTTCCCACTAACATAGCAAGCGGTGCCTGACTCGTAATCTGCCAGCCCTGTTGTAATTCTCCAAAATGCCGGCTGACCTGTAATTCCCCCAGTTGAGGATGAACCACACTCACCTGAAGACGCGCACTGTGATCTAAAAGAAAAGGTTTTTCATAAAGCTGCCTTGCCGCTTCATCGATCTGATAGAAGAGTTTCCCTTCGTCCTGTGTTTCTAAAGTGACCCACCCCGTCGGATCTCTGTGAATCACAGGTGGCTGTAAGGTTTTAGCCTGCGTATATAACTGAATTTGGATCGGCACATAGGCACCGCGAGTCTGGGTAACGACCAGACGCAGTTTGGTCGTATGACAAGGTGTTGCCAGGCGCACAAAGCGGCAATGACCAATCGTTGTTCCTTCAGCAAGCGTCTGCCATTGATCCTGAGAATAACTCTCTAAACGAAAGGCCGCGACACGCTGCCCCTTTGTCAGATCTTCTTTCAAGCCAATCAAATCAAAACAGACTTCCTGATCAAAATTCAGGATCACCCCATGTTCAATCGGCTGACAATACGCCTCTGCTGCCAGATCAGTAGCGAAAGTCTCTTTTAACAGCTCTCCTAAGCCTAGCAGGCTAGCCTTATCTGCCTCAGGCATTCTGCCTGCCTGATTCATCGGCACATTCAATAAGAGCTACGTATTGCTTCCTACAGCGCTAAGATAAAGCTCGTAAAGTTCAGCTGCACTCTTGACCTGATCATTTTCGCTTGCATGATAAAACCAGCCCGGTCGGATCGAAACATCGATCTGTGCCGGATACCAGTATAGAAAACACTCTTCCTGCGCTGCCTGCTTTAAATGCGGCAGGGACCCTAAATCAGGTTGTGTGCTGCAGTCTGCATTGTGTCTGACAAAGGCTTCTGCTGTTTTGGCGGACAGTTCGGCTTCATTGCCATCGGCACCTCCAATGGGCTGAACATTCCATTCACTGGTACGCGCCTTACCCGCCTCGTTGCCGCACCAACGCACATCCGGTCCGACACTTGAGATGGTAGCCTTAGGCGCATACGTTCGCACCATCTGAATGATGGCCTGCCAGTCATAGGCCTGGACCTTCCCGTTCGGTCCTTCCCCACAGGCTCCATCCAGCCAGACATCTTCGATCGGTCCATACGTTGTCAGCAATTCCTTTAACTGCGCCAGATAAAATGCATTATAGGCTTCTCCGCTGCCATAGGTGGCTTCGTGACGATCCCATGGCGATAAGTAAATACCAAAAGGCATGGCATAGTGCGTACAGGCTTCCCGAAAAGCCTTGACCACATCCATCTCCGGTTTCACGCAATGGTTCGTATAGGCACTGGGCCATAAACAAAATCCGTCGTGATGCTTACAGGTCAAAACCAACTGTTTCGCGCCCGCCTGCTTGCAGATACGAACATATTCATCTGCATCCAGGTCCGCCGGACAAAACAAGTCAGCCGCTTCTTTGCCATCTCCCCATTCACGATCGGTATACGTGTTCATCCCGTAATGCACAAAGATGGCCCACTCTTTGTCATGCCAGGCCAATTGTCTGGCACTGGGCAAGACATCTAGCGTCTTTGCTAAAAGGGTTCTTTCATCATCCTGTTTTAAGAGTTGTACATGTGTTGGCATCTTCATCCTCCTTTGCTGCCTGAAAAAAAGAAAGCCGAAGCTTTCTATTTACAAATCAATAACTCACATTCCAAAGAATCAACTGGATATTTGAGATCCTCTGGCAATTTTGAACGGATATGGATGAGTTCATCATTCTCGATCATCCCATTCCAAGTCGCAATAACATATTTATCCATACTGATTTTCTTCAAAAAGGCAAGTAGATCAATGGTGGAATGTTTACTGTATAAAATGCGCTTATTATCAAAAAGTATAACATCCTGTTTATAGTTCTTTAAGAAATCTTCCATGAATTTCTCAATATACTGACCATCTGATCCATCGGGAACTTCTTCTCCAAAGATGCGGTTAAAATCGACGATTGGAATCCCTGTTTCCTGTGAATAATCATGAATGAGCTTGGATTTTCCTGTTCCAGGTGTGCCGACGATCAGCAGTAATTTGTATTTGGCATCCTTCAATGCCTCCAATTTTGCTTGTATTTCATTCATTGTAAGCTCCTCCTTTTCCCTTGCTTGATTGGTTATCTTTATTATAACACTCCAGCCAATGATATGCAAACGCTTTCTTGAACAATTATCGCAATTAATCTCTGGCATTAGCCTATTTTTTCAGCAAGATAAAGTATTCCGAGAACTCCTCAGCCGTACAGGAAAGATCAAACTCACTACCGTAGATTTTATAGGAGATCATGGTCTTATGGTCATCCCGGATCGTGCAGTGATACTGCTCACCTTTTTTAAAAATCGTGCGGTTATCCCGTCCGACCTTCAATATCATGTCTTTGATGCAAAAGCACTTCTTTCTTTTACCCTCATTTGCCATGACTGATCCCCTTTCTTTACATCATTCTATTTTATTTTAGCATATTTTATTGAAAAAAACAGGCTTATGCTTGATTTTTGGTCCGCACCCACGGAAAGTCAAAATCAAAGCAAACATAATCGTCAAAGCGCTGCGCCTTGAATGCCTCCACTGCCAGGGCGATTTCTTCATCCCATGTATCCAATCTTGCCAGTTTTCCCTGATGCATCACCAGCGGCAGGATGTAACGCTTCTTAGGTGAAACCTGGATACAGTAATGATCAGGAATTGGACAAGTTGAAGTAACTACTTGGCGGCAGGACCGAAAAGCCTGATAGACCGCTTGAATTTCTGGATCAGGCAGCGTTTCGAGATAAGTCAGGATCTCCCTTTCAGACAGACGATAGAGCATCTCTGCCTGAAAATACCCCTTTTGTACAAGGCAGGCAAATAGATCTGTCCAAAACTGCATGACCGCTCGATCAGCCTCACTCACAAAAAGCTGCCAGAGCTTGAGCGCCTGATGCACATAGGTTCTGGCTGTCGCAAGATCATCAAAGCCGATCTCAGGCTGGCCGTCTTCAGCCTGAAAGACCTGCATATGACCATAGATTTCTTGAATGGTCTGAAGATCCCAGATACGATAAAAGCCCAGTCCACTAGAAAACGTATATTCCAACCGATCAGCACTCAAACGCGGTGTCGGATTATTCGCCAATGGATAAAGACGATCTTCATTAACAGCTTCTAAAGCAATCCCGTCCCGCTTTAAAAGCGCCATGATCTCGTTGCTCTGACTGATCAGCTGGCTAGTCAACGCTTCTGTTGCCTCTTGTGTTGAAGCATCCCCATACATAAAATCAATACAGTGCTTAAAAGAAGGAGTGGCAATATCATGAAAAAGCCCACATAAGGTCATAGAACGATCATGACTGAAATGCCAGAGGATCCTGGCGATCCCAATGCTATGGGAAAGCGTATCATACATATAACAAGGTGAAAAAAGCGGACTATAATCTGTTCCGCAGTTCATACTGACCCCTTTTAAACGCTGCATAGCCGGTGTTTTGATATAGGCTTCAAGCCAAGCGAGATCTTCATCACATAATAATTGATGATAAACTGCAATTTCATTATCCATCTAAATCCCCTCCCTGAATGTTGATTATACACCCAAATGATCGTTTTGTCATCGAAATTGGGAATTGACAGATCACCCCATTGCCTGTTAGGATGAACCAAAGGAGGGACCACTATGAACTTGGAAGAATTCGTCTTTCAGCATCAAAAAGCCATCCCTGAGCGTTTGCTGGCTTATGGCTTTCAGCCAACCCGGGAAGGTTATGATTTCAAATGTCACTTGCTTTCGGATCAGTTTGAAGTACGCCTTTCGATCAATATCAATGGGCAAGTGAGCGGAAAGCTCTACGATCATGAGACAGGCGAAGAGTATGTCAACCTTCACACCCCACAAGCTCAGGGGTCTTTCGTGACAATGGTACGTGAAGCCTATCTGGAATTGCTTGAAGAGATTGCCCGACAATGTTTTGTCTATCAGCCTTTTCTTTTCGAACAGACCCAGCGCATGAGCCAATGGATCGAAGCCCACTACGGAGATAAGCCCGAATTTCTTTGGCAGAACGATGATCACCATGCCGTCTGGCGTCATCGTCAAACCGGCAAGTGGTATGCCATCATGATCCAGGTCGAAGCCTCTAAGCTCCAATTGTCTCGGTCCGGTCTTATCGAAATCATCAATGTGAAGATCGACCCCCAAAAACGAGACCTTTATCTGCAACAGAAAGGCTGCAAGCTTTGTTATCACATGAATAAAAAACATTGGCTGAGCCTGATCATGGATGACAGTCTCTCAGATCAGTCGATCCAGTCCCTTTTATCTGAAAGCTATGTTTTGACCGCGCCCAGAAAAAAAGTCGCTTGACTGTTGTGTCAAGCGACAAATCGCAGCGAAAATAAAAAAGAGGCCTAAGCCTCTTTATCCACTCAATGGCGCTTGAAGTAGGACTCGAACCTACGACCGATCGGTTAACAGCCGATTGCTCTACCGACTGAGCTATTCAAGCAATGGAGCGAGTGATGGGAATCGAACCCACGTAGTCAGCTTGGAAGGCTGAAGTTCTACCATTGAACTACACTCGCAGATGGTGACCCGCAGGCGATTCGAACGCCTGACCCTTTGATTAAAAGTCAAATGCTCTACCGGCTGAGCTAGCGGGTCATGATAAATGGTGGAGGCTAACGGGCTCGAACCGCTGACCCTCTGCTTGTAAGGCAGACGCTCTCCCAACTGAGCTAAGCCTCCGAATGGTGACCTGTACGGGATTCGAACCCGTGAATGCATGCGTGAAAGGCATGTGAGTTAACCGTTTCTCCAACAGGCCACAAAAAATGGCGCTTGAAGTAGGACTCGAACCTACGACCGATCGGTTAACAGCCGATTGCTCTACCAACTGAGCTATTCAAGCATTTCTCTTGTTTTCCTTAGTGCTCGTATATATTACCATACAGCCTAGAAAAAAGCAAGTCTTTTTTTATTTTTTCGCACAAAAAAAGATCTAAAGTTAAACTGGTTCCAAAGTCAAGGACAAAATGATGACAGAGAATAAAAAGTTTATTGATGCTCGCATTAATTGAGGCAGGTCAGCTGACCTGCCTCAATTTTTGCCATTTCCTACCTGTTTTGTTGTAGCACAAAAAGTGTACTCTTTTATAGTACACTCGGTTAGTTTATGGTAACTTGCCTGCCTTCCTAGTATAGATCGCCTATCTCATTCACGTATCCCAGTTCCGGATATTGATTCCAATTGTTTGGATTGCGTAAGCTTTCCTTTATTTCTGGTGGGCAACCTTCATAGAATCGGATAGCTCGTTTCGTCCCTTCATATACTTTATCCAGCTTTTCTATCTGCCTTTCTGCTATTTCTTTACTCTCCTCCCATTTCCTTTTCTCTCTTCGCAATATTCTTTGATCCCGTGCAATGATTCCCGGCACGCTCGTTAATAAGGCTCGTTCTTCCCGTTTCTTTCTTGCCGCTTCTCTTGCTTTGGCCGCTTTTTCCCTGGCTTTGTTCAACCGTGCTTCTACCAGCTTGCTCACTGACATCAGTTCTCTGGAGGTCACTCCAAAATAATTGTCCAGTGGATAGATCCCGGTTGTGGAGTATTG
>FCNA01000095.1 GCA_900018345.1 Clostridiales bacterium CHKCI006
AGCGGTTGCCAACAAGAACCAACTAGTGAATATATCCTCCCCATTGGATCACAGTATTTTTTAGGAAAAACATCCTATGCAAGTGTTAAAGAACATGATGATACCGATTCTTTCAATTTAGACAAGACATATGCCAATGAAGTCACGCTTGAAGAGGACTATTTGATTATAGAGGCGAATGCTACACAGGTCCAAAACCTGATCAATAACAATCAGAGATTGATGGAAGAAATCACACAGGAATTTGAAGCCATCGATGATCAGCTTTCGGTTGAATGGAGTGAGGATTATGCTTCGGTGTTCTTTAACGTCAATTCGGATATACTCTTTTCCGATGATCCTATGGAAGCTTTAGAAAATACCGGCCATACTTTCTGGATCAATTATATCTTACGAACCAATCGTATTTTGTCAACTGGAGATCGCGATATTGCAGTTAATGTAACTTATCAAAATGCAGATAGTGGGCATATACTTTCTCAAGGCTTGTTTCCTTATGAATCATTGACAATCACCGAGGATGATTGGAATTTAAGCAACAATCAAGATGTACTTCTCAGTTCTGAGTATAATGGGTATGTAGATATGAAGATGACAGTTAAAGAAGTGGATACAGATAAGATCATCTTTACCCCTCAAGATAATGATA
>FCNA01000056.1 GCA_900018345.1 Clostridiales bacterium CHKCI006
GAAAGTGATCATGAATGAGGCAGCCATTGAGAAAGATAAACAGTCAGCCGGCTATAATATGCTGGTTACATCAGAATATTCTTTAGATGCCACAGCCATCTACCAGGCGTATCATCAACTATGGCGTATTGAAGAAACCTTCAGGGTCATGAAGAGTGAGTTAGATGCAAGACCGGTGTTTATGCAAAAAGAAGATACGATCAAGGGACATTTTCTGATCTGTTATGCTGCAACATTACTTGAAAGAATTTTTCAATTCAAGGTATTGGATGATGCCTGGTCGACCACAGAAATATGTCGTTTTATAAAAGAATTTAAAGTCGTAAAGATCAGTGAACATAAATACATCAATGTAACCAGATCCTCACCATTGATCACCTATTTATCTCACACGTTTAATTTACCTTTCGACAACTATTATCTTTCGGATAAACAAATAAAAATGATGCATACTCGTTAGCCTTGAGTTAGCACCATTTTTTTCCTTAAAACTTCTAAAGTTAGGTACTATAGGACAACTTATTTGTACAGAAAAATCTTTCATCATCATTTGTGCCTCCTGCTGGAGGCATGGTAACAAAAGTGAAAATCACGGGAACAGGAGCAATCCCCCGACCCGTGATTTTTCATGCAGTTGCAAATTCATATCCGTATTTGAAAAGATAGAACACGGCACAGGCTAACCGCCATAGCAGGATCACGCCGCCGATCAGACCGCCGACAATGAAGTTGACCGCTCATATTCCAACAGTTCCGCCTATATCATATCCATGTGGTACAAGCCATACAAACATCCGGCGGATACCAAAAGGAATCCCGCATAATATCCAGAGCAGCACATAGTTGACGGCTCCGTTTTCCTCTGTGCAGACCGGACGGAACAGGAAAAAGAGAAAAGCAGCCAAGGCCACCGGCAGTACAACTTTCTTAAAAAAGCATCTGACAATTTCTTTTCGTTCCATAACATCCACTCCTTTATTCCCGCTTTTATGTAAGTCAGAGATTTATATTTTTGGTAAATTCTCTGACAGTTTCCATGATTTCTGAATATCCAATCTCTTTTGCGTAAAGGTTTTGTTCCTGATACCTTTTCCATAATTGCTGCAATACCGCTGAATTTTCTAAAGCCGGAAGAATACGCCCGTTATCATACAGTTTGGAAGTAGATTCCCGTTTCTTTGCAGTCGCCAGTACCGCTTTTTTCAGCAAATCCCAGTCCGCATGTTGTCGGTATAGCCGGTACAATAAATGCAGATCGTAAAAATCTCTTGCCCGTGTATTTCCGATATTACGCCGGATAATCGTTTCATATTTTTCCGCTAATATGGTTTCCATTGTATAAGCCATGACAGATACACGCCTGTCATCAAATAAAAATGGATAAGAAAACTGAATTTCTCTAGGGGTAATTTCATCCCCGGTTGTAATATCAATCTTCATAGGAATTTTCATTTTCCCATACACCGCCTGCAAAGAGGCACGGAAATTTTCGTATTCGTCATCTTCACGGATCGGGCTTAAATCTAAAAGTTCAAACTGCACCCCGTCATTGACCGGCTGATTGAGGATCTCCGTCAGAGCTTCCCGGATATTCTGTTCTTCCATAGGAAACCCTTTTACGGTCGTATCCATATCCATTGTAGTACGTTCCTGAATCCCAAGCATGGCAGAAATCAGAAGTCCGCCCTTGAGAATGAAAATTTCCTTGTATGCGGATATGGATAAACGTTCAATGATTCTTTCAAACATAAAAATCTGCAGGACTTCCTGTGCATGGATTCCCTTTTCTTTTGCCAGATTACGGATGGCTCCTTTTAACTGTTCCGGTGTTTTCATAATAATATCTCCATATATTCCTGTATTTTTTCTTCCAAATGGAAATGACCGGCATACTCCATTAAACGGATCATGTCGTATTCTTTGGAAGAAAAATATCCTTTTACTGCCTGTGAAAAAACTTGCGGATCGGTATTTTTTCGATCACGTATCATATCACAGATACATCGTTCCTTATCATAAAGGCGGATCAATCCCCCTTGCGGAGAAGTCATTTCCATAATTCCAATATCCCACCATTCCGGTTTGATACGCCGAAATCGCACATGAAATAATTCTTCCTGTAAATAGTAAACGTTGTAATTTTTAGGAACAGTCATAGAAATCATGTTTGGAAAACGATCAGACATCCCATGAAAATACAAGGCTGTTCCATAAGAAAATATGCCTTTCCTACATCTTGCCTGCAATAAAACAAATTCATCATTTAACCTGTCTGGAAATGAATAAATTCCTCTTGCTTCCCGTACCAAACTTCCCTCATTCAGAAAGCGTTTTAATGTTTCTTTACGGATACCCGCATTTACAACGTCTTTTGTATATAAAAAACCATCTGCCCGCACAAGCTCTTTCATAGAATCCAATTCATTCATAAAACCACCTCACTTGTACTAACTTGATACCATTATATCACAAAGTATCAAGTTAGTACATATTTTTTATGATTTTATTTTTGACAGATTCTCAATCATTTATACCTGTCCTCTTGTCTGGAGCGGTTACGTCTTTTTTCTTTTTGCTCTGGTCTTATGAGTTGCTCCAGATTTGCCCGGACAGTTTCATGCTGCTTTACTTTCTGCTGCAATTTCCGGTACTCCTGATACAATCGGTCTTTTTCTTCTGAAATCTGTGTATACTGTTCCCTCAATTCCTTATAAGACGGTAATTTTCTGCCATCTGCTTTCAGAGCGTTCAATGTCTTAATCGTCGCTTCATAGATAATCATTTCAGACTGATGCTGCCGGTAAAAAATATCTTTATCCTTTGCTTTCTGATAGGCTTCATAAACCGGGCGCGTCTGTCGGTAAGCATTGAGCTGTTTCATTACCATAGCCATCTGATTCAACTTCTTTTCCAGTTCCTTAATGGAACCGGCCGCCTGTTCACTGGAAAGCGACAACTCATTGATTTTAGTAATCAATGCTTCATAAGAGGTTAGCCGATTTTTCTGTCAGGAAATTTAATGTCCGCGCCGCCTGTTTTAGATTGTTCAGCTTCGCCCAACGTGCAAAGCCGCCGTTTTGTTGCGCCCGGCTATCGTTCTGCAGGTCGATAAGCTGACGGATCAGCTCTGATTCTTTGCAAACCCGCATATTCTGTTTTGGGCTGCCGGAAATCCGCTCTTTGATCCGTTCCTCTGTGTATTCTATGCCAAGTGTTTTTCCTCTGGTAAAGCGCTGCTGCCCGACTGCGCGGAATGAAGTATACTTCCCCTGTTTTATTTCATATCCGGCTTCCTGCATGAGCTTCAGAAAGTCCTCATAGTTTTTGGCCTGTCGGATACAGGAATCCATAACGGCACGCAATTATTCTTTCCAGCTCTTACCCTCACGGATTGCCTGATATTCTTTCCAGCCCTTTCCCTTTTCTTTTCCGGGAATAATGACAGAAAGCCCATGTTCCCTGCAAATCCGGTCGCTGGCATTACGGATGGCGTATAATGACCGTTTATTAGAAACATACTTCCTGTGTTGAAGAAAATCAGCGGCGCAAAATATCAGATGGTGGAGTAGGGAAGCACCGCCTTGCCACATTGCTGTGGTAGGTCTGCGCCACCCTCTCCGGGAACCGTACGTACCCCTCTCGGAGTATACGGCTCTGTTACTGCTCGTTCAGACAGAACTCACTTTTTATGGATAATGCTGCGGTGGCAATCCCTGCACACCACAAGCGTTTTCCTACGCTTGGCAATCATTGCGATTTCCCACCGTTCCTTGCCCTTGAGATTTTTGAGTTTGTTAATGTGGTGAACCTCGTAATGGTCGCTCTCTGTCGTTCCGCACAGCTCACAGACCTTTGCTTTCAGCCGGTTTTCAAGGGTATTGACTGCATATCCGTAGACAACAGCGGCATTGCTGATGTAATCCGTAGCAGAACCCTTGCCTTTACAATCGGCGTAATTTGCGAAGTAACGTCTTTTGCTTCCCAGCTTCGATTCATAGGGGATACCCCATTTCCCTCTGCCATCATTAAACCTGTCAATGGTTTTGGAAAGGCTGGTTTTATGCTTTGAAGCGAGGGTTTTCAAACAACTGTATTCCATAAGGTAGGAAAAATAGTGCAGCTTGCAGAAGTTGCTTGCCATACCATAATAGTTGCATATTCCTCTTAATTCCGCATTGTATACTGAAACGATTTCTAAGTCTGTGAGTCCAATCAGGTATTTCCGATGGACTGGAAACATGGAACCATCTTCTTTTTGTATCGCCACGCCTTTCGTGAAAATGAATTGGCGGATTTTATCGTTAAGTGGCACCAACAACTCTACGCCCCCATTGAGGGTACGCATTTTTACATGACCGGGGCCACCCCGCTTTATTTTCCGCTTCTGCGCACACGCACATCATAGCCTAGGAACCTTGCACATTTACTGCTGTGGGTTATGAGGGTTTTATCTTCACTGAGTTCCATTTTCAGTGTATCTCCGATAAACTCGGCCAGTTTGCTCTTAATCCATTGACAGTCCTCACGGTTTCCTTTGACTGCTATTAGAAAATCATCCGCATACCGAACATATTTCAGTTTTTTGTCGGTCTGCGCAGTGCAGGGAATGGTCATCAGTTTCTGACGTTTGGACTTATACTCTGCCAGCACCATTTTCCTTTCCTCACCCGTTACTTTCGTCAAGCGGTGGGATAGCCGTTTGATTTCATTGTGTAGCTCTCGGTATTCAGGTGTGATTTGTCCCACTCCGGGCGTGTCAAATTCGGACTTCAACTTCATTACAAACTTATCCAATTCATGCAGGTAGATGTTGGCGAGTAGCGGAGAAATGATACCGCCTTGCGGTGTACCACTGTATGTCTTATGGTACTGCCAGTTCTCTAAATATCCTGCTTTCAGGAATTTGTAAATCAGCTTGGTTATCCGGGCGTCCTTGATTTTATTGTTCAGCAAGCCTACAAGAGCGGCATGGTCGATATTGTCAAAGCATCCTTTAATGTCGCCTTCGACAAACCAACGCGTACCGTTGAACTCCCGTCTCAACTGCTTTAAGGCCGTATGGCAACTTCTTTTGGGCCTAAAGCCGTGGGAGACATCCAGAAAAATAGGCTCATATACCGCTTCCAGTATCATCCGCAACACTTCCTGCACTAATTTGTCAGTAAAGGTTGGTATACCTAAGGGACGCAGCTTTTTGCGGTTATTCTTCTTCTGGATATAGGTTCGCCTCACCGGCATGGGCTGGTAGGTTTCGTCCGCCAGTGCTTTGATAATACTATCTATTTTGGCTTCACTGAAACCGTCTGCCGTATCCTCGTTTACTCCTTTTGTTGCCGCACCACTGTTGGCATATAGGTTCTTGTATGCCACAAAGTAGATGTCAGGACGCAACAGATAGCGATACAATTTTGTAAATACTTCTTCTTTGTTCGCAAGTGAGTTTTGACTGATTCTTGCTAAAATTTCCGTTGTTGGTTTCATATGAGGTTTTCCTCCCTAATCAACTTCTAATTTTAGTACGCAATAACTGTGCCCCTTCGCCATGTAAGGGTCATTACCCCTCTCGGACTACTATGAGCACTCCGTACCCATGCAGGATTTTCAGACTCAAAAGCCATAGCCGCTTTTTCATTTCCCCTTTCGCGAGGCGCTCCTGGTTAGGGTATCCCCGGTTAGCAATGAGACTTGGTAAATTCGGATTCTCGGTATCGCTTTCGCTTCGTTACCATAGGTTCTCCTACAGGTTGTACGGAATGATTGATAACCGACAAGCCCACAACCATAGCTTGCCTTTTCCGTACCAGAGGTTTCAGGCAATTTTCCTCCATCGTCACATAACAGAAACTGGAAGCTTGCGTTCAGTAAATCCAACTTATACCTTATATCCGATTAACATTGCGGTTCAGTCGCACCCGATTGCCTTTAGGTGACTTACCGCTTTCCAGCCGTACTGTGTTCCCGTGTCAGCTTTCGCCTTTCGGTTAGGCTGGTTGTTTCCCGCGTTATCTTACGGGGCAGTACCTTATACTGCTTTTCTCATTGCCCTATCCGGGCGTACATTATGTACATGTCCTTTATCAATGTGAGTTGTCAGCACATATTCATATTTCCCGCCAAGGATTTCATCGGCAAGTTCTTTTCCGATCCGGTGGGCTTCCTCATAGGATACTTCTCCCGGCTCAAAGGACTGGATCAGGTGGTGTGCGAGATTATTTCCTTTTTGATAGCATTGTTTCAAGGTAAAGCCCATTTCAATATCTGCTGTTTCCACCGAGCAGCCATAAGAGGTTACAAGCAGCTTACCGTCTGTCTTTTTCGGATCAGTAATATAATCAAGAGCTTTTTTCAAGGTTGATTTGATAGGATGGATCTTTGTATATGCCATATCTCTGTCAGCCTTTCTTTTAATTCCTGTATATCCGCATCATATACCGTACCCATTGTATTAACGCGACGGGCAATCTGATTGATATTTACACCGATTTTTTTGTATCTCTGCAGTCATTTCCTTAATATTGGTGTAGTCCACCTGAATAATATATCCGTCAATCAGCATTTTACGGGCATAAGCGGAAAAATTATCGGTTCCGGCCTGTGCCATCTTCCGATGAATCAACTCTTTTTCTTCCTCTGCCAGCCAGAGAAAGGCCGGAATATTTCTGTTTCGGTTTGCAATAGGTGACACCTCTCTTTCTTTGGTTCAGGGGTTTGGGGATACTCCCCAAAAGTTCATTTTCGCACCGGAGCAGTCCGGGGAAAATGACGGAAGTGTATAAACACTTCCTATGCTTGCTATTCTTCCTTGAACACCCAATATCCCCACTGGAAACTTCTATTTCTTCTAATGTTTTATAAAAAAGTGATATGTCGGAATGTGTTGTTTTTTAACGATTACTTCAAGTCATATCCAATCTCTGACAAAGGTTGACACAATATGCAAAGATTATAATTTCCTTAGATTCCCAATAAAGGGAACACGTTCAAAACGAACCGCATTTATAGTCCGTTTGAATGGCAATAAACTAGCCGCCGTTTCTTTCAAGGAAATACCTGAAAAAAACTGACGACTATTCCCCGATAAGCGCACAGCGGCACATAGGAGGTGTTGACCGTGCTTTACTTATTCAGAGGTCGAAATTTGACGGATTGTGATAATTTTAATATTCATTTTCCGCCTGCCCGCAAGTCTGATTATCTGTTTGATACAAGTAGGGTTCCTTGCGGCCTTTTTCTTTTCTATGCCCCGGTAAAAGTCTGTTTTTGCAGGCTGCCGGGGTATTTTCTGTTTTCTTCAAAAAAACTTTTCAGGGCTTCTAATTATTCGGCAGTCGTCAGAGGGATATTGCGCGAAAGGGAGGTGGAACGAAATGAAAAAACGTTCATCTGATCCGGTTACAATCCAACATCAATTTGATACCTTTGTAAAAAGGGTTCTTGCCGGAGAAGTTAAAACTTACCGCGCAGAAATGGCGCGCCGCGCTGCAAGGGAAGATTTGTTTTGTGAAATGGCGGAATTAGAGCTGAACCGGCTCTGTGCCACAGACAAATATTCCTGTGATTCTGAATCTTTTCCCGTACTGGATTATCTGATCGAAATTGAAGATTCTGAAATTGCAGACGCATTAAAACAGCTTACAGAAACCAAGCGTGATGTCATCCTGCTGTCCTATTTTCTTGATATGAAAGATGTGGAAATTGCCGAGGCATTTAACCTCAAAGGCAGCACCATTCACTACCATAAGGACAGCTCCTTGCGTCAGCTTCGGAAACTATTGGAGGGGAAAGGATATGAACCAAAATAATAATCGAAAACTAACCGCCTATCCGGTCATTGTGGCAGCTACCCAAGGAGATATAGAAGCGATCCACACCATCCTTAATTCTTATGCCGGATACATAGCCGTTCTTGCTATGCGCGAGGTCTACGACGAATATGGAAATATCCATCTTTGTATTGACGAGGAGCTGCGCCGCAGAATGGAAACAAAGCCGATTACCAGAATCTTAAAATTCAAGGTATGAAGCTGCGCCCGGCAGGAAACATTCGGCCATTTTTATTTCCTGCCGGGCTTTCCTGTTGCCGTCCGATAAAAGTTTACCAGCCTGCCGCTGATGAATTTTTATTGGCTGACAACAGCCCTTGATCCTTGAAAAAGAAAGCGTCTAACCAAGCGCAGAATATCACAATCAGACACAAGCCGCTTATGCGGAGCAGTCCGTCAGGTGCGCCATGACTTCCGAAAGGAACGAGCGAGAAACACTTTGCCGGAAAATGTGTATGGTAGCACATGGGCAATGATGTATAAGCATAATAATGATACTCCTACACAGCCGTAATCCGTGTAATGGAATGTACCGCAGGTATCGGGTGCAGCTGCATGAGAACCATGCGGGGGTGTGATTCCCGTGGAGCCTTGCCAGAGGCCGTCTGATAATGTGAATATAACCTTATGCAACCTGCCAAATTTGCTTGTTTTATTCAGGAGTAAAGGAGGCTAAAAATGAACATTGATAAAAACACTCTGGAAGTATTAAGCAAACAGCCTTACGAAGAAATTGACAAAGCTGCGCTTGTGGATATTGAACATGTGAAGATTGATTCCACCTTACCGCCCGGACAAAGACTGCTTGATTACTTCCGACAAATTAAAAATCCGTATTGCTTCCGCTGTGGAACAACTACGGTTAGAATTGGATTCACGGCAGATGGGAACAGCCTTGATTCCATATTAAAAAATTATTTTATCGGCCTGAAAAGAGGCTGTTTTTTTGTCAAAATGTGCTATGATCATCTTGTGGTTATAGGGGATTGGAGGATATATGCCACGTATTAGAAAACAATCTCAATCCCTGAAAGAAACAGCCATTAAGATTTGGAAGGTTGCCCTTTATATCAGACTTTCCAAAGAGGACGGCCATGACGTTAGTTACAGCGTCGAAAATCAAAAACAGCGGCTTTTACAATATCTGGAATTAAGCGAGGAAGAAATGGATCTGGTCGATATTTATATCGACGACGGCTACACCGGAACGGACAGCAACCGTGCTGGTTTCCAACGCCTGCTTGCAGATATACGGGCAAAAAAGGTTAACTGCGTAATTGTAAAAGACCCATCCCGTTTGTCAAGGAATTATATTGAAGCCGGTCATTATATGGAACACCTTTTTGTTACCTTAGATGTCCGTTTCATTTCCTTAGAGCTTCCGGCTCTTGACAGCTATAAATTCCCAGAGCAAATGAATAGTATCGCTGTTCCGATTCAAAATGTTGTAAATGACGATTTCTGCCGCCAAACTTCTATCAAAATCCGAGGTGTGTTAGACAGCAAAAGGAAGCGTGGCGAGTTCATTGGTGCTTTCGTCCCATACGGGTATTTGAAAGATTCAGACGACCGCCACCATCTGATTGTCAATCCTGAAACTGCTCCGGTTGTAAAGAATATCTTTCAATGGTATCTTGAGGGCATGGGAAAGAATGGAATTTCCAAAAAATTGATTGCTTTAGGCATCCCAAGCCCGACCGAGTATAAGAAACAGTTAGGAATGAACTACCACAATCCTCATGCCAAGGATTCTACCGTGTATTGGTCTACCCGTACCATCGACCAGATTTTAAAGAATCCGTCCTATTTAGGACACATGGTACAAGGACGGCATAAAGTTAGGAGTTATAAAATCCATACGATTGTTGCATTGCCCGAAGAAGAATGGTTCTGGGTAGAAAATACCCATGAAGCAATCATTGATGAAGAAGCATTTAACAGCGTACAGGACTTGTTAAAGCGAGATATGCGTGTTTCTCCAAAACAGAAAAATGTATATCTGTTTTCCGGTTTTCTGCGCTGTGCTGATTGTAAAGGCGGAATGACAAGACGAAGTTCTAACGGCTATACTTATTATTGCTGCCGTACTTACGTTTATCGTTCTAAAGAATTGTGTGCAAGCAGCCATATCATCAAAGATGACCTTTTGACAGAGGCGGTGCTGAAAGCCGTTCAGACACAAATAGACCTTATCGCTAACATGGCAGATTTGATAGAAGAAATCAATGCCGCACCTGCCCGCGTGGATCAGACAATCCGCATTGACAAACTGCTGAAAGCTAAAGAACAGGAATTACAGAAAATTACGGGAATCACAGACAACTTATATTTAGACTGGAAAAGTGGAGATATTACCCGCACGGAATACCACCGTATGAAAGGGAAATTTGAAGCACAAACAGAACAGCTTAGAGAAGTGATTGAAAATCTCAAAAACGAACGTAAAAGTTATGAGAAAGAGATCACAAGTGATGATCCGTATTTATTGGCATTTCTGAAATACAAGAATATTCAAAAGTTGGAACGCAGTATTTTAGTTGAATTGGTGGATACGATTTATATTCATGCTGACAAAGGTATTGATGTAGTTTTTAAATTCCAAGACCAATACCAAAGGTTAATGGATTATATCGAGAGTAATCTTGCCGCCCAAAATCAGGCACAAATAAAAGCCGTTATATGGCGGCGGCTTGAACATTCTCATTTCTTTTTAACTTTTTGGTACTTAAATACATGAGGCAGTCGCTTCGTCCAGAATGACGATAGGTGTATCCTTCAGCATGGCGCGGGCAATAGAGATGCGCTGCCGCTCGCCGCCGGAGAGGTGTCCGCCGGACGCACCGCATACGGTCTGATAGCCGTTCTCCAGCCCCATGATGAACTCGTGGCAGCCGCATTTCTTCGCGGCGTCAATGACCTCCGCGTCGGTCGCACCCTTTCTGCCCATGCGGATATTGTCTATGACAGAAAGGTCAAAGAGGTAGTTGTCCTGCGACACATAGGCGATACGCTTTGTGCACTCCGCCAGCGGCAGCGTGCGAATGTCCACGCCGCCCAGCTCGATAGAGCCGTCCTTCACGTCCCAAAGGGAGGCGATGAGTCGGGCGATGGTGGATTTTCCGCTGCCGGAAGGCCCGACCAATGCGTTGACCGTCCCCGGCGCTATGTGTAGATCGATTCCGTGCAGTACCTCCTTGTCGTGATAGGCAAAGCGGACATCTTTCAGCTCGAAGGAGTTGTCCGCAGGCAGCCTTTCCGCCGTCCTTGGGCGCTGCATATCCTCACCGGACAGCACCTCTGCCACCTCGCCCACGATGGTCGTCACCTGCGCAATGTCGTCGGTGTAGGAGAAGGCGGTGATCAGCGGCTGCATAACACCGAACGAAAGCACGATGACAGCCAGAAAAGTTTCTGCCGACAGTGTGCCGTGCATATAAAGAAGACAGCCTACCGGCAAAATGCCGAGAAGTGTTGAGGGGAATATCACCATTCCGGCTACCTGCCCGAAGAGGTTGCCCCGCATCCAGTCAATGAAGCAGTCCGCGCCTTCCTTTGCGGCGGAGACAAACTTTGCGTAGCTGGTCTTAGACTGCCCGAAGGCCTTGATGACCTCAATGCCGCTGATGTATTCCACAGCCGTGTCGTTCAGTGTCTTTGTCGCGGTGACCGTGCGCTGAAACTTCTCGTGATAGCCGCTGAACATGGACATAAAGCAGATAATGCCCAGCGGCACGACAATCAGCATGGAAAGCCCCATGCGCCAGTCCTCGATAAACAGCAGAACCAGCACCGCCAGCGCGCCTACAATGTTGGCGGTCATCTCCGGCAGCAAATGCGCAAGGGTGGTTTCGATGGAGTCCACGCGCTCGACGATAATGTTCTTGTACGAGCCGGAGGAACGGTCCAGTACCGTGCCAAGGGGCAGCGCCGTAAGGACGCTCAAAGCGTACTCGCCGTACCGCCCTTTTGCCAGCTCTGCCAGCCACGAGGCGGCGGAGCGATTTGGCTCAATTTCTTTCATGGTGAACTCCTTTCGACTGCATTACGCAGCAAGGTGCTTTTTCACGATCCGCTTGCCGATCATTGCGCCGATAAAGGCCGCCACGATCACACCGGCCACCAGCGCCACAGTCACCCAGGACTGCAGCATCTGGGATGCGGCAAGAATGGCGTCCTGACGGCCATCAGTGACCATCTGATCCGCCATAGCCTTGGCAGCGATCGCATAGGGAATGATGGTGCTGCCGAATGCGGCCAGCACCTGATTGATGACATAACTGACGGTCAGAGCTTTCGCATTGCCGTAGCCCATCTTCCACAGCAGCAGCTCGGCAATGGCACCGGAGAGAATAAAGAGGATGATGTACGGCAGGTATCCGCCCATAATGGCGCGGACAATGCTGTAAATGAGGATCGCACCGGGCTTTTTCACCTTCGTGCCGATGATGAAGTAGACGATGCCCTCCAGCAGGGCGAAAAATACCGGCATCAGAATGATGGTAATGGGCGTTGCGTACAGGACGGAGCTGGCGAAGAAAATGACCACATTGATAAGAGCCAACAGGACAATGGTGATGATGTCCTTGACTTTCAGTTTATTGGGGTTTGCAGTACTCATGGGAAAGACTCCTTTTTGAATGAAATATGGTTGAACGTCGCAGAGACGGCGATCACAGGATAAGGCCGGCGGCGATCGATGCCGCCAGCAGGACGCAGAACACAGCATCCCACGCAGAAAACCGAAGCGACAGATAGTTGCTTTTGCGGCGGGTTAAGTCGATGCCCCGTGTTTCGGCGGAGGCGGACAGCGTTTCGGCGATCAGGCTTTCGC
>FCNA01000048.1 GCA_900018345.1 Clostridiales bacterium CHKCI006
GCGATGTGTATTAGAAAGGAGAATCCACTTGAACACCAATGAATTCAAAGAAGAAAATCAGGAGGTCGAGATCGACCTCAAGGCCCTCTTCCTCAAGATCAGATCGCTCTGGTACGTTGTGATCCTCTGCGCTCTGACCGGTATATTCGTCTCGGTCCTCTATGGCAAACTGATGACCGATCCCATGTATTCTGCCAGCTCCATGGTCTATCTGCGCAGCAGCTCACAGTCCATCAGCCTGCAGGATCTGCAGCTCGGTTCAGAGCTGACCAAGGATTATGAGATCATCTTCAAGAGCCGTCCAAATCTTGAAAATGTGATCGCCGATCTTGATCTGGATATGAGCGTTGGACAGCTATCCGGTATGATCGCCATCAGTAATCCTACGGATACACGCATCCTGCAGGTTTCTGTGACCTCTGAGGATCCTGACCTCAGTGCCAGCATCGTCAATGAGGTCGTTGAAAATGGGATGCAGACCGTACGTGAGATCGATTCTCAGGAACCTTATGTCGTTGAAAGAGCTATCCCGAATACCACCAATGTCGGGACCTCACTACTCCATCGCGCCATCCTTGGCGGTCTGGTAGGTCTGGTCATCGCTATCGGGCTGATCTGTCTGCGCTTCATCCTGACAGACAGCATCACCTCCGTGGATGATGTCGAGGAGGTCTTAGGGATACCGGTCCTGGCAGTGGTCGTAGAGGACCGCAATCTCAGCTATGCCAAGAAGAATAACAGGAGGAAGTGATATACATGGAACAGCAGATCATAGAGATCAGAAATATCAGCAGCAGTACGAATACGGATGAAGCCTTCCGTAC
>FCNA01000059.1 GCA_900018345.1 Clostridiales bacterium CHKCI006
ATAGTTTCTGATCAAAGTGATCCTTGTGCTTCAAGATGAACTCCAAAGATTTTTTATCAGAAGTCTTCATCAATAGACACCGTCCTTTCCTAACAAGAACATTATATACCCTAAATTAAAAAAGACGTGTGTGGAAAACTTTTGTGATAAAGAGGCAATAAAAAAAGAGAATGGACGATAAACATCATGTTTACCGTCCGATAATAAACGCTAGCGTACAGTTAACTTTAAAGCGTAGGAAGAATCATCCGAAAAATCAAATGCGTCTTATAGAGAAAAATTAGCAAGAAAAATTTTTTTAGTTTTCCTCTTGACAAGTTTTTTCACCTTCTTCTATCGGTGAATAGTAACCATTTTTGTGGAAAAAGATTAAAAAGCTGTTGACAAAAAAAGAATGAAGTGGTAAGATATACAGGCAGTCGGGGAAAAGCCGACGCTGGAACATTGAAAACTGAAACATAAACCTGAAAGACAAAGAAAGTCACGTCAGAAACGCAAAGTTTCAAGACAAAACGAAACGTCAGAAAGCTTATCGAAAGATAGGTTGAAAACATAAAGAGTCAAAAGACAAACGATGAAGAGTTTGATCCTGGCTCAGGATGAACGCTGGCGGCGTGCCTAATACATGCAAGTCGAACGCAGTCCTTAGGGACTGAGTGGCAAACTTGGG
>FCNA01000090.1 GCA_900018345.1 Clostridiales bacterium CHKCI006
GCTGTCTGTTTTTAACATTTACATCATCCTTTTTCTGTTATGTATAATTATATCAAAAAAAGATTACCATATAAATCATTTTACAGTAATCTCTTTATACTCTCTTTATACTTTTTCAGCAGTCTCGTGAATGGGTCTTAGACGATATCAATCTATCCATTCAGGCCGGTCAAACGATCGGGATCGTCGGTTCCACCGGCAGCGGAAAATCGACGTTGATCTCTTTGATCTGCCGTCTCTATGATGTCGATAAAGGAGAAATAGATGTCGATGGGATCAATGTCAAAGACTATGCGCTTGAAAAACTGCGTGAAGGGATTGCCGTGGTCCTGCAGAAAAACACTCTTTTTTCGGGGACGATCAGTGAAAACTTGAGATGGGGAGATGAACAGGCCAGCGCTGAAAGTCTCAAAGAAGCCTGCGAGATCGCCGAGGCAGACAGTTTTATACAAAGTATGCCGGAAGGCTATGAAACCATGCTGGAACAAGGCGGTGCCAATCTTTCCGGTGGTCAAAGACAGCGTCTATGTATTGCCAGGGCCTTACTGAAAAAACCGAAGATCCTGATTTTAGACGACTCCACCAGTGCCGTGGATACCGCTACGGACGCCAGGATCCGTTATACGCTCAAAACGCGTTTGCCTGAGATGACCAAGATCATCATCGCCCAACGCATCAGCTCAGTCATCGAAGCAGACCAGATCATTGTCATGAATGAAGGCAGGATCGCAGGGATCGGTACGCATGAAACCCTCATTCAAACCTGCCAGCCTTATCAGGAAATCGTTTATTCACAAAAAGACAAGGAGGAGGTTTTATGAATCAGGAAAGAGCCCGGCGCTTACAGAAAAAATATGAAGGAAGTACCACACCCAACAGTCCGCAAAAGACAATGAACGTGACTGGACGAAACAATAATCAGGGAGCCATGGGAGCAACCGGCAAGCCCAAAAGCATGGGCAAGACGATCTCCCGCTTAGCCTATTATTTAGGCAGTGAGAAAAAACTGCTGATCATCGCCATGATCTCCGTAATTGTCTTTACCTTTACCTCACTAGCCGTATCGTACATGCTGCGCCCGATCATTAACGCCTATATCTATGATGACGGTACCCATGTCATTGGACATCGACTGACCCAGCTTTTTTATGCACTGCTCTTGCTGGGGAGCATTTACCTGCTCCAGGTTTTCTCATCCTGGCTGCAGCAACGACTGATGCTGACCGTATCTCAACGCTCGCTATCCCGCTTGCGTCAGGAGCTCTTCAATAAGCTGCAGACCCTGCCCATCAGCTATTTCGATAACCAATCCACCGGTGATATCATGAGCCGCTTTACTAACGATATCGACACCATCGGTGAGATGCTGAACACCACCCTTGTACAGATCATTTCCGGTATCATCAATATAATTGGGACGATCATCTTGATGCTCTATACCAATCCGGTTCTAGGCAGCATTACCATCATCATGACCCCCATCCTGACTTTTGTCAGCAAATTCATCATCAAAAAAGGACGTCGTTCCTATACCTTGCAGCAGCGCAATCTCGGAATTTTAAACGGCTTTGCAGAAGAAACCATCAGTGGCCAAAAAGTCGTCAAGGTCTTTAATCACGAAGAGATTGCTGAAGATGAATTCAACTATTTAAACAATGCCTTGTGCGATGCGCAGATCAAGGCCCAGTTTCAGGCCGGTATCATGGGACCCGTCACCCACCAGCTCTGCAATCTCACTTACGCCCTGACCGCCTGTATCGGTGGGATCCTGGTGGTCACGCAGGGATTTGACCTTGGCGGTCTGACCGTCTCAGTCAACTACACGCGCCAGTTCAACCGTCCGATCAATGAGATCTCCATGCAGATGAATGTTGTCTTTGCCGCTCTAGCTGGGGCAGAACGTGTTTTTGAAGTCTTCGATATGCCTTCTGAAACAGAAATCAATCAGACCAGCCCATTAGAGACCATCGAGGGACATGTGGTCCTAAGCCATGTCAATTTTGGCTATCGACCTGATAAGATCGTCCTTCATGATATTTCCCTCTTTGCCAAACCCGGACAAAAAATTGCCTTTGTCGGCAGTACCGGAGCCGGTAAGACCACCATTACGAATCTGTTGACACGCTTCTATGAGATTCAGGATGGCAGGATCACCATTGACGGTGTATCCATCGATCAGATCCCGCGTGCCTTCCTGCGCGAAAATATTGCCATGGTCTTACAGGACACCCACTTATTTACCGGTACCGTGCGTGAAAACATCCGCTATGGACGACTCGACGCTACCGATGAAGAAGTCGAACAGGCCTGTCAGGTCGCCAGTGCTCATCACTTTATCACTCATCTGGAAAATGGTTATGACACATTGCTGGAACATGATGGTGCCAACCTCTCCCAGGGTCAGCGTCAACTGTTGAATATTGCAAGAGCGGCCATCTCCAAAGCGCCGATCCTGATTTTGGATGAAGCCACGAGTTCAGTCGATACGCGTACCGAAAGGCTCATTGACCAGGGTATGGATGCCCTCATGAAAAACCGTACCACCTTTGTCATCGCCCACCGTCTTTCGACGGTTCGGACAGCCAATGCCATCATGGTTCTCGAGCATGGCCGTATCATCGAGCTTGGGACCCATGAAGAACTATTGGCCTTAGGCGGACGCTATGCCGATCTCTATCATGAAAAAATTGAATTAGACTAACAAAAAAGAGAGCACCGGAACTGGGATACGTGAATGAGATAGGCGATCTATACTAGGAAGACAGCTAAGTTACCATAAACTAACCGAGTATACTATAGAAAAGTACACTTTTTGTGTTACAACAAAACAGGTAGAAAATGACAAAAATTGAGGCAGGTCAACTAACCTGCCTCAATGAATGCGAGCATCAATAAACTTTTTATTCTCTGTCATCATTTTGTCCTTGACTTTGGAACCAGTTTACCGGGCTCTCTTTTAACATTTGACAAACTGATTGATATCCAGCACGAAGATGGTCGCCCCACCCACCGGTACATCCACAAACTGAACAGAAGAAAAACTGCCGTAGGCACCAAATGGAGCGATTGGTGCTTTTTCTGTACGACGTTTCGAATGCTCACGAATGATCTGTAAAGCCTGATCGACCAGTTCATCTTCGGTACCGATCATAAACGTCGTATTTCCTTTCTGTAAGAATCCACCGGTCGTTGCCAGTTTTGTCAGATAGAAGCCATGTTCGCTTAATTGTGACTGCACTTCATGGCTGTCATCGCTGTTCACAATCGCAATAATGAGTTTCATAAAATCACTCCTTTTTCATCATCTTCCTAATTTCATTATATAACA
Source organism: Clostridiales bacterium CHKCI006 (assembly GCA_900018345.1). Classification (GTDB taxonomy): domain Bacteria; phylum Bacillota_I; class Bacilli_A; order Erysipelotrichales; family Coprobacillaceae; genus Fimiplasma; species Fimiplasma intestinipullorum. The sequence goes on from FCNA01000090.1 coordinate 3,329, forward strand.
ATCCTCGCAAAAAGAGAATGTTTACTTTGGCTTTTTTAATTCTCCTCAATGCATAAAATCATCTGTCCTAATAAGTTATATTCTCTTAAGTTTTCCAGCAGTTTCATTTCCGGCAGATACTTATCCGGCATATAATGACTGGTTTCCTTTTTGATCTCATCCTCGCTCACTAACAGTTCACACGAAACTAAAATGAGTTCCGGATCCAGAATACTGATCACACTCGCACATGTCTCCCCCATTAATTTTAAACATCCCTCCGGGGTCTTCGAGAGTTCGATCGTGTCATCGTGTCGGCTCAAAGGCGAATACTGCACTTCACCGGCAATATGATGATGACCTTTGATCAGCTGACCCTTAAAGATGCTGCCCACCCCACTGGCATATCCCGCTTTGGGCTGCAGGATAAAACAAAGGCTGGCATACTCTTTCTGGCTGGCATAGTAGCCAACGGCAATACAGTTGACATCGTTTTCCACTACAAACTTCTGATGATAACGCTCCGTCAGATTAGCGATCAGATCGAAATCATCAAAGCCGTGCTGGAGCAGCGAAACCTTCCCCTCATTGATGATACCAGGCATACTGATACCCACCATCTCCACTTGCGGAAAACGGACCAGGACCGTATCCAGAATATCGTAAATATCGGCCACCGCAATCTTATATTTGATAATCTCATTATCATAAAGAATCGTATTGTCTTTATCGTAAACACGGTAGTCGATATAGACACGCTCACCTGTTCGAATGACCGCAATGACCAGAATCTGAACATGTCCTCCTTCAATGTCTTCCAGCGAAAGCGGCGCAAGCGGAACGCGCTTCTCGACCTTTTCTTTGGGATGGTTTTGGATCATCCGAAAAACGGCTCCCGCGTCATACTTGGCAAAGACCAGATTAGGAATACGAAAAACCTGTTTCCCCTTTAAGATCTTCTGGACCTTCGCATACTCAAATGAGATCTGTGGTGCTAAAAGGATGATATCGTAGTTTTGACCAACGGTAAATAAATCTCGATAAGGCACGGCTACAAAGACATAATCCAAGGTCAATAACGCGCTCACCTCATTCAGGCGCTGGGCAAAAAAGCCCGTCGTTAAGCCACCTGTGCAGCTCAACAGCACCTTGGTCACCGGTTTATTGACCAGCTTCTTGATACTGTCGATCATCTCTTCAAACAGTTCAAGCGCGTGCTTTAAGGTATTCATCTGAAAATGCAGATAAAACTCTACGTTATTGGTTGCAGTGTTGGTCACACTCAACTCAATAATATTCAATGGATTAAAAGAAATCTCACTGTAACTATAATCCGTCCTGATGACGATCACATCCGGATCATCGGGATCTGGATAAATCTCATAATCCGGGCTAGTCTGATAGAGCACCCATTTTTTAAACACCATCGTATGTATATCTCTTAAAAATTCATCCATCAGCATCACCCATCCTTTACTTAGCTATATTTTAACACACAAATAACAAAAGCGCTTTCTTTTTTTGAAAGATAGGCCATTTTTTCTATTATGGTAAATTCATCGCACATCAGCATAGAAAAAACAGAACATTTTGCAGACACTCCTGACTCTGCCACTTTACATGCATAAAAAAACATGATACAATTTCAACATATACCAAAAAGGAGAGGATTAATTAATATGGACTCAGATCCCCGAACGTCGTCAATTACGGGACAGATTATTCTTATTATCGTGTTGACTTTGATCAACGCTTATTTTGCCGCCAGTGAAATGGCTATTGTTTCTGTCAGCAAAACGAAGATGCGTCATTTAGCCGAAGAGGGCAATAAAAGAGCGCGGCTCGTTGAAAAGCTGATTGATGAACCAACGGCTTTCCTGTCTACCATTCAGGTAGCGATTACCTTAGCCGGATTCTTTAACTCAGCCAGTGCCGCCACAGGTATTTCTCAACGTTTCGCTGTGGTTTTGCAGGGATGGAATGTCCCTTATGCCAGCACCATTGCGATGGTCGTCATTACGATTGCCCTGTCATTTATCACCTTGATCTTTGGTGAGTTGGTTCCTAAACGAATTGCACTGCAAAAAGCAGAATCATTCAGTATGTTTTGTGCAAAACCGATTCTGACCCTCAGCAAGATTGCTTCACCGTTTATTAAGATTCTGTCATTTTCAACCAAACTCGTTTTGCGTATCTTTGGAATGCATGACGAAAATGTGGAAGAATCCCTGTCGCGGGAAGAAATTCGCTCCATGGTCAACAGCGGTCAGGAAAATGGCGTATTTAATGAAACCGAGACAGAAATGATCAATAACCTGTTTGAATTTGATGATATCCAGGCCAGTGAAGTCATGACTCCACGAACTGATGTCTTCTGCATCGATATCAATGATCCATTAAGCAAATATATGGATGAAATTATGAAGATGCACTACTCAAGAATTCCGGTCTATGAAGATACCGTCGACAACATTATTGGTATCCTCAATATCAAGGATTTCTATATTGCGGCGCATCAAACCCATTACGATTACGCCAAGATCGATATTCGCCGCATCTTACGTAAACCTTATTTCGTTCTGGAAACCAAAAAAATCGATGCGCTCTTTAAAGAACTGCAGCGCACCCATCATCACATTGCGATCCTGGTTGATGAATATGGCGGATTCTCCGGTATTGTCACGATTGAGGATCTCATTGAAGAGATCACCGGTGACATCGAAGATGAATTTGACCAGTTAGAAACACCGGATCTGCAAAAAGTAGATGATAAAACATATATCCTGGATGGCTTGATGTCTTTAGATGACCTGAACGAAGAATTGCCACTCCAACTGGATAACGAAGAGTACGATACTTTATCTGGATATCTGATCGACATGCTGGGGTATATCCCAGAAGATGGCTCTCATCCTAGTCTGGATGTGGATCATCTGCATTTTGATATTCTGAAAGTTGAAGATAAACATATTGAAACGGTCCGTCTGGTCATTCAAAAAGACTTTTTGACTAGTGAAGAGACGACGAACAGAGAAAACACAGAAATTAAAAAAGAGGACTAATACCTGCCTGGGCAGGTATTTTTTCTATTTCACTATGCTAACAACCTACCATTGTGATTTTCTTTCACATGAGCTATAATGAAACGGGGAGGGATCATATGTTAGACTTTCGCATTGAAACCTTTTTAATGGTTTGCCGATACATGAATTTTACCAAAGCAGCCGGCAAGCTGCATATTACGCAGCCGGCTGTTTCTCAACAGATACACTACCTGGAAGAATATTTTGGAGCCACTCTCTTTCATTACGAAAAAAGAAAACTCACCCTGACCCCCGCAGGTGAGATGGTGTTGCTTGCCTGCACCACTTTTGCCAACGACCAGCAGCGCCTCTTAGAACGCGTGAACGAACTCAAAAAAGCCAGCCGCAAGGTGACTTTTGGAGCCACTTTGACCATCGGTGAATACGTACTTCCACCAAAACTAGCATATTTTATTCAAAAATATCCTAAGCATCCCATCAATATGCTGGTTAAAGATACCGATTCTCTGCTGAAGGATCTTGATGAAGGCAAGATTGAATTTGCCTTTATTGAAGGATATTTTCCAAAAGATCAATATGATTATATTACCTGGTCCAAAGAAAAGCTCCTGCCTGTCTGCAAGGCACATCATCCTGTGCTTTCGCAATTGGAAATTACCTTTTATGATTTATTCCCACTGCCGCTGATCTTGCGTGAGAAAGGTTCAGGCACACGCGATACGTTAGAGCATTTTCTGGCCTGTGCCAATATCTCTGTGCACGACTTTGCTTCAGTGATTGAGATTGGTGGTGTGGAAGCCATCAAGATACTGGTCAGTCAGGGGGCCGGCATCTCTTTCTTATATGAATCTGCGATCCAGACCGAACTAGCCAATAAGACCCTGACCACGATTCCTTTAAGAGAGCACCTGTTTTATAATGACTTTTCTTTCATTTGGCGTAAAGACAGCCTTTATGCCAATGAGTACAAACATTTCTTCAAAGCCTTGCAGCTTTAAACATGCTCAGTTAAAGAAGCCGTCATGTCGATGGCTTCTTTTTGGTTATATTTATCTGCTTCTATTAAATAAAATGCCGTTTCACTGTCAAACTGTGTTATAATCATTAGTAGAGAGGAGGCGGTTCAAATGCGTGTTGATCACTACCAAAAAGGGCTTTGCGGACGTCTGATTGGTTATTATCGCCTACAATTATATAACAAAACCAAAAATAATCAGTATCGTCAGCGTCAGATCATCAGTTATAAATCAGCGTTGATTCAAAAATCCTGTGCACTATGTGATAAAAAATGTAAAGAGCGACAGTCGATCTGTTCCAGTCGAACCATCAACGATATCGAAGCTGGACTACCGGTGAAAAACGACTGCTATTATATCGATCTGGCTGATAAGGTCGGTCATCGCTTCCCGGAAAGCCGCAAATTAATGCATGGACTTCCCCAATATCAAAAAGAGTTTCTTCATGTCCTCGATCATCCTGATATGACCAGTTTGCATGCGCTGCATCAACGTCTGGCACATACCAACAGTCAACTGGTGAATGTGCTCTATTATGATGAGATGTTCCAGGTCATGTTGATGATCTTGGATATCCTGATTGACGGACATTACCCGGATCAGGAGTTTATAGATATGCTGACTTTTTTAGAGCCTTATCTTAACAAAGCTGACCAGCAGCTGGCCCTCTTTTTGCTTTATCGGTATCACGAAGACGATTCACTGGACAAAGAGAAAGCCAAAGGGTACCTGAGAAGATTAAAACCTGTGAATCTTCTATTCAAACTGACGATCCAGTCTAAAAAAATGACAGCTTATTCGATGGTCATCGCTTTGGCGAACATGCAAAAAGGCCAGGTCTTCCTACAGCCAAACTGGATCGACTGGTTCAAAATAACAAGTTATATCGAACTGAAACAATGGAAAAAAGCGTTAAGCTGCATTGAGCAATGTTTTGATCAGCGTCTGACGCCCGTCTGCGTATATACCCTCTATGGCAAGATGGGAACCATCGCCTATGCCTGTGAGGACTATGAAACAGCAGCCTTCTTTTATAAGCACGTACTCAAATATATGCCCGATGTCCTCGGTTTCAATCTGATTTTTCTTGTTGACAGCATCCTCAAGACCCACCCTGAAGAAATAGATCGTTTGATTTCGCTAGCCGACACAGAGACGATGGAAAGACCGCTGACGCAAAAGATCATGACCTACTATCGCTATAAATATCAAAAACATGCCGCCTATACCGCTTTGGAAGAATACATCATTCATGAATTAAAACCACTTTTCACATCGCAAAACCGTTATTACCAACTCATCCAAAATGATATGGTGGCCTATTGTACACACACGCGCGACTACCAATGCCTATTCGAATTTTTACTGGTCATCCCTTAAAACCGGATGTCCTTTTCTTTTACCGTGATGACGTTTACCAGCGCTGATGATCGATCAGCTATTTTGTTTTCTTATTTTGTAAATAAATTTATTTTTTCAATGAACCTGTTATAATATAAATGATAGCGTATTCAAAACGTTTTAAAAGGGAGGAGATTACGATTAATACGAAAACCATGAACCTGAAGTACGGATTGACGCAAATTTTCTTCTTTGCCTCAATTTGTGCGATGATGGGTTATGCATCCAATTATTTACTTGGCATGGGCTGCAGCAACTCAGAAATCGGTATCACGCTTGCCTTATGCAGTGTCATCGCCGTCTTTTTACAGCCAACGCTGGCCTCGATTGCAGACCGCATAGAAACATCGAAACTCAATCGTATGATCCAGCTGATTTTAGCCATCACGATTGTCTTTTCACTGATCCTGTATTTTATTCCTTTGCCACAGATGGCCTTGTTGGGCTGTGTCGTTGTGGTCTTTTCACTGACCAGTTCCCTCATGCCGCTGATCAACGCACTGGCCTTCGTCTTTGAAAAATACGGATGTAAGATCAACTTCGGTTTAGCACGTGGCTTAGGTTCAGGTGCTTATGCCTTGACCAGTATGATCATCGGATATGTTGTCAATGCCGTTGATATTACGATCATGCCATTTGCCTACATTCTGTTTAATGGCTTGCTTTATATTGTCATCAGTACTTATCACATTGGAAAAGCAGAAACAGAAGGGGAACAAAGCGAGAAGACAGAAGAAGCTCAGGCTTCCAATCAGATGTCCATGTTTGCTTTCATTATGAAATACAAACGCCTCGTGCTCTTTTTTGCCGGATTCGTTTGTGTTTACTTCGCCCATACGATCATCAACAACTTCTTTATCCAGGTTGTGACCAATGTCGGCGGTACAGACAGCGATATGGGAAATGCCATCAGTCTGGCAGCTTTCTTAGAAATTCCTATTATGTTCTTATTCAATAAGATCAACACTAAAATCAAGATTACGACACTTTTACGTGCTTCTTTGCTCTGCTTTGCCTTAAAGCATCTGCTCACTTATCTAGCGACCAATATGTTTATGGTTTACGCAGCACAAGTTTTACAGATGGGTGCCTTTGCCCTCTTTACCCCGGCTGCTGTTTACTATGTTAATCAGCTTGTCAGCAAAGAAGATATGGTCAAAGGACAGTCGCTCCTAACCGCTTCACAGACCCTTTCCGGTGTCTTCGCCAGTTTGTTAGGTGGTATCTTACTCGATTCTATCGGGGTTCAGACCTCTTTAATGATTGGTGCCATTCTCTCCTTTGTAGGCTTGGCCATCGGCTTTGTCAGTATTGAACACGTCGCCCACGAAACACAAGAAGCTTAAGCGCATTATTTTAAGGAGGAAATCACAATGTCAATACGGGTTATTATTATGGATGTAGATGGGACCTTAACGAACAGTCAAAAAGTCGTTACCCCTAAAACAAAAGAAGCACTCTTAAAAGCCCAGCAGCATGGTGCGATTCTGATCCTGGCTTCAGGAAGACCTACTTCCGGTCTGATGGATCTGGCGCGTGAATTAGAAATGGACAAACATCATGGTTTACTGGTTTCTTATAATG
>FCNA01000060.1 GCA_900018345.1 Clostridiales bacterium CHKCI006
GTTAGGAGGTCCTCTTATGGCTTACTTTTTAAAGGTTTCTAAACAACAGTCTCGTACTTATCTTTCCATTTATGAGAGCTTTTATTCTCCAGATGTCAAAGGCACGAAGCATCGGAGTGTTATAAATTTAGGTAATATCGATAATCTCATTGCCAGCGGTATTGATGATCCCATTGCTTACTATAAGGAAGAAGTCAAAAAAATGAATGCTCAGCGTAAACAGGAAAAAGCTTCTCAAAAAGCTGAGCCTTTGCTCATTCAGGAGTCTTCCCCTGAGAAGTTTCTGGGTTATGTTCCCCTTTCTTCGGTTCTTAACACCCTGGCTGTCCAGGAACATTTTGATCATATGCAATCCACGCGCCGTTTTCACTTCAATGTTTTTGACGTTTTCTCTTCTCTTGTGTTTGCCAGAGCTGTTTTTCCTGCGTCTAAATACAGGACTTTTCATGATATCCTTCCTTCTCTTCTTAAATCTTCTCCTTTTTCTTATGACCAGCTTCTTGCTGCACTTGAATTCATGGGTTCTGAATATGAAAAATTTGTTGAGATACTGACGGCTGCTACGGATGAGAATTATGGCATCGACACCTCGAATTCTTTTTTCGACTGCACCAATTTTTACTTTGAAATCGATAAGGAAACTGATTTTAAGCGGAAAGGTCCTTCTAAAGAGAACAGAAAAGACCCCATTATTGGTTTGGGCCTGTTGCTTGATGCCAATATGATCCCGATCGGAATGAAGATGTATCCTGGCAATGAATCTGAAAAACCGGTGATGAGGGATATCATTTCCTCACTTAAGAGAAAGAATAATATCTCCGGGAAGACCATACAAATTGCCGATAAAGGATTGAATTGTGCACGCAATATCATAGAGGCGGTCGGGTCCGGTGATGGCTACATTTTTTCAAAATCAGTGAAATCACTTCCGGAGAAGGAGAAAAAATGGGTCTTCAACACCGCAGACTATCAGGATGTTCTTGATCGAAATGGAGACGTTGTATACAGCTATAAATACTGTGTGGATGAATTTGAATATAGTTACAAGGATGAAGATGGAAGATTGTACAAAAAAACAGTGAAAGAGAAAAGAATCTGTACGTTCAATCCTAAGCTGCAAAGAAAGAAACTGATGGAGATCAACCGCATGATCGAGAAAGCAAAGAAGATGCGTGAATGCCAGGCCAAAAAAGAAGAGTATGGTGAGAGTGCTCGATATGTCAAATTTACTGATGAAAACGGAAAAAAAGCGAAAGTGATCATGAATGAGGCAGCCATTGAGAAAGATAAACAGTCAGCCGGCTATAATATGCTGGTTACATCAGAATATTCTTTAGATGCCACAGCCATCTACCAGGCGTATCATCAACTATGGCTT
>FCNA01000088.1 GCA_900018345.1 Clostridiales bacterium CHKCI006
AATATACGTGATAAAATCCTTTACAAAATGAATCATCCATTTCTCTTCATCTGATGATTTGCTATCCTGCAACAGTTTTTTCAATAATCACATTAACTTAAAAGTTTAAATCGTTATATGATGTTTGATTAAATCTATAAAGGGTGAGGATACATTCTTTCCATCAAATGAGTCCTCACCCTTTAACTATTTTACCCTATATGGAGCCAATTGTAAGTATAAGTTTAAATAATGATAAGTTCATACCATGACTAGATTCGTGTTATTCAACATAATACTGTTCAGGAATGATTGCAACAGGAGCGATATCGGGGATATCGTCACCATCCTCATGCATGGCATAGTATCCATTGACTCTAAGTACAAATACCTCGCCTGCTTCCACATGATATGGCAAAGTGACATCCTCAGCATAAACACTGTCTAAGCAAAGACATAGACTTTCATCATCCATATAAAAGCTATCATTATCTTGAGGGGTAAAGATGATCTTATCTGTATCCACTTCTTTAACTGTCATCTTCATATCTACATACCCATTATACTCAGAACTGAGAAGTACATCTTGATTGTTGCTTAAATTCCAATC
>FCNA01000061.1 GCA_900018345.1 Clostridiales bacterium CHKCI006
CCAATGGTTCGTTGGCCTTTTAAGATGATAACCAATCTAAAATAATTTGCGGTTCTTCTAAAACATTATTGAATAATCGGCTAATTTAAAGTGCGATTACCTGTACGGTAGAATCTGCGGTTCAACACTTATTTTAATTGTCAGTATAAAATCATTTTGTTGCTATTCCAAATTACATCATCTGCATCTTATAGGATAAAAATGCAAAAATAATAAAGTGTTTTTTCAGTCAAGCAAGGATAATAGTATGAAGGGTAAATTTTGGCATAGACGAAAGGATGTGATTCCCTATGAAAACTTAAATAAAGTACCAGAGGAACTTTCGAATCAATTATCTTTTACTACCCTTCAAAACTCCCCTTTATGATATTCTGTTTAGAAATGTTCTATGATTAATTGCTGTTTTTATTCTCTTTTCTATTTTTTGGATAATCTACTTTAATTCACTTGCCTTAAGGATGGGATCATTTGGCTATGATCCTATCCTACCCTTTATTGATCATCATGTAAGTTATCTGGCGAGCAGCTAATGCTCGCCTTTTTTGTATCAATTGTCAGTACACGATCGCTTTATATATACTTATCATGCGTCATTTATTAGTCGGAATAAATATAAACGTATTTGGCTTAATAATGCTCATCTAAGCGCATCTATAAACACTCTAATATTTTACTCGTCTTCACTCCTTTGAACTCTCTACAATGAAAAATGAAGCGTTTCCAGCTAAATCTTTCAAAATACTAAGTCATATAAGTGACGAGTCCGTATAAGGAATGCATTCATTGGATGAAGCTGACTTGTGTGTTTTCATCTAAAAGGATTATCTGAGGTTGGGAAGATAAATCTCTGATATTTCTTTCAATATAAAAGGACGACACCCGTCGTCCTTTTATCGTTAGATCATCTGATTCTCTTTTAATTCCTGGGCTATCGCTTCATTAGCCAGTAATTTGCCTTTGACCGTCTGATCGACCATCAGCATTCCTTCAGGCAAACATCCCTTTTCCTGGTAAGCTTTCAAGATGGCAATACAAGCCTGTATCGTCAAAAACAGCACTGTATTGGCATCTGTCTTTGCCTTGCTTTCAACCGTCATCTGACCTGTTTCATACAGGCGTAAAGCAGCCACAGTGACATCTTGATCATCATTCAGGGTCAGTGCTGAACGAGCTATGCTTATCGTAGGTGCCTTTTGCTTATCGGTTTGATCTGCCAGCCAAAAAGCGTATGTGACGGTCTCTGCTTGTTCAGATATAAGTTCAATCATCAATGCGTTCTTTTCCATTTTCAATTCCTCTCACATTCTCTTTTATTTACCTTTTCTATTATAAACGTTTTTCATCTATAGCGAAAGTGGAATTGACGCATTTATCAAGTTCGTTTTCGTGAATACTCAAAACTTGGCGGTTCAAGCAAGTTTTCTTGCTCATATCGTCAAGTTTTGGGCATCGTACCTTATTTATTAAAGTTATAAAAATTTTCCTGGAATAAACTCAAAAATAAGTACCAGTTTATTATCCTTTATTGGAAAATTATGTTATAATCTGCATAACTTCACGAATTCATGTGAAGTCCTGTTCCTGGCCGTATCACTGATAAAGGATACCCGTCTTTCAGAAATCTTTTTCTCAAAGAAGCCTAGATCTGAGGCATGGAGGTCTAGTTCTGCCACACAGGTAACATGCGATGCGTACAATTCTTGCGTTCTGATCATAACTCCTCAAAAATCACATGTGAAGGAGGTGACGTATGAACAACACAGTAAACAGGAAAGAGTTCTTCAAAGCGCAGTTTGAAAAGCGCGTTCACGCACATTTTTTCTCTACTGCCTCTCTTTCCGCAAAGCCCAATCTTAATGACGCGATGAAATCCTCTGACGAACAGGTAGATGCCCTCTCTTTAGAGAAGATGTCCACGCTTTTTATCAAGCTAATTGAAGACATGGAGCATTTCATCGAAACAAATGGCACTCACGCTGATGCCAAGTGCAGTCCTGCCTTGCTGGGACAGGCTGTGGTTCATTTTTTTGCTGATCAAAGCCATCAGCTGTTCGAACCAGGTGATGACCTAAAGGCATATGCTCATTTAGCCTATTGGTTATTAAAGACGAAGCCGATCCAGATTCAGTTGCCTGAAGAATCAAACCTCACGACTGCGTTATCTGATGATAGGGAACTTCAGACATGTCTGTATCTCAATGAAAAGTTTACAGCGACTTTTCTTTTAAGTTATCTTGTCGATGACTTAACTAAGCAAGAACCAGCCAAGCCAATTCAACAGGAGCAGCTGAGTCAAGTGCTAAAAGAAATGACAGCTTCTTTCAAATACCAGCCATGCAGTCCTACATCGCTAGAAGTCCTGTTTGCAGGTGTTCTCAACACCCTGCACTGCACAACGGAATAGCCCTTGGCCTTGGATAGAGTCGCAACCTCTATCCAAGGTTTTTCTATCCTCACTCGACTCAGCTTAAGACGGAATGTTTATGTGTCACACCATATGTTCACATAAGGGGAACCTCTCGCAGATGGCAGCATCAATGTGGGGGATCTGCCATCGACAAAAGGTAGGTTACGTGTCCAGTCAGGAGACGATAAACAGCCAGAGTGCCTCCTAACCGGACAGACAGTATTATACACCAAATTCGGTATCGTTTTGATTTAATTTGCTTAATCTGTCATATTTTCGACATTTTCATCCTTTTCTTGCATTCTCAATTCAAGTTAAATTGTATCGATAAATAGCTTAAAATATGGCATCAATTGGCAATCCTCAAGTTGCTTTTTCGCAAAACTTACAAATTTCAAAAATATTGTATATTGTCTATTTGCCCGTTCTTTCAGGGAGAAATGACAAAACAGCAGGTGAAATACCTGCTGCTTGCCAATAATGCGGAAACTCCCCGGCGCATGTGCCGAGAAGGGTATGATGTTGAAGAAAGCCCAAGACGATTGCTTGTCAGATTTGTCTATACGTATGAGTATGGTGATATACGCGGGCTTTCTTCATTTCCTATTATACACATTTTTAAATGCAATGCAGGAAAAAATATTGATTTTGTTCTAGAGCCGCCTCTTTTTGCGTTTTGATGCAAATTGAAGCAGTAGAATTTATATTGATTAAATCAATATAAATTCAAATAGATACTGGTTACAAAACAGCCCTTAAACCCAAAACCGCAATATTTTAAAAAAATTGTAGAATAGCCCAAAGATCCCTTAAGCAATCCAAAAGACCGTGATTTTAAGCTTTAAATCACATTATTTGTATGGTATATTTATGTATAGATAGACAGCCATTTTACGACAACATTCTTCATAGAATGAATGATTTTGTATTTTTCTTTTTACTGTTAAACGCATTTTATTCCATCCCTACTTCTATCAATTGGTGAAATAATCATGAAAAATATCAATGCATTTTTTAAACTTTGTCAAATAAAAAAAGGTGTTACAATTTCCAAAATGGCCACTCACCTCAGCTTAGACAAAGGCTATCTCAGTCGAACCTTTAATAATAAAAATCAACTACGTAAGGAACGTAATATTCATAAGATATGTTCTTTCTTTGATCTCGATATGAATACTGTTTTTCAAACAGATCCTCAATTTGAGCATCTGTGTGCTGAATTCAAACGCGCCTTTTTCTTTTGTCATCCACAGGTACATCATCTCTATCATTTGATCCTTAGCTATCAAAAACAGTATGAATGGAAATCCCCTTATCATATTGATATTCTCCTTATCAAACTGATGTATGAAGTGGAAGTCAACCATTATCTGCCCCCATTCATTGACTATATCTGTAGGATCATGCCCTCTTTATGTGAACCAGATCAAGCAGTGCTTGCCACTTACTTTATGCTCATTGATGTGCAATTTCCGGGATTTAGCTATGAAAAGGAGATCAACTTTTTTAAACTCGGCCTAGAAATGTCGGATCCGCATGGCCAGATCCGAGCGCGCCTTTACTACTTTGGTCTATCCTACTTTCGAAAGCATAATCAGCCAAAACGGACCCGGAAATGTTATTTGCTGGCTTTAGAACTCTTTGAGCGCTCGCAAAACACAGTCATGTTAGAGAAACTGTTCATGAAGTATTCGGCGCTATTACGTGCCTATGGCTCTTTTGAGAAGGCTGCCCAGAATGATCTGCTTTTGATTGACAAATTTGAACGTCAGCATCTTCAATTAAGAAATCTAGAGATCTTATATAATAATCTTGCCTGGACCTTCTCTCTTCTACATGATTATCAACAGGCCATTCATTATTATGAAAAAGCAATCGTTACATTGAAAGACAATGAGATTTACTTTAATCTGGCATTCTGTTATTACAAGATCGGAGACAAGATACAAGCCCTTCATTATATTGACTTAGGCAAATCTGCCAAAAGCTACAGCGAGTACGTCTTTTTACTTCTGGAGTGGTTAGAAGCCATGATCCAAAAGCGTTACAGCAAAAAATCATACATGCTTCTTTTAAAGATTCAAAAGAGTTATTTCGATGATCTGGAATCCATCATGCAAGATACGATAGCATTGGAGATCGTGAATTATCTCTATTTTACTGAGCAATATGAACAAGCCCTGCATGCCTGCAAACCACTTCTCAACAAACGTATCGATAGTCCGACCCAATTGATCATTAAAGACATGCCGCGTTCAAAAAGTATCGATTCATAAAAAAGCAGCTTCTCTTTGAAGCTGAACACCATTGAAAAGGGAGAAATCTAGTTCTTAGAAGAACCGCGTTTTCTCCCGCTTATCTTTTTCTCTAAATCATCTTCTGTTTCATGAATCATTAATTCATTAGGCGTATATACGGTTCGGCTCAACAATGGGATACAGGCCTCTAAGGCGGAAAAATAATCCCCGTTATAATAAAGATAGTTGACGATTTCAATCTGTAACATGTCTTTCACGATAACATCTAAATGAGTGCCATATACTTTAAGAATCTTATGAAGGATCCCATACGATTTTTTACTATACTTGCGATTGATCATCGCCTCCAGCCATTCCAGCAATAAGTAAACATATTCTCCATAACTGTTGGCCAATCTGCCTAATCGGATACATTCTAAGGCTTCTGCCTTTTGATCGAGCCGATACAGACAATACGCAAGATTAAAATAGATCTCGTTATCCTGCAGCGTCTGTATCGTCAGGCGATAATAGTCAACCGCCTTTGGGAACTCATGAAGCAGCATATAGGTCCACGCGATGTTGTTATAAAGGATCTCTACATTCCTGAACTGATATTCATGATGGTCAAATTCATGGAGCAGCGCCAGATCATTCTGCAGCGCTTTTTGCATATAACCGTATGCCCTTAAAAGACCGGAATATTTCATATTCAGCTTTTCCAGCATGATCAAATTACGCGTTTCAAGAAAGCTGTCCTGCGCTTTGCGATAGCACTTCTTCATATACTGCGGACGATCATATTTTCTGAAATAAGATAAACCAAAATAATACAAACGTCCTCTGATATTTGAATCCGAATCTACCAACTGGACAGCCTCATGAAAAGCATTTTTACGCCCGGGTCGTTCAAAGTCCGTGAATTGAATATCTGCTAAGACACAATAGGTCCAGACAAGCAGTCTAGCCGATCGAGGCAAAGAAGTGACAATTCTCATCAGTGAATTCAAAAGTACATAGGAATAGCTCTTTTTCACTTCTGTCTCATACATTAATCTGAGCAGCATCACCTGAATATAATAGGGAGATCGTCCCTCAAAAACCTTTCCATATTCGAGAAGTTCAAGGTACATCTGATGAACATCAGACTGGCAATAATAAAAAGCCGTCTTGAACCGCTCACAGAAGCGCTCGAAATCATCATGGGTTTCTAACAACAAGTCGACATCTAACCCTAAGTAGCGACAGATCTTGTATAAATTTCGTTCTTTTCTTAGTTGAAATTGATTATTGAAAATACGACTCAGATACCCAGTATCTAAACTGACTTGAGCAGCCATCACAGATACATTGATCTTTTTTGTCACAACGCATAATTTTAAAAATGCGTTCAGAAATAGGTTTGAATTTTTTAACATTGTTCATTGAGCAGGATCATCTCTTAGTAATTCGGTTCCCTCTCTACACCTAAAGGGTCTACCATATCACATTGATGTGTGCAGCCTTCTTTGGTAACAGGATCATACCCACACTGATCATCATGGACATGCGTGCAATGACCTGCCACACAAGTGAAAACAAATACAGAAATAAGCAATAAACCAAGCAATTTTCTCATCCCAATCCCCTTCTTTCAGGCTTGTTTATAGCTCATTCTCTGCCCTCTCCACCCTGCGAAAACAAGCTATATTAAAGCGCTTTCCTTTTATATAACGAGCTGTTCATTCCAACATAAATATAGCACACTCCCCCTCTATTTTAAAGTCCAAAACGGCATTTTTCGACATTGGATCCGTTCAAAAAGGCATTCTACAATTTTTTGAAAAATTTGCTGTTTTGCGCAAATGGTCCCTTTGAGCGTTTGCTTAAATTCAATTTTTATTCGATTTTATCAACATTTATCGAATTCTGTAAATCTGCTTAAATGCGCAAGAAATGTGCCTGAAAACATGTGATTTAAAAGTTTGGAAAAATCTTCCAGCAAAAAAGTGTATAATGAAGTTGGTTGGTCGAGGGAAATCTATCGTTATCAATACTCATAAAAATCAAATCGTGAGCTGCTTGTTCCTGGATCCCTTGATACAACCGGACCACTCCTGTTCGAGCATCGGTACTCTCCCAAATCTACTGGATGACTCAATGGAGAAAAACCCCTGGGATGATACGCCCCCCACACTGCTGCGCAGCCAAAGGAAGGGTTATGGAGGCTTCTTTGAAGTCAGTCATGAATCCGGATGAAAGCTGACCTAAACCCTGCTATCGATAACGCTTTGCTTTGCCATGTATCATCCATTGTATCAATTCGGGACGAATGCATGCGTCCCTTCTTAAAGAGCATCCCTTTCTACGGGAATGCTCTTTTTTTATGCTACCTAGAATAAGACAGGAACATAGTCACACAAAAAAGACGCCAAATCATCCTCACCTTCTATAATCAGATGGTATGGTGTTCTAGGCAATCTTTGCAAAACCTGATACGTTTTAGAAATAGAAAAACAACGAGATGTCAATCTATCCGAAATCTCGTTGTGATGTCCATTTTTAATCGATCGGTGCCTGATAAAAACCACCAAAGAAATCCTCTGTCTTGACCACATTAACGATCACATGCGGATCGATCTCGCGCATCAATTGAACGATATCCTGAATCTCATAAGCAGACACGACCGTATGTAATAACCACATCTCCTGATGACTATACCCACCGATGGCCTTAACACAGGAAATCCCGTGACGATAATGCTGGATATACGCATTCGTGATCTCTGTTGCCTTCAACGTCGTAATCTGTAAAGTTACACGTTCATAGCGATGATAGAAAGAGTCAATCGTCTTCGTCGAAATGAACTGGAACAAAATCGAATAGCCTGCATGCTCCCAGCCAAACATGGCTCCAAAAATAATCAGGATACAGGTGTTAAAAACAAAGACGTAGGACCAGATCGACTTTCCTTTTCGATTAGAGACATATAAAGCAATGAAGTCCGTTCCACCGGTTGAAGCATTTCCTTTCAGGGCAATGACCGTCATCAGACCATGAGCAAAACCACCAAACGCGATATTTAATAAGATATCATCAAAGAATGGTTCAAAGTCTATGATGTTTAAAAAGAAACTTGCCAGGAAGACTTCCAGCAGTGAGAAAAAGGTAAACTTTGGACTGATGCTGCGATAACACAAAATAGCGACGGGAAGATTTAGGGCGATCATCCCAAGCGAGACCGAAAAGGTAAAGCCAAATAACTCAGTAATCCGACTGATCAATAACGCCACGCCCGTAAAACCGCTCGACAATAGATTGGAGGGTTCAATAAAAACATGAATAATAAAGGCCTGCATATAGGCCGCCACGATCACACTGATCAAGGTATAGGCAAATCTGACTTTTTTATTTTTCTTTAAATCCTGTAAACGCATATACTCCCCTACATATTCCCTAAATAATATAGCGCTAAGGCATAAATCTTCGCATTGGTAATGAGGTCATCCACCTTCATCCATTCATTAGGCTGATGGCCGATCCCTTTCTGACCTGGAAAACTTGGACCGAAAGGAACGATATTCGGCATCCGTTTGGCATAAGTGCCGCCGGTTGTCGTGACAGGCGTGCCATCCTCATGCGTAATCGTCTCATAGGCTTTCTGCAAAGCTTTGACCATTGGATGGGTCTTATCAAACTTGACCGGCGCATAATGGGAAACGCAGCGCACCCGGAACTCCGGTGCTTTTTGCTGAATGGTGGACATGATCTGATCTAACGTCATACCTGCCGGATATGCAAAGGAAACCTGGAAGATCAGATGATCATTGCGTCTAACCATATGGTAATTACGCATTTCATTCGTCCCAAATTCCGGATCCGTATAATCCAGACCTAAACGATCTCCGGTTGGTTTGGCATTCATAAAGTATTGATTGACAAACGTAAAGAATGCATCGATTTTTTGCACTGGCGCCTCGATCTCAATGACAGCACGTCCTCTTTCACCATAGACCACCGGATACTTACAATCCGGGGTCCAGCCCATGATTGGCGGTTTTTCGTGCTTCAGATAGTACTCCAGATCCTCAAATCCCGATTCCTCATCACAGCCAAAGAGAATACGCACAGGATGTTTTAAGGGCAATTCAAGTCGTTTTAACGCGTATAAAGCATAAAGGCAGGAAAGGATCGGCCCTTTATTATCCAGGATTCCCCGTGCATAAATATAACCGTTTTCCTCATAAGCACTAAATGGCGGATGCTTCCAGCCAGTGCCGACGGGCACAACATCTAAATGACCGATCACGCCGATATAATCCTTGCCCGAGCCATACTGTGCCCAGCCAATATAATGATCCAGATTCACGGTTTCAAAACCCAGGCTTCGAGCCAGTTCTAAAGTACTTTCCAGTGTCGAAGCAATATCCGTACCAAAAGGAGCGCCTTCTTCCGCCTCTTTTTCAACGCTTGGCATTTGACAGATTTTTTTGATTCCCTGAAGCATCTCACTGGAGATGGCTTCGACTTCCGAAATAATTCTATCTTCCATCATTATTTTTCAACCACCGGTGCCATGCGTGTTCGCATATACTCATCTAACCATTCCTGACTGGCAGGTTCATGGACCGTATGCCCATCTACGACTTTCGCTAAATAAACAACCGGTGCTTCTTTTTCTGTGGCCACAACAAATGAGAAACCATCAATGTTGGTGGCAACGCCCCACTCACCTTTATTATTCATGGCAATCAAGGACAAGTCGCCGGCCTGACCACGGCGTTCTTTGAGCTCCTGATCTAAATCATGAACGGCTTTTTCACAGGCTTCCTGAGGATGCATACCACTTTTCATCAGACGAACGATTTCATAAGAAATACAGCCCTTCATCAAGTCTTCTCCTAAACCGGTGGCACTGGCACCACCTACCTTGGAATCGACATAAAAGCCGGAACCAATGATTGGTGAATCTCCAACACGGCTCTGTTTTTTCATAAACAGACCGCTCGTAGAGGTGGCTGACACCATTTTTCCCGTTGTGTCCAGACACACCATGCCTACCGTATCATGCCCGGCATAGGGTTTTAATTCCTGCTCCCGCACTTCCTTGACACGATTTTTGTAATGAATACGGGCACGATCCGTCAACATGTTCTTACGTTCAAAACCTTCCTTGTGAGCAAATTTTTCAGCACCTTCACCCACTAAGACGCAATTCACTTTCTCTTTGGATAAGCGTCTTGCAATCGAGATCGGATTGGCAAAATCTTTGATCGCCGCAATCGCACCGACATCAAAGGTATTCCCGTCCATATATCCTGCATCTAATTCGACTTCCATTTCCTCATTAGGCAAGCCGCCAAAACCAACAGATTTGTAATAAGGATTATCCTCTACATCCCTGATGGCTGTTTCGATTGCATCACCGGCATCACCATTTTTCGCCAGCATTTCACTGGCTTTTTCTACACCTTCAGCAGCCATTCGCCAAGTTGCAATGATTCCCCACATAAACATTTCCTCCTTTGTGATCAATGTGTAAGAGAGACCCAAATTTCTTAATTATCTCTTTTCTTACCCCATCATTATACATAAGTTCTTTTTTATTTTCACTCTTTTTCTACAAAAAAGTCTGAAGCGACCATCTTCTTTTCCTGGGAAATACACTTTTACAAAAAAAGGATCCATTCCATCTGAATGAATCCTGTTGCATCATTTTATTCAAGTTCAAATGCCCCTGTATATAACTGATAGTAATTCCCTTTTTGTGCAATCAGTTCATCGTGACTACCACGTTCGATAATATGACCATGATCAAGAACACAGATCATATCAGAATTCTTAACTGTAGACAAACGATGGGCAATCACGAAGACCGTGCGTCCTTCCATCAAGGCATCCATACCGCGCTGTACAATGGCTTCGGTTCGAGTGTCGATAGAGCTGGTCGCTTCGTCCAGGATCATGACCGGTGGATTCGCTACGGCTGCACGCGCAATGCTTAACAGCTGACGCTGACCTTGGGAGAGATTCGCCCCATTCCCTGTCAACATCGTATCGTATCCATCCGGTAAACGGTTAATGAAATCATCGGCACCCGCTAACTTAGCGGCATCCTTACATTCTTCGTCCGTTGCATCCAGGCGACCATAACGGATATTCTCCATTACTGTTCCGGTAAAGAGGTTTGTATCCTGCAAGACGATACCAATACTGCGTCTTAGATCGGCCTTCTTGATCTTATTGATATTGATGCCATCATAACGAATCTTTCCATCCGCAATATCATAGAAACGGTTGATCAGGTTCGTAATCGTTGTTTTACCGGCACCGGTTGCCCCGACAAAGGCAAATTTCTGACCGGACTTAGCCGTTAAAGTAATATCATGAAGGACGATCTTACTAGGATCATAACCAAAATCGACATGATCCAATGTCACGTTCCCTTCCAGTTTCGTATAAGTTACACTACCATCCGTATGCGGATGTTTCCATGCCCACATACCTGTACGGTTTTCGACTTCTACGAGCTCTCCGTTTTCTTCTTTAGCATTCACCAGTGTGACATACCCTTCATCTGTTTCAGGAACAACATCCAGTAATTCGAAGATACGATTCGCACCGGCAATCCCCATGACCACCGGGTTTAACTGGAAAGACACCTGACTGATATTACCGGCGAACTGTTTAGTCATATTTAAGAATGGTACAACAATACTAATACTTAAAGCCATACCGGAGATACTGAGATTCGGTACATTCAGTAAAAGCAATAAGCCACCAACGATTGCAACGACAACATATAATACGTTACCGATATTGATCAAAACAGGCCCTAACATATTCGCATATTTATTAGCAGCCTCAGAATCTTTGAATAAACGATCATTGATCTTATCAAAAGCCTTCTTACTTTCCTCTTCGTGGCAGAAAACTTTGATGACTTTCTGACCTTCCATCATTTCTTCGATAAAGCCTTCGACTTCACCTAAGGACTGTTGCTGTCTTAAAAAATAACGTGAAGAATTTCCTGCTAAATGTTTTGTACAAAGCACCATACAGACAACCCCAAGTAAAGCAACGATCGTCATCCATACACTGAAGTAAAGCATGATGCAAAACACTGAAAACAGTGTGACCAGGGAGATCAACATCTGAGGTAAGCTCTGTGAGATCATCTGTCGCAATGTATCCGTATCATTGGTATAGTGTGACATGATCTCACCATGGTTATGTGTATCAAAGAATTTGATTGGGAAATTTTGCATTTCATCAAACATCTTGACACGAATTTTCTCTAAGGAACCCTGAGTGATAACCGCCATCATCCGAGCAAAGGCAAAGCTGGAAGCTAACGCTAAAACATAGAAAATGACCAGGATCCCGACATAACGAAGGATGGTTGAGCCCACTGCGTTCCAGTCACCCGATGCCCAACTTTGTTCAACCAGGGAAATGATGCTCTGCATGAACAAAGAAGGAATCGTTCCGACAATAGCCGAAAACAGTATACAAATCAACACAATCGGGAACATGATGGGATAAAAACTCCAGATCATCTTTAATAAACGGCACAAAGTCGCAATTTGACCAGTCTTTTTCTTATTCATCATCTTCACCTACCTTATTCTGAGATGTATAAACTTCACGATAGATTTCGTTATTCTGCAATAATTCTTCATGTGTACCGATACCATCAATGCAGCCACCATTCATTACAATGATCCTGTCTGCATCTTGGACAGAAGAAATTCGCTGTGCAATAATGATCTTGGTTGTTTCCGGGATAAACTTTGCAAAAGCCTTACGAATCAAAGCATCTGTTTTCGTATCAACCGCACTAGTAGAGTCATCCAAGATCAGGATCTTTGGTTTTTTCAACAATGCACGAGCGATACATAAACGCTGCTTCTGACCACCGGAAACGTTGGTTCCACCCTGTTCGATATAAGTGTCATATTTATATGGGAATTGTTCCACAAACTCATCCGCACAGGCCAGCTTACAAGCCTCCTGAATTTGCTCATCGGTAGCATATTTATCGCCCCAACGCAAGTTTTCACTGATTGAGCCAGAGAAAAGAACGTTCTTTTGCAGCACGACGGCAACCTGATTACGCAGTGATTCCAGATCATAATCGCGCACATCGACACCACCGACTTTGACCGATCCCTCTGTGACATCATATAGTCTTGGTATCAGCTGAATTAAAGAGGTCTTCGATGATCCTGTCCCACCGATGATTCCGATTGTTTCACCTGATTGGATATGTAGATCGATATTGGCCAAGGCAAAACGATGTGCTTTTGCAGAATATTTGAAATTCACATGATCAAAATCAATTGATCCATCCTTGACTGTGCGCACAGGCTCAGCCGGATTGGTCAATGTACTTCTTTCACGCAACACTTCCACGATACGTCGTGCAGACTCTTCAGACATCGTAATCATGACAAAGACCATGGAGACCATCATCAAACTATTTAGGATCTGGAAACTATATGTTAACAGGGCCGAAAACTGACCTACATCCAAATCCAGACCACGACTGCTGATAATCGTATATGAGCCAAAAGATAAAACGAAGACCATGACTGCAAACAAGCAGAATTGCATTAACGGTCCATTATAAGCTAAGATTTTTTCTGCACGGGTAAAATCGTTGCAGACATCTTCTGCTGCTGTCTCAAATTTCTTTTTCTCAAAGTCCTCACGCACAAAGGCTTTGACCACACGCATTGCCTGAACGTTTTCCTGAATGGAATTATTTAAAGCATCATATTTACGGAAAACCTTTTTAAATAAAGGCATCGTCTTATAAATGACCAAAGATAAACCAATTCCCAAAATAGGAACCATCAGCAAAAAGATGAATGCCATCTTCCCGCCCATCACAAATGCCATCACAAATGAGAAGACCAACATGAGCGGACAACGGATCGCCTGTCGAATGATCATCATGTATGACATCTGTACATTTGTTACGTCGGTAGTCATACGTGTAACAAGTGAAGACGTAGAGAATTTGTCAATGTTCTCAAACGAGTACGTTTGCACACGATAAAACAAATCTTTTCGTAAGTTGCGGGCAAAACCGCAGGATGCTGTGGCACAGGTTACCCCAGCAAGTGCTCCGAACAACAGTGATAGCAGTGCCATAACAAGCAAAACAAGTCCATAGGACAATATCGTTCCCATTGAGCAGCCCGCTTTGATCTCGTTAACCAGGTTAGCGATAACAAACGGAATGATACATTCCATAACAACCTCACCAGAGACCAGGATCGGTGTCCAAATGGACAAATGCTTATACTCGCGAATGGATTTAGCCAGTTCTCTAAGCATCTCTTTTTTCCTCCTTTTATGATATTTTAAGCAAAAAAAGCGCAACCTCTAAGCGCTTGGTTTAACGCCTATTTGCTACATGCTTCACCATATTATATAACAGTTTTAAAGGAAATGTCAAAGACATTCAAAATGTGAAAAAATGTAATTTTGAGCGACTATCTTCGCTCCGATCTCTCGCATTTTAGGTTATCTTATCCTTCCGAAAAAATCAGCCACAAAAAGAAAAGAAGTCTAATGACTTCTTAAGCTTCAATTGTTTCAATATATTGAATAGCAATACAATCCAAACCAGTATGACTGGAAATAACGGCATAGATATTGTCGTTGGTAATCGCAACATCCTGACCGACAATCAGTTGCTCTAATTCATCTTTCATCCGCAGTGCTTTTGCACGACAATCAGAATCGATAATGAAAACCTGATAGGAACGATCCTTCATCAATCGTAAGGCAATGTTTTCCACCATATAGCGCTCAGCTTTTTTCTCTGTGCGTACTTTCGCCTCCACATCGATACGTCCTTCGGTTGAAGGATCGATCTTGAGGATCGGTTTGATTTTTAACAAAGTCGCCAGGCTTGCAGCAACAGGCGTCAAACGTCCTCCTCTTTTTAAATGGTTCAAATCATTGGGATAGATCAGTGTTCCTGAAGCAGCAATTTTAGGCAGAATAATGGCTTTGATTTCTTCGACTGTTTTACCCGCATCAACCAGTTTTTTCACTTGAATGGTCACGTATTTTTCAATACAGCAAGTTGAAGAGACCTCGATGCACGTCAACGGCAAGCCTTCCATCTCTGCAGCGATATTCAAAGATTGGGTCGTACTGGACAATCCCGTCGATAAAGGAATCGCAATCGCCTGATCATACCCTTCTTCTTTTAATTGATGAAAAAGCGTATCGATATCGCTCATGACCGGCATACTTGTTTTTGGCAATGCGCCTTCTTTTAACTTCGCATATAAATCATCTGCCTGGATATCGACCCCATCACGATAAGAGATATCATTGATAATCAGCTGTAGGGGCAGAATAAAAATACCGCGTTCCTGTGCTTCTTTTTCACTCATTCCACAGCCACTGTCACTAATGACGGCAATTTTCATAATAGCACTCCCTTCCATGAATTGATACTCTTATTATAAACATATTCTCCAGAAATGCAATTCATTCTTGCCTCATTTCCACGTTAGAAAAATAAACGAAATCATAGCCATCACATATTGCTGTTTGTGTTCACTTCAGAGGTAGAGAAAAGACAGACACGAATCAACCGGTCTGTCTATAATCATTGACTACATATCTTCTTGTTTTCTTTGACGTCTGACCACTACATAGCCGCCCATTCCAACAACTGCCAGCAGCATGAGTCCGATATATGGATAGATCATCTGATTATCCGATGTCTGTACGATCTTATCTGGTGTCTCTGTATCGCCTGGCTGCTCTACATCTGTGATTGGGTCATCAGCCAATGTCTTGGAAGCCATCCACTGGAAGATACTCTGTCCATTATGGGTAGGCATATTTCTTGCCACATAAATCCATGACCAGTGACCTGGATAATTGACACCATCAACTGTAACAGTGTCATATACCGTATAGATAGAACTTGGAATCAAGGCATGTAAACGATCGGATGTATTTTCTGGCTCAACCGACGTATCATTTAAGGCATGCACCATCCAGATGTTATTGTCTTTTAATGTCAACAGTTCTTCATCTGTGCTTGATCCAAATGCCGCACAGATTGGAACGATGGCTGCAAACAATTCTGGGTTTTCAATCGCCATATTGACAGTCATCCATCCACCATCTGAACATCCTGCAACATAAATGCGATCAGCATCGATGTTGTATGTATTCACGATCGTATTGATCAGGGCAGTGGCATGATCGAGGGATTCCTGTCCGTCTCTTGACCAGCTATTTGGTGACTGAGGAGCCAATACGTAAGCACCACCAAAGATCTGCTGGGCACCCTCTTCTGCGAATCCTAAAGCCCCACGATTGGCGCGTAACTGTGAAGTATTGTTCTGTGCTTCGCCATATCCGCCTTCACCGCCGCCATGGAACCAGACGATCAATGGATGATCTTTACCATCAGCAGCATTTTCAGGAACATACAGCTGATAGTTTAAGCCATCGCTATTACCAGCTGTAAAAGCCGCTGTTTCTTCATTAAAGATTTCATCCTGACTGAAGCTTAAAGCATCTTTAGCAATCGTTGAGCTATCACTTAAGGCGATATCTTTTGTCAGGGTAATATCATAAGCAACGTCTGCAGATAAGTTACGGCCGGCATCTAATGAGTAATTCAAAGTACTCTGGCCTTGTCCGTTATACTGGCAGGCTAAATTCAATGTCACAATGCCATTTTCAACAGACACACTTGTCACGGTGCGCGCAACATCTTCATATAAGACAGCATTGCTGTTATATGGATCTGTTGCCGTCGCAGCTACCTGGAACATGTCTGTGGTTAAAGCTGAGGTATCGATCGTACGATCACCCAATACAGAAGATAAATCAATCTGTACCTGATCGATGGCTTCTCCATAATCAAAGACATGCGCATGCAACGTAAATGGGATGGTTTCTTTTTCCGTTGGAGCAGTATTACGAGTCTGCTGGAACATCCAGTTCATTGGAGAACCATCCTCATGATGATTCAATACTTTTACCCATGACCAATGCAGCAAAGCGCCATTCATGGCATTGCTGATGCCATCTGCTGCCATTTCTTCATCAGTCCATAATACGATCCTGTTATTGGTATCACCTAAATGCCTGAACGCGTCATACATCGCCTGAGAGCTTGTCGACTGGCAGGTCTGATCATTTTGCGCATGTGTAAAATAAATTGGCACATTGATCAATTCCTGCGTATCCACTTGTTTAGTTACCATTTTCTGCTGTGAATCATCCCAGGTAAACACACTTCCCTGGAAAGCTGCTTCAAAGTCCTGCACTAATTGATCATAATCTGCAAAACCACCGCTATACTTATGAACTGAAACGATTGGATCCATCGAACAGCAGGCAATGGCACCTGCAAACAATTCAGGATACTGCATCAAAAAACGCATCGTTGCGCCGCCGCCGCTGGATGCACCAGTTACATAAACCCGATTTTCATCCACAGTTCCATCTGTAATGAGTTTCCTGATCAGAGCAGCCTGCAACGCATTGTTCTGATCGATCAGAGACTGCTTTGCCGGATCCTTTGCCGCACCATATCCATAATTGGCATTGGAAACCTGAATCATCAACACTGCTGTCTGATAACCCGCTTCAGGCCAGGCTGTCACGCCTCGATTCGCAATCAGTGTTTTCTCGATATCGATTCCATATTCTCCGCCACCATGATTCCAGACCACAAGCGGTACAGGCCCCTTGGCATCTGCAGGAACATACAAAGCATACTCACGGGTAATTCCGGCATATGTAAAAGTTCCGCGTTTGAACTCATCCAGGGTCTGTGTATTCACCGTATCCACATCTGTTGATGTAAAGCTCAGCTCCGGATACTTATCATTGGTTACACGCCATCCTGCTCCATTATACGTACCATTATAATTAAATGGTGTCATCGTCAGTTTCAACGTATTCCCATCTACGGATACCTGAATCCCATCATCCGCATAAGGTTCAGCCATTTGGCCAGTCTCAATATCAATTGGCATGACACTGATTTGATTTTCAATATCAAAATCAGTAGCTGAAACTGTTGAGAGGATAGCTTCATCACTAACAGTGATCTCAAAAGAGACGACTTCCTGTCCACCATCGCCGACACGTGTATTGGCCACAATTCTTTCAACTTCTAAATTTGTTTTTCGTGCGCTTTGTGGTGTCAAAACCGATGGTTCATTGGCTTGAGCAGGACTTACTACCATGCCGAAGGCTAATGCAGCCATCAATCCAGATGCCACAATTTTTTTGAAATTCATTCCCTTCTTCCTCCTTTATGAATCAAATTATAGCATCTGCGACTCATAAATGCGCTTTCATGATTTATGTTTTGGTTCATATGATCAATAAAACATTCTTTTTTTATATGATGTTTCATTTTTTGAACCCTTCTCATATAAAAACAGGTCAGTACGTAACTGACCTGTCTTCCATTTAACAATTTTCTTCTTTACGCTGACGACGTACAACGACATATCCAGCCATACCAGCAAAAGCTGCTACCATTAAAGCAAGGTATGGATAAGTCATCGTTGTATCCCCAGTCTGCACAATACCCTGTCCCTGGTTTCCTTCAGAAGGTGTCTGTGTATCAGAAGGATTTTCCACATCTGTCACTGGATCATCTGCCAAAGTCTGGCTTGCCATCCACTGGAAGATGCTTTGACCATTATAAGTAGGCATATTTCTTGCCACGTAGATCCATGACCAGTGACCAGGATAATCAATACCATCAACGGTCACAGTATCATATACTGTATAAATGGAGCTAGGAATCAAAGCATGTAAACGATCAGAAGTCTCAGTTGGATCCACTGAAGTATCATTCATCGCATGAACTAACCAGATATTGTTATCTTTTAAGGTTAAGAGTTCTTCATCTGTGCTTGAACCATAAGCCCCACAAATTGGAACGATAGCTGCAAAGAGGTCTGGATTAGCAATAGCCATATTAACCGTCATCCAACCACCATCAGAGCATCCAGCCACATAGATTCTGTCTGGATCGATGTTATACGTCTTGACAATCGTGTCGATCAAAGCCGTTGCATGGTCGATAGAACTCTGATCATCTCTGGACCAGCTATTTGGAGACTGTGGTGCTAAGACATATGCCCCACCAAAAATCTGCTGTGTTCCTTCTTCCGCAAAGCCTAAAGCACCACGGTTTGCACGTAACTGAGAATTGTTGTTCTGTGCTTCACCATATCCACCTTAGCCTCCGCCATGGAACCAAATAATCAATGGATGCTTTTCACCATCACCAGAATTTTCAGGAATATAAAGCTGATAATTCAATCCATCACTTTGACCAGGCGTGAAAGCAGCCGTTTCCTCATTAACGATCTCATTCTGATTGAAAACAAGGACATCCTTATCTAAAACCGTACCATCGCTTAAAGAAATATCCTTTGTTAAGGTGATATCATAAGCGATACCAGCAGAAAGATTACGTCCGGCTTCCATTGAGTAGTTTAATGTACTCTGACCTTGGCCATTGTACAGGCATGCCAAATCTAATGTCACGATACCATTTTCAACGGAAACACCCGTTACGGTTCTTGCGACATCTTCATATAATACTGCATGACTGTTATATGGATCGGTAGCAGTTGCAGATACCTGGAACATATCTGCACTTAAAGCATCAGAAGCAATCGTCTGATCGCCTAAAACAGATGTCAGATCGATCTGTACCTGATCGATAGCTTCACCATAATCAAAGACATGTGCATGCAGATCAAAAGAAACCTTCTGAGATGTCGTAGTCGGCGTCTCAGTCTCTTCTGTCGATGGTGGTGTTTCAGAAGGTGTATTCTCCTTGTTTATTTCTCTCTCGCTTTCAGTCGATGCAGTCTGTGTTTCGAGGACAGATTTTTGTGGTTCTTGTGGCGTCACTGTTGGTTCCTATGCAGAAGCAGGTGTCACGACTGTTCCAAAAGCAAAGGCTCCCATTAAAGCAGTTGCCGCCAATTTCTTCAAATTCATCTTTTTCCTTCCTCGTATAACTAATTATAACATCCTCGCCAATAGAAATCGCTTTCGTATTTTAGATATAGACTCATACAATAAAGTTTATGATTATAAAAAGGGAAATGATTCATTTTTTGAATATTCAAAACAAAAAAATCAAAAGAGCAGGAATCCTCTTTCCTGCTCTCCTGAAGGAGTATACGAACTTATTTCAAAATAGCTGATTTTTTCTTTTTAATAACGATTCCTACAACAATCGCAATCAAAGCCATCGAAGCGCCTGCAACATAGATAGTAATCGATGTATTATCGCCAGTTTGAACGGTATCTGTTGCCGTCGTACTATCACTTGGATCATCAACAGTTACATCTGGATCTGAAGGATCCGGTGTTTCTGTTCCTGGATCTGGTGTAGGGGTTGGTTCTGATTCTGCATCCCAAAGATAATTCTTGGCAAAACGCGTAAAGAGATCACGCCATACACCCCAGTCATGAGCACCTAAAGATTCTTCATAGGTATAAGCGACTCCAGCTTGATCTAATGCCTCTTTTAAACCGGCAAATCCTGCTTTACCAAAGTCTACTTTACCAGCAGCTAAGAATAACGTTGGTTCATCGCCATCATGAGTCATATTCTCAATCATGCTGGCATCTGTTGCTGACCATATACCTAAATAGCCAAACTGATCAGAAAGCGTTGCATAAATCGAAGTTGTGGTTAAACCACCCATGGATAAACCACAGAAAGCACGATCTTCTGCCTCTGTAGAAACACTATAGTTAGCTTCAATATAAGGGATGATGTTATCCATCAGATTTTTCTTGATATCATCGTAATTCCAGCTAAAATACGTGTTGTCCATCGTAACCACTATGGCTTCGGCTACTTCTTTATCCGCAATCAAGTTATCCATGATATTCGGAACAGCGCCAATGGTCATCCATTCGTTCTCCTGTCCGCCGCCACCATGAGATACATAAATGGTTTTATAAGTCTTGCTCTCATCATAATTTGCTGGTAAATAAATACCTAAAGGCTGATCTGTTCCATCCACTGCTTTGTAAGTGACAAAACGATAAGATCCTTTCGCCGTATCTTTACGTGCATAGATATATTCCTGTCCAGCTGTTGTATTTTCAGCATTTCCTACATAAACCAGGCTATGTCCAGCATCATGCCCATTCGTTTCATTGGCGATAGGCATATTAGCTGGGTCTTTAATTGTAACCGTTGAACCATCATCATATGTAACTACATAATCATAGTAATACAAGTTACCTGGAACTGGCAAAGTGATTTCAAAACGTTCATCTTCCGTCTGTGTCATTTCATAAGGACTAATACTTGTTCCAACAGGATAGCCTGTATTAAACATACCTTCCTGATAATCGTAAACGGAATAAGTCGTCGCCGATGTCACATCATTTTTACCCGTATAATTCTGAATTACCTCTTCATTTGGATCATAGAACTGGAAGTTACCCGTCACTGATACACTGATAGCATTTCTTTCATCCTTCCCTCCATTTCCCCGCGCTTCGCTGCGCGGACACAAATATTTAATCAAACTAACTTCCTGTAACTCTAGTAAATTCCTCTATTTAATTGTATAATTTAGTAGAGGTGGTACACTACAGAGCACGA
>FCNA01000073.1 GCA_900018345.1 Clostridiales bacterium CHKCI006
GTGAAGCAACAGGGTAAACAAGATGCGGGATACAAACAATTATATTTGTCGCTGTAACGCAATCGCTCTCGGGAGCGAAGCGACTAATACCCCGCAGAAATGTCCAGTGGACATTTCGGGTCTTGACCCGGGGTAGTTTATTTCAGATCAATTTGGAGTTCTTTTTTCTGTCAGAAAGCTAAGGAGAAAATTCATTGCTGTATGGTTTTATAGTTGTCGCAGACGTTGTAAAATGAGATAATTGGTATGATCAAAGATAAATACAGAATGATGACAAATATGATTAAAGGTTTTGTGCAATGAATGATGGAGGTTACTATGGAAAATGCGGAAAGAGAAATACTGGAATTCAATAAAGAACGGGACTGGGATCAATTTCATTCACCAGAAAATTTGGCTAAATCAATCGCTATTGAAGCAGGGGAGCTATTGGAGTGTTTTCAATGGAGCTGTGATTTTGATAAGGAGGCGGTATGCGAGGAGTTGGCAGATGTGGTGAATTACTGTATTTTAATGGCTGATCGTTTAGATGTTGATCTAGAGGATATTGTTTTGAAAAAGCTAGAAAAGAACCGTCAGAAGTATCCAGTTGAAAAATCCAAAGGAAATTCTAAAAAGTATAACGAGTTGTAGAAATTATGATTGTTTATCAGGAAACTAAGGAGCAATTTTTGAGAGATGTAAGACTGGATCAAATAGAAGATAAAATTGAACAAAAAGTCCAGGAGAGGCTGCATAAGCATACAGCCTATAACGAGTTTATGTCCTGGATGAACTCCATGCAGTATATGTATAAAGTCATGGAGGATCAGGATATCCCTAAGGATAGTCATATCGCTATTGAATATCGTATACCTAATTCAAATAAACGTGTCGATTTTATTGTAAGCGGAGAGGATGGACTGGGAAGAGAAAGTGCAGTTGTGATTGAATTGAAGCAATGGCAGGAGTTGGAAAAGGTTGAATCGAAAGAAGCCATTGTTAAAACAAGATTACAGGGTAGATTAGTGGAGACAACACATCCATCATATCAGGCTTGGTCATATGTCAGTATGATTCAGGATTATAATGAGGATGTTCGTAAATTTAAAATTGATTTAAAGCCTTGTGCTTATCTGCATAACTATCGATTAAAACAGGATGACGACTTAGTCAATTCCTGCTATCAATATTATATCCAGCAGGCACCTGTTTTTACCAGAGGGGATACCGAG
>FCNA01000131.1 GCA_900018345.1 Clostridiales bacterium CHKCI006
CTTCCATACCAATCAGATCTGGTTTAACAGGTAAACGATTGATTTGATCAATCAGAAAATCAAAACCTGAAGTGTCATTTTTAAAGCAGGTAGGACGGATCACAATTTCTCCAGTGGCGCCATCAACTGTTGAACCGCACTTTATATCAGAGAAAAATAAAGAAAAACTGCAAAATAAAAAAGCCAATGGATGGCGCGTTATGCCGTATTCAACTGCATAATGTGCCATCTTTTATTTGGCTGTATCGATCATA
>FCNA01000123.1 GCA_900018345.1 Clostridiales bacterium CHKCI006
AGATCATCTTCAAGAGCCGTCCAAATCTTGAAAATGTGATCGCCGATCTTGATCTGGATATGAGCGTTGGACAGCTATCCGGTATGATCGCCATCAGTAATCCTACGGATACACGCATCCTGCAGGTCTCTGTGACCTCTGAGGACCCTGACCTCAGTGCCAGCATCGTCAATGAGGTCGTTGAAAATGGGATGCAGACCGTACGTGAGATCGATTCTCAGGAGCCCTATGTCGTTGAAAGAGCTATCCCGAATACCACCAATGTCGGGACCTCCTTACTCCATCGTGCCATCCTTGGCGGTCTGGTAGGTCTGGTCATCGCCATTGGGTTGATCTCTCTGCGTTTCATCCTGACAGACAGCATCACCTCTGTGGATGATGTCGAGGAGGTCTTAGGAACACCGGTCTTAGCGGTAGTCGTAGAGGACCGCAATCTCAGCTATGCCAAGAAGAATAACAGGAGGAAGTGATATACATGGAACAGCAGATCATAGAGATCAGAAATATCAGCAGCAGTACGAATACGGATGAAGCCTTCCGTAC
>FCNA01000062.1 GCA_900018345.1 Clostridiales bacterium CHKCI006
GGATATACAATGACGACAGTACAATGTGGTTTTATTCCCTTTTTTGTAACAGATAATATTAATGCCTATAGCGAGTTTTATACTAAATTTTTGTTATTATCACATCTATGTATTATTAACATACCTTTATCTGGGTATCTTTTTTCTAAAGAAAAAAGAGTACCTATGAAAATTTTGCTAATCTTATACATGTTTATTCAAACTTTTGTATTACCAATTTTAGCCGTAAACAGAGGTATATTTTTAATTGGGGCAATTACTCTTTCATGTATAATTTTTTACATTTATAACAAACGTTTTTCTGTTCTCATTTTATGCCTTGTATTATCGTTTGTTGGATACGAAATTGGCTCGATCGGTCGACATTATTCTAATGAATTATTGAGTACTAGTTTTAATCAAGCATCTGTAGAAACTAATGATGTTCATGAAAACAACAATACAGAAACAAGTGAAATACTAGAAAATAATAATAATGCATCATCAAACAATCTCATTTACGAAGAAAATAGTGTAAATGATGATGGCTCTAGTAATGAAACAAATGATAATTTAACTTCGCAGGAAATTAATACAAATCAAGATGATATGAATACAATAATTGCAAATAATCCTTCAACTTCAGATGAGACAATAGAGCTGATAAATGACAACACATATGTTGTAAACTATAATGGTGGAAAACTTTCAGATTTAGATATCAAAATCCCACAACGTATTTTATTTTTATATTCGTACTTAACCGTGAGCCATGATAATTTTGATCTAGCTGTTAAATATTCTAATCACGATACTTTTGGTCTGAGATGTCTGTCTGGATTTGATTTTCTATTAAAAAGAATCTGGGCTGATTATGATGGTAATTTTGACTTTTATCAAGTACAGTCTAACCTTAATACAGTAAACATTTTGGGAATGCCCTATTACGATTTAAAAATCATTGGTGTAATCATATATATGTGTGTGTTAGCTTTTGTATGCAGACTGGTTGAAAGTTGCTATTTGAAAACGAAAAACTTGTTTTTACTTCTTTTATTGGCACAAATGTTTTATTGTATAGTATTGAGCTTCTTTTCTAACTACACATCACAATTTATTTTTATTTGTAGTCTTGCATCTATTGTTTTTCTATATCTTTTATTTAAGTTTTTACATTTTATTCAAGGAGTTAACACAAAGTGAAAAAAGTTGTTATTATTAGCAAGCACGACATCGGGAATGCATATTCTTGTTTACAATATCTAGCTAAAGGGATTTCTGACAAGTATGATGTACATTTGTGGTCCTGTACTGAGAAAGAAAATATGGATTTGGTTCATTTTAAAAACCATAAATCCTTCTTGTTGTGTTGGTATGGAAATCTAAAAGCAATAAGATTGCTGTTTATGTATTTTCATGTTTTTATTATGTGTGCATTTTTTTATCAATATATCATTTTAAATGATATAGATTTTTTCCCATTTGCATGTATACCTGTTAAAATATTTAAGAAAAAAAAGCTAGTTCTGTACAATACAGAAATCTATGGAAAAGATGTAAAGACTTTTCCAATTATAGAAAAATCGTATCAAAAAAATGTAAATTTACCTGATTTAAATATTGAATGTTTAGAACAACGAAAGAAATATCGATTAGACCATTATAAATTAAAGCGACCTATTACTGTTATTAACAATACGCTACCTTATAAGGTATTAAGTAATCTACCAATAACAAAGAAAGAAGATTACATTCCAAGTAAGTACAATTCTAAAAAAATTTTGATTTATGCTGGAGGATGTAATTTAGAAAGAAATCTCGGTAGATTTATCGAAGAGTTATCAACAAATCAAAGCATCTTTTTCTTAGCTTTTTGTTATGGTACACCTGAGCAAATAGAAAACGTGAAACACTATTGTAAATTGAATTTTACAGAAAACAATTGGAGCATAAACAATGCTATTAGTAGAGAAAAATTATTGTCAATCATGATGTGGTGTGATATTGGAATCAATTATTACGATCCTGCATATAGCTTGAATCACAAATATGCTGCACCATCAAAATTTTTTGAATATATTGCGTGTGGCTTGAATATTATTTCGACAAATAATGAAGGGATAAATAAAATTATTAATGAAGAAAAAATTGGTATTTGTCTTAAAGAAAAAGAAACGTTAAGCGTTGCGATTAATAGGCTACTTCAAACAAAGTTCATTAAAAAAGAGGAAATTAAAAGAATATTTAGAGAAAAGTATTGTTATGAAATTGACTCACAAAAAGCTATACAATCTATAAATGAATTATTTGATTAAGTACTACTATTTATTTTATGAGGTGTTTACATGAAAGGAATTATACTGGCAGGCGGCAGCGGGACACGCCTGTATCCATTGACCCAGGTAACCAGTAAGCAATTGTTACCGATCTATGACAAACCTATGATCTATTATCCATTGAGTATCCTGATGCAGGCTGGAATCAGGGAGATCCTGATCATCTCTACCCCTGATGACACCCCTCGCTTTGAGGAATTATTACATGATGGCAGTCAGTTTGGTATTCATCTTGAATACAGAGTGCAACCATCCCCTGATGGCCTGGCTCAGGCCTTTTTAATTGGTGAGGAATTTATTGGAG
>FCNA01000080.1 GCA_900018345.1 Clostridiales bacterium CHKCI006
AAACTAAAAATTGAATATCGCAAGTAGATTATGGAACGCCGATATTGACGTTCCTTTTCTATTTCCAGCCGTTCAGAAATGGACGGCTTTTTCTATATCCAAACGAAAGGAGAATTTTAAAAGCTATGAAAAAGATATTGAAGCGATTAGCCACAGGCTTTCTTGCCTTTGCGACTATCGTTACCGCTTTGCCGACAACGGCAGTCCACGCTTCCGAGAAGCAATACTGGACAGAAAGTGCCGAGCGTGTCGGTATCATTGAAAAAGTGATGAATGACGGCTCTATCGGTTCGACATTTAATGAGGGCTATATGAAAGTTGAGGGTGAAACTGCCTACTGTGTAGACATCAACACCAACTTCAAGAACGGCTATAAGACCAGAGCTGACGCAAGCACACGCATGAGCTACGACCAGATTTCCGACGTTGCCCTCTCTCTGGAATATGTCAAGCAGTACACACAAAGTCACAGCGGATTGAACTATAAACAGGTCTATCTTCTTGAACAGTGTGTCGTATGGCAGAGATTGAGCGTTCATCTGGGCTGGCAATGCGATAA
>FCNA01000153.1 GCA_900018345.1 Clostridiales bacterium CHKCI006
ACTTAACTGAGTGATCTCGTCTTCTGTGAATCTTTTTCTCATCTTGCTTGTCCTACCAGCACATTTATCTGAAGCAAAAATGGCACCTATAGATGGTGCCAGTACTGTCAACGTACTGTCCTTTCTATAGGTACCATTTTAAGTCTAGATACCTTTAGATCTCCCGGATGAATCCAGCCTAGCTTTTTAAACAGTCGATAGAAGCTATAGCTGATAAAAATAGGTAATAAAATATCTACAATGATGATCCCCAGCCAGGCATCCGGCCCCATCACACTGACAATGGACAACGGGCCGGCCAAAGCCGTCATCCCCATTCCAGCCCCTGTTGCATTGCCGGAAAGCTGGAAGACACAGGCTGACAGCGGACCCGTGACTAGACTAGTCAACAGAGTTGGAATCAAAATCAAAGGATGAAGCAAAACATTTTTAAATTGCAATAATGGTGTTCCTATTCCAATCGCAATCACATCACCCATATCATTATCATCCACTGACATGATGGCTAAGCCAAGCATCTGCGAACAGATTCCTGCAATCGCAGCCCCTGCGGCCAGACCATCCAACCCTAAAAGAGCACTCAAAGAAACCGCCATGATAGGAGAAAGACTGACCAGTCCCATCACCGCTGCCACCAGCATGCTCATCCAGATGGTCTGATAGCCTAGACAACGCCCAATCTGCAAAGCCAGCCAGCTGACCAGCCAATTCACATAAGGTGCAATAAAACGTGCCATCAATAACGCCAGCGCAATGCTCAAGATTGGAATCAGAAAAATATCGATCGGTGTCTTGCCCTCAATCAGCCGACTGC
Organism: Clostridiales bacterium CHKCI006; assembly: GCA_900018345.1. GTDB lineage: Bacteria > Bacillota_I > Bacilli_A > Erysipelotrichales > Coprobacillaceae > Fimiplasma > Fimiplasma intestinipullorum. Next base: position 815 of record FCNA01000153.1, read on the forward strand.
ATACGACACTTACCAGGACCGCCAAATAAGCCAACAAGACCCAGCCAGCCCCACTGCCAGATAGAATGGCACCTGTTAAAGCTGCACAAAGCAGGGTCAGACCGCTCGTACCACTTGCCCAGGCAACGCCAATTCCAATGGCAGGCCCGGCTAACGTCCGAATGCTTTCGCCCCAACTGACACCATCCGACCAGCCAATTTCATTTCCCAGTGTGATCAGGAGCTGACCTAACACGATACTCACAAAAACGCCATAAGCTAGACCGTCTAATGAATGAAGCAGCCAATGTTCGCCGCCTCGTTTTCTTTTACTTGCCATATGTATCCCCCTTAATACAAAAAAAGCTACTCCAACGAGTAACCAAACAATCCCAATGGTGGAGCCTAGGAGGATCGAACTCCCGACCTCCTGCATGCGACGCAGGCACTCTCCCAGCTGAGCTAAGACCCCATATAATAAAAAAATGGTGGGCCTGAATGGATTTGAACCATCGACCTCACCCTTATCAGGGGTGCGCTCTAACCAACTGAGCTACAGGCCCATTTAAGAAATATGGTGGAGCCTAGGAGGATCGAACTCCTGACCTCCTGCGTGCAAAGCAGGCGCTCTCCCAGCTGAGCTAAGGCCCCAAATAGGTGTATTCTATTTTCTCACAAAATGGTGGGCCTGAATGGATTTGAACCATCGACCTCACCCTTATCAGGGGTGCGCTCTAACCAACTGAGCTACAGGCCCATTTCGTGACTGCCTGTATATCATATCACAAGAAGCGACATTCGTCAACAACTTTTTTATCAGATATTTCGACATACAATCTATTTAAGCAATGGTGGGCCTGAATGGATTTGAACCATCGACCTCACCCTTATCAGGGGTGCGCTCTAACCAACTGAGCTACAGGCCCATCGCTGACTGCCTAAATATCCTACCATATTTTATGAAACTCGTCAATTCTTTTTTTATTCTAATGGAACATTACTTTCCAGATAATTGCCGATGCCATCACTGATGGCAATGGCGAGTTTTTCATGATAACTGCTATTCGAGAGCTGACCGCGTTCACTGGGATGACTGATAAACCCACATTCGATCAACACGCCTGTTGTCGCAGTGGCTCTCAGGACGTAAAAATTGGCAGACTGAATACTTTTTCTTGTCCCGGTGACTTTCTGCATCTCCTGATGGATCGACTTCGCTAAAAGCTGTCCCTGTTCGCTATTCGTGTAGTAAAAAACCTGTGAGCCCCAGGCTGAGGAAGAACTGGATGCATTCAGATGAATGCTGACAAAAAGGACACTCTCCTCTGCATCGATCTTTTGTGCCCGTAAGTACATATCATCCTGTTTACTGTAGTGATGGTCTCGCATCGTCATGTCATAATCGCCGTCTCTAGTCAGTGTGACGATTGCGCCACGCTTCTCTAATTCTGCTTTCAGAGCCTGGGCAATCTTGAGATTCAGCTCATCCTCACGTATGTTGCCATAAGTGGCTCCATTATCTAATCCGCCATGTCCAACATCAATCGTAATCTTTCGACCTGCCAGACGATGATCGATGGTCGTCACTTCTTCTATAGCGGGGCGCAGCTGTAAGATCCATAAGAACAGAAGAATAAAACCCAGAAAACATAGCCACCATCCATAGCGCTTTGTATATTTCCACACTAGTCGCAAGGCCCTCACCCCCTGCTGTAAGGTATGTCAAAAACGCATTGATTAGAACTTTTTCTTCTCCTCAGTCGCAGATATGGTTTAATCAAATTAACGAAACAAAAAAAGGAGGAGGAAGATATGCATACCTATAAGGCGATACTTTACGATATTGACGGGACAGTGCTTAACACACTGAATATGAATATGTATCCGCTGCTGAAGATCATCGAAGAAGAGACCGGGGAAAAGTGGACATTTGAGCAGGTGCTGCCTTTTGCCGCCTATCCCGGTATGAAAGTCATGGAAGAACTGAATATCAAAGACAAAGAAAAAACCTATGCTCGCTGGGTGCAATACGTCAACGAATATGAAGAAGGCGCAACACTCTACAAGGGATTCGATTAGGTCTTCCAGCAATTTGCCCAGGCCGGTATCACTCAGGCTGTGGTCTCTGCCAAGACCAGACAACAATATGCAATCGATGTGGTATCCAAAGGGATCGATCAGTACATGTCTGTCGCCATTTTAGCTGATGATACACAAAAACATAAGCCGGATCCTGAACCACTGTTAATCTGCCTGGAGCGTCTAGGCTGTCAGCCAGAAGATGCCATCTATATCGGCGATGCCGCTTCGGATTATCTCGCTGCACAAAATGCGCATGTTGCTTTTGGCTACGCTAAATGGGGAAGTGTGTCCAGCCAGGGCATCGATGCGCCCGATTGGGTCTTTGAAAAGCCATTGGATCTGCTTAAGCTAATTCAAAAGTAACCGGCAGTCATTTTAAAAGGTGCAAAGAGCACCTTTTAAAATTGCATCATATAAACACTGATCTTTGCATCATCGACCACAAAACGGCCGCAGCCATTTTCATCGATCACGCAATTTCGTCCACTGAAAATATCCGTAAATACACAGCGATGATAACGATGACCTACATACATGTATTTCTCGCTATAGCCGGCATTGCTGATAAGGCAAGCCAATCCGCCTTCGCGCGTCCAGCCAATCACATGCATGTCATCAAAATAATCCTTCTGCCATCCCGTTGCCACCTGACGTCTGGCTTTCAACAGCTTCTCAAGCAAATCCTTTTTATCCGCGATGCCGTGACTAGGGATCCCCTCATAATCACCGTAAAAAACACAGGGATAACCTGCTTCACGTAAAAGGATCAAGGCATAAGCATGCGGTTTGAACCAGTCTTCGACAAACGACTGTAATCCCTGCGAAGGCTGTGTATCATGATTATCCACAAAAGTCACACTATGCATCGGTGCTGCCTGCACCAGCGTTCCATCAAAGATCCTACGCAGATCATAATTTCCTATCTGTCTGGAAGCATCATAGAAACGATAATGCAGCGGCACATCAAACAATGAGAACTGATAATGCACCTGTTCCAAATAACGTAATAAATAAGTCACATTTCCATGCCAGTATTCCCCGACCGTAAACAGTTCACGATGGAAAGTTGAACGCAGCATGGATAGCCATTGATTAAAAAACGAAGCATCGATATGCTTCAATGCATCCAAGCGAAAGCCATCCAATCCTGTGGTTTCGAGATACCAGCGTCCCCACTGATTCAGCTCATCCACCACTTGAGGATTAGAAAAATCCAGATCTGCGCCCATCAGGTAGTCATAGTTTCCATTCTCATCATCGACATGGGTATCCCATTGCTTACTTTCAAAAAGGAATTTTCCATGGCGCTTGCTTTTGACATCATAATCAATCCCGTCAAAACATGTCCAGTCCCAGCAAAATGGACTATATTTCCCCTGGCGTCCCGGGAAGGTAAACCGCGTTGCCACCTCGACTTCCAGTGCAGCACTGACACGTTCAGTCATGTGACGCATATTCATTTCATAAGCACGAACGACCTCGTTTTCGTCGGCTCCCATCTTATGGTTAAGCACGATATCTCCGTAAACCTGCAGACCGGCTGCCTGCAGATCACGGATCGCCTTCAAGTAATCCTCCCGTGTCCCGTATTTCGTACGAATCGATCCCTTCTGATCAAATTCACCTAAATCATACAAATCATAAGCACCATAACCGACATCATAAATCCCGCCGGCACCTTTATAAGCAGGTGGTAGCCATACGGCTGTTAACCCAATATCCGCATAGTGTTTTGCCTGCTGCTGTATTTTGACCCATAATTCATCTTCCTGTTTCAGATACCACTCAAACCCCTGAAACATGACCCCGTTCACTGCCAATGTTGTCCCTCCTTTGAAAAAAAGGCCTTTCCTGGCATATGCCGGAAAAGCCTCCTCATTCATGCTTTCATTTTTGCCTGTCGCATTGCTTTAGGCATAAACGCCCGGATCTCTTCATCATTATAGCCTACCAAAAAACGTTTTTCATCCATAATGATCGGCCGCTTCAACACCGATGGATTTTCCTGAATAAAACGAATTAATTCCTGTACGCTCATATGATCGATATCCACATCAACGCTTTTAAATACTTTTGAGCGCTTTGAAACGATATCGTCAGTCCCATTTTCACTGCGTTCAAGGAATTCTCTTAATTCATCTTCCTGAAGCTGACTGGAAAAGATATTTTTCTCAATATAAGACATTTTATGCTGATTCAGCCAGTTTCGCGCTTTACGGCATGACTGTGATCCGGGACTCGTGTATAATCGAATCATGGCGCCTCATCTCCTTTCTCTTATTATATCAAAAACAACCTACCTTTCATAGCTGTATTTTTACCAAAAAATAAAAGAAAGAACAGCAAACGTGTTCTTTCCTAACGTGAAAATTCAGATAACTGCAGATCCGCATTATGCTGGGTTGCCCAGTTGATCCCCCAGGCATTGCTGAAGAGCAGAAGATAACGTCCTTTCAGATCCTGAACGATCTTGGTATCCGAGCTTAAGTTATACTGATGAGGATCCACCCCTTCATTATCGATCCAGCGAATAAACTGGTAACTTAATGGCGTGGTCAGAATATCCACTCCGTATTCATTCTTTAAGCGGTATTCGAGCACATCAAACTGCAGGACACCTACTGCCCCCACGATGACCTCATCCATACCTCCCTGTGGTTCCTGGAAGATCTGAATGGCCCCTTCCTGAGCAATCTGCATGATCCCTTTGACAAACTGTTTACGCTTCATGGAATCCTTCTGCCGCACTCTCAAGAAATGCTCCGGAGCAAAGGTCGGAATACCATCAAATTGGACCTTATGTTTCGCTAGACAGATCGTATCCCCAATCGAGAACACACCTGGATCAAAGATACCGATGATATCCCCTGCATAGGCTTCTTCCACTGTTTCGCGATCCTGTGCCATCAGCTGCTTGGACTGATTCAGCTTCATTTTCTTATTGCCCTGAACATGGAAGACTTCCATGCCTTTTTCAAATTTGCCTGAACAGATACGTACAAAAGCCATCCGGTCACGATGGGCCTTATTCATGTTCGCCTGAATCTTAAAGACAAAGCCGGAGAAATCTTCGCTGAATGGATCCACCAAGTCATCCCCGCTGTATCGTGGCAAAGGAGAGGTCGTCATATCCAAGAAATGATTCAGGAATGGCTCAACACCAAAATTCGTTAAAGCCGAACCAAAACATACCGGTGAAAGCTCACCTCTTCTGACCGCTTCTAAATCAAATGGCTCACTGGCACCATCCAACAGCTCCACATCATCTTTTAACTTCAAATAAAGTTCTTCTTCTAAAACATCGGCCAAGCTTGTATCATTGAGATCCGCCTCAATGACCTCTGCTTCACGCGTTCCGTTAACTCCCTGGAAGCGCAAGACTTTTTGAGTTTCTCTTTCATAAACCCCTTTGAACCGCTTGCCTGAACCGATCGGCCAGTTGATCGCACACGTTTTAATTCCCAGTTCAGCTTCGATCTCCTCCATTAGTTCATAAGGATCCTTGGCTTCACGGTCCATCTTATTGATGAAAGTAAATACCGGAATATGACGCATACCGCAGACCTTAAACAATTTTCTGGTCTGTTCCTCGACACCCTTTGAACCATCGATGACCATGACCGCAGAATCGGCTGCCATCAAAGTACGATAGGTATCTTCGGAGAAATCCTGGTGGCCTGGTGTATCTAGAATATTGATACAGAAATCGCGATACTCAAACTGCAGTACCGAGGACGTGACAGAGATTCCACGCTGCTTCTCGATTTCCATCCAGTCAGAAACCGCATGTTTCGTATTTTTCTTCCCTTTGACCGTTCCAGCCAGCTGGATCGCTCCACCATATAATAAAAACTTTTCTGTTAATGTCGTTTTACCGGCATCCGGATGCGAAATGATAGCAAATGTCCGACGCCGTTCAATTTCTTCTCTTAATGTTCGCATATAAACCCTCCATTTTCAAAAATATGATTGCTGATTTGTGGTCTACATGTTTTAACCCCTCTCTGTAAACATACTTTATCATGGTAATGCCTGACTTGACTTTTGTCAAGAAAAAGCTTCTTTTCTAGGACTATTTTCCCGCTCATCACTATTCTGTCAAAGAGATGAGTCTTTACAAATCCTAAAAATATGGTAAAATAAGAACGCATATTCATTTGCCCTCTTAGTTAAATGGATATAACGAGCCCCTCCTAAGGGCTAGTTGAGGGTTCGATTCCCCCAGAGGGTGCCATTAAACCATAACGAGATTGTCATGAACAATCTCGTTTTTATTTTCTATGCTCTTTTTATCATTCCAACATCACCTGTTTTAAGGTTACCCATTTGTCCCTTGATGTGTACATAGATCATTCACCTCAATAAGCGTCGCATGGCCTCTAAAGAATCGTACCTGAACTGGAAAGCACCTATCAACACTGGATGAAATATGTATACTAGATAACCAATACACTATTCTATTCATTCGTTGCATGTGTATGGATATCAATCTAAACATGGTATTCTGAAGCATTCTCATGTGACGCTGACATCGATGAGAAAACCTCTGCTTACAGGCATAAAGAAACGGGCATCAGACATTTATCTATTTCCATGCTTTGACCAGGAAAGCTATGAAAAAAGCGATGACAAACTTCTTTCCGATGAGGACTTTGAAGCAAACAAAAACTGTTTTAGCGTAAGCTTACACCACTGAATTTTATTTCACAATTTTTCTTTAACTTTTAATCAATATAAAACGCTGTTAAACGATCCATCAGGTAAAGCGTCAGAACTCGCGAAACAAAAAGAGTCTTTTTTGAGACAATTTTAAAACACATCACTATTTTTCATATTTTTTCGTCCTATTTTAAATGGAAAAGCCCGAGGTATTGCGATTGTATATGAATAGGTACCTTGGCTTACGATAATAATCCCATAAGGACACGCTCTAGAAGAAACATCTCGTTAAGTGAAGCGTTGCAATGTTGCTTTTTCTTTTTTGTTATAAGTTGCACTCGTATAAGTGTATACTGTTTCTGAAATCAAACGCTATGATAAAGCGTAGTCAAAGGACAAATAAGACGGTAAATAAATGGTATTCGCAACCAAATATCCTTCCGTATTCACATTTGTTTCATACAAGTTCTTAGTCAATTTAACAATTTCGCCATTATCACACATTCTTTTAATCTTCGTTTCTAATGCTTTATACTTTCTCAATGATTGCTTAATGATCCATGTCCAAAAAAAGAATATTTAATTTTAGATCACAGTGGTTTAAAGATCAAGTACAGCAAGCAGATTATAACTACGCACCATCACACGGTACAATTATCTTTTTTTATTGGGAAGGCGACGGTATTACTGATCGTAACCAGTATCGTGCAAAAACGACACGGTTTACATCGTAGAAGGCAACTTCGAAGACAATTACCTAACCAACACCTACTCTGTCTGAAGCCCCATGATCTACGGATACGGCATAACGGCATATTAAAATTATCCACTAATTATCTAGAAAATTCAAAAGATGGCTGCTCGCTTGAGTGACCATCAAGCATAATAAAAAATCGATTTTACCCTATTACTCTTTTGAAACACAGAGAGAATGTAACGATTTTCTTATAGGTGTCAGTAAAAATCAACATCTATATGATAGAAAGATGAAATTAAGGCTCATCAAGTTGAAAATGCGATAATTTTAAAGTATAATCCCGTTTTTACAGTTTGATAAAAAGGGAAAGGAGAATTATGTTGATAATCAGGACATAATCCTCCTTTTTATGTATGGCTAAAAAATGTTGTATGTAAAGCCCTCTATAAAATATTTTTCAGTTTTTTTCTCAGAACCTTCGGTTCGTAATATT
>FCNA01000135.1 GCA_900018345.1 Clostridiales bacterium CHKCI006
CAACAATTGTTTTTATTATTTTTTGTATAGTTATGAAAAAATTTAAGATTTCATATCTTTTGTCATATCTAACTGGAATTTTATATGCATTATTTTCAGATTTGATAAGAGTTTTAATCTCTATATTTCATCAGAATTTAATGTTATCTATGAACATAAGAATCATATGCTTTTTTATTGGAATGATTTTATCAGGACTTGCAGTATCTTTATTTTATAAAACATATCTATATCCACAAATTTATGATTTCTTTGTTAAAGTTGTAGCACGAAAATATCAAATTTCTATTAAGGTTTTTAAAACTTGTTTTGATTGTAGTTTTCTAATTATATCATTTATTATGTCTTATGTATTGTTTGGTAAATTGGTTGGTATAGGTGTTGGTACAATTATAATGGCATTTTGTAATGGTATGATGATTGAACGATTTCAAAATATCATTGAGCAATATTTTGTTTGTATCCCACATTTTGAAAAATTAAAAATATATTTAGAAGGAGGTATTTAAAATGGGATTTAAAGAAGGATTTTTATGGGGTGGCGCAACAGCTGCTAATCAAGTTGAAGGTGGAATTTTTGAAGGTGGTCGTGGTTTAGCCAATGTAGATTTAATGCCACATGGAGAAGATCGATATGCTATTGGAACGGGAGATAAATGGATTGATCATATTGATGAGCACTATTTTCCAAGTCATCAAGCTGTTGATTTTTATCATCATTATAAAGAAGATATTGCCTTATTTGCAGAAATGGGATTTAAATGCTTTAGAATGTCTATCGCATGGACAAGAATTTTCCCTCGTGGTGATGAGTTAGAGCCAAATGAAGAAGGTTTATTATTTTATGAAAATATTTTTAAAGAATGTAAAAAATATGGGATTGAACCATTAGTAACAATTAATCATTTCGATTGTCCAATGTATTTGATTCAAGAATTTGGTGGTTGGAGAAATAGAAAAATGATTGATTGTTTTGTCAAACTAGCAAAAGTATTATTTGAAAGATATGATGGTTTGGTTAAGTATTGGCTAACTTTCAATGAAATTAATATGATTCTTCATTTTCCATTTGTCGCAGCAGGATTAAGATTTGAAAAAGGTGAAAACAAAACACAAGCTATGATTACATGTGCTCATCATGAATTAGTTGCTAGTGCTTTAGTTACTAAATTAGCTCATGAAATTAATCCAGAAAATATGATTGGTTGTATGCTTGCAGCTGGTTCATATTATCCTGAAACTTGTAAACCAGAGGATTATTGGAAATCTATATGTGATGATAGAGAAAGCTATATGTTTATTGATGTGCAATCACGAGGGTATTATCCTCATTATGCCTTAAAATGGATTGAAAAAAGAAATGCAAAGGTACCATTTGAAGATGATGATATACATATTTTAAAAGAAAATACAGTAGATTTTATTAGTTTTTCTTATTACTCATCTCGAGTTTCAAGTGCTAATCCAAATAAAGGAAAACAAACCGAAAGTAATATTTTTGCTTCAGTTGTTAATCCATATTTACAAACAAGTGATTGGGGATGGCAAATTGATCCACTAGGCTTAAGAATTACGATGAATGAAATTTATGATCGTTATCAAAAACCATTATTTATTGTGGAAAATGGTTTAGGTGCAAAAGATATTATTAAAAAAGATGGGTCTATTCAAGATGACTATCGTATTGAATATTTAAAGAAACATATTCAAGCGATGAAGGCAGCAGTTGAAGAAGATGGTGTTGATTTAATGGGATATACGACTTGGGGATGTATTGATCTTATTTCAAATGGAACTGGAGAAATGGAAAAAAGATATGGCTTTATTTATGTTGATAGAGATAATCATGGTAATGGAACTTTTAAACGTATAAAGAAAAAATCTTTTGATTGGTATAAAAAAGTTATTGCTTCTAATGGTGAAGATTTAGAAGATTAATTTATTTAAATAAAGCTACAAAGATTATTGTATTATTTTCATTTGACTAGATTTAATACTTTACATAGACAATTAAAAGGTAAATATGCAAGTATATAAGGCATATTTACCTAATTTTTATATGTCATAAAATAAAGTAAAAATTTAATTATTTATCATGAATATTTAAACTGATATGTGATATTGTATTGCCGAAATTTGAAAGTCTATGTGCTAATTGTTCAATTGTACATTCATCTTGATGATAAGACCAAAATTCAACAGCTTTAATAAAGCCCCATAACATGTAGTTAAAAGCTAGAACATATGAATTATCAAACTTAATATTTTTTTAAAGACTCTAAGGATTTTTCAATATAAGTATCTACTAACTCTTGTTTATTAATGATAAGTTGAAATGTTTTTAAATTATCATAGATATATTTAATGATTCAAGCGTCAAAAGCATATTTCTTGAAATGCATTTTGACCTGATTAAAATGGTTAGTTAAAATATATTCAAGCGAAAGAACCGTTCTTCCTATTGCACGCTCGTTTTCAGCATTTGCCTTAGCCCATTTTCTTCTTTCTGTTTTTGAGCGCACTTATCCCTTCGTTTCATCGCTTCACAAAATTTGCTGATATTTAATGCACCTACTTTAAATCCAAAATATAATTTTGTGAGCTTCTTTCCTCTTACCGGCATTTGATCCACTTTATATCTCCTGCGTAACAGTGAAGGTAGCGCTTCTACTCCGTTTCGATATTTTGTCATTGCACTGAACTTTTCACTGCCTCGCATTCTCTGTTGCTCTGCTCGTATTTTCCCTTTTATAGATACCACCTTTCTTGCTGTCTTCTTATTCATCTTTGGATGGCATGCATCTTTGAATGGGCAGCTCTCGCATTGGTCTCTTTTAAATGATACCACACATTGCCCTGTCTTCTGGTTATAACTGTTGCTTTTCGGTTCTATGCCGTTTGCACATTTTATCACTCGGCTTCCATCTTCGTTGAATTCAAATTCTGCCAGAATATCTTCTGCTGCTCTTCCTGTTAAATTTGTCGTGATCAGTTCTATATTTTTCTCCCTGGCTGCAACGCTATTTTCTGCCCCGCCATACGCTCCGTCTGTTACTACTGTTATTTTGTTCTCCTGTTCTCTCATCTCTTCGATGGCATCTTTCATAAACTGCTGGTCGCTGTAAGTATTTTGTTCATACTGGTAATCTGTAATGATGCTTCCTTCTGCTGAGCGGCTTTCTGTCAGATTTGCCACATATCCTCTGTTTTGTTTCCCACCTTTTTCTCGATAAGTGGCTTCTGGATCTGCTGCATTCTGTAAAATGCTCGATTTCATCTTACCGTCCTCTTTTGTTTTTTGGCGCAGTTCTCCCTCTTCACTTTCTATTGTCTGTTCTTTGAGCACTCGCAGTAATAGCTGATACGCACTCGATTCATCAAAGTCAGAACCGCATATCTCTTCCATCTGTTTCGCATCGGCCAACACTGTCTGAATTTTTGATGATGTGTCTTCACTTTTATTATGATATATGACCTGATTGACATCATCTTTATTGACATAATGTTTTAAATCTTCAGGCAGTTCATATCCCGCTTTCTTCAATTCTTTGGCTAGATTAGCGACACAGGTATATAACAGTTCGAGTCTTCCCATTTTCTTGATGTTTGATGCAACCATCATGCTGTCCATCCGTTTCAGGGACGTGTCGATCTTCATCATTTCGGCGAGTTCTTTGGATAGTTGGGTTACCGTGTTCTTGATCAGATCAGTGCCTGTCTTTGTTTCATAGGCTGTGCATCTTGCACGAAAACGTCCCAGTGTTCGGTCACTGAGTGGCTGTTCAGTAAACGATGTCGTGTGTAGAGCATACTGATATCTGATATCAAACATCAGTCCAGTGACCATGTCCTCATCAGATAAACCTGCGAGTTCCTTGATGAGCAATGTCCCAAGAATCACATTAACAGGTGTATTCGGACGTGAACTCTGTTCACTGTAAAGCACAGCATATGGTTCTTCGTCAATTTTTGGAAAGATAGACTCGGCAAAATATTTTGCCCATGATTGATTGAGAAAACGCTTCTCACGTTCTGTGAGATAATTATTCTTATCAAGAAATGATAATTGATACTCGTTAGAATGATTCGCTACAAACACATTGACTCCCCCTGATCGATCTATTTTCTATCTCTATTTTACCACTTTCAGTTATCTTTGTCTTATTTTTATGTGCTTGTATCTCTTCAATTTAATTTTTCCTTTGGCTCGTATCCTAACCTTTTGACGCCCTAATCATTATCATATTTTAAAAAGCGAAAACCACTATTAATATTATTTTCTAAATACCATACTGATCCAAGTTGGGGATATTCCTTAAGTTCACTAATCTTATTGAGAATTCCTTTTACTATTTTTTTCTGCTGAAATCGGATTATTCAAATCATCATGGATATAATCAAAAATACGATCTAAATCTTTTCTTGATTTTGGTGAATAGAGTATTTTAATCATCTTTAAATCTCTTTTCAAAATGCTTTAACATGTCATCTTCATCAATCCATCCTTCTTCATTAGCAGAAACAACACTTTCATTTAGCATGCTCATAAGTTCAATCTCTGCAATCAATTTATCGTACTTCTTTGCTTTTTCATACATTTCTTCCTGTTCATTGATATCCATAATTGTATAACAACCATGACCATTTTTTGTCAAATAAACAGGTGAACCAACAGATACTTTTTCTAGCACCTGATTATAATTTCTTAAATCTGAAATAGGTTTAATAATTGGCACAATAATCACTCCTTACATCATTATTATACACATCTTTTAAGAACTATTCAACGTAATATTTTTAGAAGAATTATACTCACAATTGATGTTCCATTCTCTTGTTGTATTCTCCAATAGCTTTATTTATTCCTCTTTGCTGTTCATTTGACACTTCTAAAATATATGATTTAATTCTTGTTTTAGATAAACATTTTCTGGTACGATTATTTCTTTTCTTTGAAAATACTGGCTTATTTACTATCTCTCTGATTATAAGTATCAGCCGTTTTATAATTTCAACCTATTTGTAGAATTGAATATGTTAATCTAAAACGTTGCTATTGATAAGAAAAGTGTTTAGACTACGTTATTTTACTTTGCAATAAGTAAAGCTGAGTAGACGAAAAGAGGTCAATGAATTAAAATAAAATTATGCAAAGAAAATGAAGTAAAAATATGGACTTGGAACTTATCAAAAAAGAATTAGATGCACTAGAGGCTAGATATAAAGTTGGAATGGTACGTCCTCAAGGTGGCAGTCATCATATCAAAAAAAGTCATCTTCGTAATGGTAAGCAAAGGAATAAACCAAAAGGATCACCTATTTTGTGGGATCCTTTTCCATTTCTTCTATAACACAAGTATGTTTCTTGGTCTGTTTATCATAGCTAATTCCCACCAACAACAACCCATCCTGATATTTTTCCAGTCCCTTTGGGTATTGCTTTTCTTTGATCTGATCGATCGCCGTTTTCGCTTCTCTATTCCATTTCAGCTCGATGATCATCGCCGGTTTATCCCGATAGGGTATCAAAACAATATCGGCAACCCCTTTGCCAGTAGGCATCTCTCTAACCATGGTGTAATGATTTCTGGCATAGATATAGGCAATAGCTAAGGTATAGGACAGGGCATTTTCATTATTATAGGTGAGGATGGAGGTATCTAAATGCGCTTCTTCAATGTATCGGGCGACCGCTTCTTCATCTTTGCGCCATGTCGCTTCCAGCAATGCCCGGCTGTTTAATAACGCTTTGGTTGTTTCCTTCCAATCCGAATTTCGGATAGAATTGATAAATGAGTCAGTCACCTCTTTATTCGGAATATAACATGTATGATCTGAAGCGTTATATCCAAGATAACCTAAATGAATCAGCAGTGTCAGCACATCATCCTTGGTTTCAAAGGTCGTCATATCATTCTGAAATGAACTAGTCGTAACGGAGATATGTTCTCCAGCTAAAAGCGCAATGACATCATCTTTAAGGCCATCAAAATTCATATCAATGTAAACACGTAGCGCCTCGTAGGTCTCAGTCGAAGTCCAATAGTTTCCAAATTGTTTTCGTATAATCGAGGATACAACAGAACGAGGAGAGAAGATGGAAATATCATTCGTAATATGATAACCATCATACCATTCTTTCATTGTTTCATAATTGACATCATACTGTATACACAATGCCTTCACTTCGTCCTTGGTAAAGCCCATGAATTCAGGCAAAAGTTCCGGATCAACCATCGAAATCTCTTCAAACATATTTAAAGCACTATGCGTTCCATATTTCTTGATTGGAAGGATCCCGGTCATGTAGACCAATTCTACATAGGGCTGATCTTTCAACAGGTTTCTTAAGAAGTCAAGGTATTGTTTCTGGGCCTCTTTGTCTTGCATATATTCTCTACATATACAATCCCATTCATCTATGATGAAGATCAATCTGGTATTCGTTTCCACATAAACATCTTCTAATATTTGAACCAGATCAGAAGGATCTATATAGTCCACATCTGGATAGGCTTTCCACAATTCTCTAAATAATAACTTCGCAAGTAGTAAGATCATTTTTTGGATATCATGTGTCTTACTTAAAAAATCCTGCATATTGATATGAATTACATGATGTTTGTTGAGGTGCTCCAAATAAATGTCGGTTTGACTGATTTTTAATGAATCAAAGATCTTGTGAGAATCACATCCCATCGAATAATAGGCCACCAGCATGTCTGCGTCTGTTGTCTTTCCAAATCGTCTTGGTCTTGATACACAAATATATTTATTGACTTTAGTTCTTAAATATTCAATGTGTTCAATGAGTAAGGATTTATCGACATAGATTTCTTTATTCGCTGCTTCATAAAAATTTTGATTAGATGGATTGAAATAGATTCCCATACGCATCACCCTTTCCTCTTTATAATAACATTTCCCTATAGATTCATCATCTTTATTTCTTATCGTGTTGATAAACATATCATTATGACACCGTTCATTCGGTTTCGCTTCATCTTTTCATGCAAATTCAGGCCTTTGAAGCACATTGATTCAATGGTTTATTTGCTTAGGAAAGTATTGACGAAAACTAGCTGGCATGTTCTTGAGATCCATCATGATATCGCGCAAGAACTGGTGATCTTCATGGGATTCCAGTTTTGCACTGAAAATGGCGAATGCCCCTAGATATAGGATTGGATCTGGTATTTCATGGTATCTGTCAATTCCTGTTTGCCATATTCGTGTTCAATGAAATCACAAATGTTTTGATAGATCCATTGCTTATGCCAATTGAGAAAATCTGTATAGCGATAAGCTTGAATAAAGAAAGACTCATTCTCGCTAAAGAAATCGGCAATCTTCAGTGCCCAGCGATCATAGTCTTTAAATTCTTCCAAAGTGTTTCCAAAACGACTCGTATAGCCCCAAAGCAACAACTCATATTTTTCACCAAAATGATGGTAAAAAGTCGAGCGACTTAAGCCACAATAACTGGCAAGTTCACTGACCGAGATTTTCTTTAAAGACTTATCCCTGGCTAAAGCAAGATAAGCCTCGGCAAAAGCATTTTTGATCATCTTCGCCATTCCTTTTGACTCCATCGCGACTCACCTCTTTACTGATTATTATAAAGTAAACTTAAGTGTACAGGCTCTAAGTCCTACTTGTTTGTGCTTGAAAGACTGACGGCGACTTATACATATTCAGGATATTCTATACTGAGTAGAATGACCTACTCACCTCCGCGTGCTCTGTAGTGTACCACCTCTCTTTTAGATTATCACAAAAACGAATAGAGTAAAATTAATTTTAATGAAATGTTTGTGTCCGACCGACGGAGTTGGACGGAAATGGAGGAACATATGAAAGCAGCAGTTTATTATGGTATTGAAAATGTGAAAGTTGAAGAAAGAGAAAAACCTGTACCGGGTCCTAAAGACGTCATTGTGAAAAACATGTGTGCAGGTATCTGTGGAACAGACATCAATGCTTACTACCATGGCGGAGAAGCCTATGGAATCCTGCCTGATCATATCTTTGGTCATGAAATGGCAGGTGTGGTCGTAGAAGTCGGTCAGGAAGTCAAGGATATCCCTGTTGGGACCCGTTGCTTTGTCAATCCGGTAACGATCAAAGCACCCGGTTCTGCTCCAGCCATCCAGATTGCCGATATGGCAGGTGCTTTTGGGGAATATGTTCGCGTTGAAAATGCCGAAATCGTTGATAATATCTTTCCTCTCCCTGATAATGTGTCCTTTGAGGAAGCAGCCATCATTGAACCATTTAATGTAGGTAACTGTGCCGTCAATAAGGGTCGCGCAAAAGCAGGTGAAAATGCGTGATCTACGGTGCCGGACCTATCGGGTTATGTGCAGCAGCGGCACTGAAAGGAAAAGGTATCAAAGATATCGTGATCATTGATCTCAACAATCATCGCCTTGAAGTCGCCAAAAAGATGAATCTGGATACATTTAATCCAAAAACAGATGGTGACCTGCAGTCCTATTTAACCCAACGCTTCGGTTCCGGTCTTATTGGGAATGCCGGCAATCAGACCGTTGATGTCGATTTATTCTTAGATGCCGCCGGAGCACCTAATGTCATTCCGGAATTTTTCCAGATGTGTAAACGTTTTGCTCGTCATGTCGTGATTGCTGGGTATAAACAGGCCATTGAATTCAACCCATTACCTATGTTGAATCAGGAATGCAGCATTATCGGAACAGGCCCTTATGATTCTGATACGGTTAAAGAAGTCATCGGTTATCTGGAGACGAAGAATACCGGTATCGAAAATATCATTACCCATCGCTTTAAACTGGATGAGATCAACGAAGCATTCAAGATTGCCAGAACAGACCCACAGGCCATTAAGATGCTGATTGATTATCGTGAATAACACAATCGCAAGCCCGTGATCAGGCTTGCGAATTTTTTATTTTACCTAAGTCCTTTTTAGGGATCAATAAATCCGTCATGTCCACTTTTTCTAATTGAAGAAGTACTATTTTTTTATCAATGCCTCCCGCATAACCGGTCAACGATCCGTTTGTCCCGACAACGCGATGACAAGGGATGATGATGGAGATGGGATTATGACCCACTGCGCCTCCCACCGCCTGGGCCGACATCGTAGCCAGGCCTCTTTTATGAGCGATCCGATTGGCAATGTCACCATAAGTCATGGTCTTGCCATAAGGAATCTCACCGAGGATGGCCCAAACTTCTTGTTGAAAGTCGGTTCCGGCTGGATGAAGCGGTAAGGAAAAATCCGGTTCCTGTCCGCTAAAATATAGATCCAGCCAGCGTTTGGTTTCTTTTAAGATGAGGGTTTCTTTTTCCACATTTTTCTTATCTAAATGTCGCGCATAATATTTCTGATTGACAAACCACAAACCAACCAGACCGATATCATCAGCTGCAAGCAGGATATCTCCTAAAAAGGATACGTAATGACTCGTATATTGCATCTCTGTTTCCCTCACTTTCCTTTATTCTCACTGGCTACCGCCCAAAAATAGATGCTCGCGACACTCCCATATGGGCTGAGCCGTGCGCGATACTTGTCAAATTGCGGCTTATCTATTTTGGGACACTGATAGACTAGACGCATGCCTCTTAAGATGGCTAAATCGTGATAACTCAACACATCTTTTCGTTCCAATCCATGTAAGAGAAGCATCTGCGCAGTCCAAATACCAATCCCCGGCAGCGCGGTCAATGTCTGGATGATGACTTCATCACTTTGATATGGAAAAGCCTCCAATTGGATCTCATGATCATTCACTTTTTGCGCTAAATTTAAGATATGATCCGTTTTTCTAAAGGTCAGACCAAAAGACTGAATCTGCTCCCGGCCAGCTTCCAGCAAGCTTTTCGCATCTATATTTCCCAGGACATTATTCATTCTCTGCCAGATCGTATGATGCGCTTTGGCCGATATTTGCTGTCCGATCATATGATAAACCAGGGCTGAAAATAAGTCGTGATTGACCGGACGATCAAGATGTCCCAGACGATCGATGACCTTTGCTAAATCATGGTCCCGGCTTTTGAGATAAGCCACCTCTTTTTCACCATATTGAAAGTACATATGACCACCCTCCCGCTACCCTTATTATATAATAAATCCACTAAAAAAACATGCACATGTTCCGACTGACCTCTATTTATCATTTTAATTGTCAGCACCACTTTGCATGTTTTTCAATCCACCTTCAATCTTCTCGTGCTATAATAAGGATACTGATGGAGGTGTTGCTATGCGTATACTATTAGTTGAAGATGAATTAAGGATGGCGCAGGCCCTATGTGAACTACTCAGGCAGGAAAAGGATGAGGTCGATCATTTTGCCGATGGTTTAGAAGGCTTAGAAGCGATTGAAACAGGCATTTATGATGTCGTCATCCTGGATGTCATGTTACCGCATATGAATGGCTTCGAGATTGTAAAACGGGCCCGACAAAAAGGGATCCATACACCGGTACTCATGCTGACAGCGAAAGGTGAAGTCGACGATAAAGTTATGGGGCTGGACTGTGGCGCGGATGATTATCTGACCAAACCATTTGCCACTAAGGAACTGCTCGCCAGAATCAGAGCCTTGACCAGACGACAGACCGGTGATATTGACGGACTCCTCCACTTTGGCGACATTACTTTAAACACCCATACGTTGACCCTTTCCTGTAATGAAAACAGCGTGAAACTCAGTGAGAAAGAATTTCATATCTTAGAATATCTGATTGCCAATCAGGGTCAGATCTTAACGCGGGAACAGTTGGCTTTAAAAATATGGGGATACGACAGTGAGGCCGAATACAACAACGTAGAGGTCTATATTTCCTTTACACGCCGAAAGCTGCGCTTTGTCAATGCCAAAACAGAAATCAAAGCCATTCGCGGAATCGGCTACGAACTGAGGGATGAGAATGTTTAGAAAATCTAAGATCAAGATCGTCGCAGCAATCATGACCTTATTGATCCTCGTGCTCGGAGGGACTTTTGCGACCATCTATGTAGCCAGCTATGTGGAAGTCACCAATGAGAACTGGACCATTCTCAATCAATATGTAGAAAACTACTCCCTGCCCTCTTCCCTAAGTCAACTGGATGATCGCAACGAGACGCAAAGCTGGTACAATAATACGCCCATGGTACAACTATCTACCTTCTATACGGTGGTTTTCACCAAAGACAGTCAGCTGCTCTATGTCGACACTGCCGATATTTATACCTATAATATCGATGAACTGGTCAATCTGGCCCAGGATGTCTGGGACAGAGGTAAAAGCTATGGCACTTATCATAATTTATTATATCGAATCGCAGATAAAGGAAATTACATTCTGATTGCCTTTTTAGATAACACGGTTGTCTTAAACAGTGCCGGAACACTGGTCAATTATACCCTGATCTTCGGGGCTGTGACCCTGGTGATCCTCTTCTTTATTGCCCGCTATTTGGCAAGTCGGATCGTCCAACCACTGGAGGAAAGCTATCAGAAGCAGCGCCAGTTTATCTCCGATGCCGGTCATGAACTCAAGACCCCGGTTGCCGTGGTCAATGCCAATGTCGAGTTGCTATCCCGTCAGTTAAAGGATAATCAATGGCTGGACAATATTCAGTACGAAAATGAGCGGATGTCTGCGCTGATCACCCAGCTTTTAGATCTGGCTCGCACCGAAAATGTCACCCCACCTATGGAAGAGTTAGATTTCAGTCACCTGGTGACAGGAGAAATGCTGCCATTCGAAACAATTGCTTATGAACAGGGCTTGAGGCTGGTAAGTGAGATCACCCCTGACCTTTGCGTTCATGGCAACTCCGTTCAGTTAAAACAGCTCGTTTCTATCCTGATTGATAATGCCATCTCACATAGTGATAATGGGAAAGAGGTCAGCGTTGTTCTTAAAAAAGTGAAGAATCATGCCATACTGTCCGTCATTAATGATGGTGCACCTATCCCTGAGGAAGAACGTAAGCAGTTGTTTGAACGCTTCTATCGTACCGATGATGCCAGAAGTGATCATGGTCAGCACTATGGTCTTGGCCTAGCGATTGCCAAGGCAATTGTCGAAACACATAAAGGCAGTATTCAGGTCGTCTGCGATCAGGGAAAAGTCTCCTTTATTGCACGATTGACGATTCACAAAAAATAATTCACTCCAGATGGATACATAGGTACGCTATGAACGGCGGTTTGCTTGGCTGCCTTCTTGTTGCGTGGATAATAACCAGGTTATTGTTTTAGGATGATCTCCAGTCATCAGAAAGAATACATTATCCCCTTCCTTTGCTGAGTCATCGTCATTTCCAAAACATTCATCCTGGTATGAAGAAGATCAAAGAAGTATCTCAATGAAGTCCGAAGTAGAGATACTTCTTTTTTATGCAATGGTTGATGAACAGTAAAGCAGTGAAAACGATTGCTCATGCATCATTTTACAAATGAATATACAAAAGATAAATGCATCAGATAGGATATGGATAGAGATCGTTTCATAAACCTATGCATATCCTCAACAAGCCTTGTCAAATGTAAGACCAAAGGTCTAGCTGATTAGCATTTAACCTGGAAGCAGAAAATAAAAATTTTCTTTTTTTAAAGGTTTTTCAATCTTACTTCAATCTTGACTGGCTATAATAAGCTTGTAAAAAGAAAAGAGAAAATCTTCAGGATCAGAAAGGAAGTTATGCATATGGAAAACTTTGAAACCCAAGAAACGATGAGTGAAATGAATCCTCAACCCGAGAAAAAACCTAAGAAACCAAGACCTTATGTTAAGTTTGTCGCTTTTGGCTTAGCTTGCTCATTAGTAGGCGGTGCCATTGGTGGCGGTCTGGTTCACTATGTGGGCGGATCAGCAAGCGGCGGATCCAATGCCTATGTAGGCAGTCGTCCAAATTCCACGATCAATGTTAATGAGGTCAACACGGAAGAACAAATGACGGCTGCAGAAATTTATGCGAAATATGTTAACTCAACCGTTGGTATTACGACTGAATCCTCGGTCAACTACTTTGGCTATCGAACCACAACCGCTGCATCCGGTTCAGGCTTCATCTACACGGACGATGGTTACATTGTAACCAACTACCATGTCGTTGAAAATGCCAACTCTATTACAGTAACAACCTACGACGGAACAACTTATGACGCCACGATGGTAGGTTATGATGAAGATAACGATCTAGCAGTCTTAAAAATCGACGCAACTGGATTGACCCCTGTTGTCATTGGGGACTCCAGTAACATGAATGTGGGTGACCCAGTTGTCGCTATCGGTAACCCATTAGGTGAGTTGACCTTCTCCTTAACCTCCGGTTCTATCTCCGCTTTGCATCGAAACATTACATTAGAAGACAACATTACCATGGAACTGATTCAAACAGACTGCGCAATCAACTCCGGTAACTCCGGTGGTGCTCTCTTCAATATGTACGGTGAGGTGATCGGTATCACCAATGCGAAATACTCAAGCAGTACTTCGAGTGGTGCCTCGATCGATAACATCGCCTTCGCGATTCCTATCAGTGACGTCAAAGACACGATCGATGGTATCATCGAAGATGGTACTGTCCGCAGCGGATACATTGGTGTATCTGTCGTTGACGGAACCAGTGTCAATTTAAGTTCCGGCGCTGTGGTCGCCAGTGTCACTGAAAATGGCCCAGCTGAACAGGCTGGCTTACAGATCAATGACTGCATCACAGCTGTCAATGGTGAAGCTGTCTCAGGTTCAAGCGATTTAAGAAGAATTATTCGTAACGCTGAAATTGGGTCGACGTTGAACTTAACGGTGACACGCGGTACACAAACCTTAGAGCTTCAAGTTACTGTAGAAGAACAGGTTACTGATGCTTTAGAAGGCATCCAAAATACCAACGAGTCTACCAACAACCGTTCCTTCTTTAATTAGGACTGCCGACTAAAATGGTACCTGTAGAAAGGACAGTACTGTCAACGTACTGTCCTTTCTACAGGTACCATTTTAGTGGCATCTTTTTACTTTCCGATACAAAAACGTGAGAATAATTCGTCCAATAGATCTGCTTTTGCTTCCTGACCTAGAATATCTTTTAAACACTGCCAGGCATCATAGAGATCAATGACAATTAAATCCACCGGTACCTGATTTTTCATGGCTTCAATCGCTTTATGAATACTGCTGCGACATTGCTCCATCAATTGAATGTGACGAATATTCGCCAAATAAACACGATCTTCACTCTTCAGTTCACCGATATGGAACATCTCAACAATGCGCGCTTCCAATGCCTGGATATCGGCCTGCTTCGCACTGATATGAATTCCTTCCACATCAATAACTGTTCCCAAGTCTGCCTTGTTGATCAAAATCAGGCGACTTGTCTCTTTGGTCATCTCCAATAGTTCTTCATCTTCTTTCGTCAGCGGTTCAGACCCATCCAAGACCAACAGCACCAGATCAGCTTTTTTCAAAGCATCGAGACTTCTTTCCACACCGATCTTCTCCACCACATCCTCGGTTTCATGAATACCGGCTGTGTCAATCAGCTGTAAAAGGATGCCATCTAAATTGATCTGCCCTTCTACAATGTCACGCGTCGTTCCGGCAATATCGGTTACAATCGCTTTATCTTCTTCGAGCATGGCATTTAATAAACTGGATTTCCCAACATTAGGCCGACCAACGATGGCTGTCTTAATGCCTTCACGCATGATTTGTCCATTATGCGCATTGCGCAAGATCGCATCGACTTTAGCTTCAAAGCTGCTGGTCAAAGGTAAGAGCGTCTTCGCAGTCAATTCTTCCACTTCGTCGTATTCAGGGTAGTCAATGTTGACTTCAATCTGTGTAATGATCTGAATCAGCTCTTCTTTAAGCTTCTTGATCATTCTTGATACACGCCCCTGTATTCCTTTCAACGCTAACTGGCTACTTAAATCTGTTTTGGCACTGACCATATCCGCAACCGCTTCTGCCTGAGTGAGATCGATGCGGCCGTTAAGAAAAGCACGCTTCGTAAATTCCCCATGTTCAGCTAAACGCGCTCCCTTTTTTAAACAGAGTTCTAAGATCTTATTCGTAATATAAATACCGCCATGACAGTTAATTTCCACCATATCTTCAGCGGTAAACGTACGTGGCGCACGATAAATATTGACTAATACTTCATCCAGTCTTTTTTCATCGTCCATGATGTATCCATAAGTAATGGTATGAGACTTTTTATTACTTAAATCAGAAGAAAAGATCTGATTAGTAAATTCAATAACACCCTTTCCGGATAAGCGAATAATCGATATCGCCGCCTCCTGACGGGCAGTGGCAATAGCGACAATAATATCATCATTCATTTGGTTTGCCCCTTTCTAATCGCTTCTATTATACCATGTTTTCACTATTTTTGAATAAGCCGGTGCTTTATTTTTCCCTCTAAAAGGACTATAATAATACACATAAAGGGAGTGATGATATGGATCGAAAACAAGCCATCATTGAAGAAATTCAAAAAAGTGATAAGCCTGTCTCTGCCAGTAAACTCGCCAAGCACTTTGGTGTTTCACGTCAGATCATCGTTGGAGACATTGCCTTATTACGGGCAGCCGGCACACAGATCATCGCTACGCCACGTGGCTATCTTCTGGAAGATAAACCCCATCCGCTTGAAAAGAAAATCGCCGTCAGTCACTCAAATGACCAATTAGCCGAAGAACTCTATACGATCATTGATTTAGGCGGTATGGTCGTGGATGTGATCGTTGAACACCCGATCTATGGCGAGTTGGTCGGTAATTTACATTTAGCCAGCCGTTACGATGTCGATCAGTTCCTGAAGAAGGTTGAAACAGCTACTCCTTTAAGCCAGTTAACCTCAGGTGTCCATTTACATACCATCCGCTATCCAAGTCAGGAAGTCATTCAAAGAATTGAAAATGCCCTCAAAGACAGGGGCATTCTTCTGGAATCCTAGTCGGACTTCTTTTTATATAGCATCATCTCACCATAAGTTCCCCTGGTCTTAGCCAGCTTATGGCTAAGTACATGTAATCAAGCGAAGAAAGGAAAAGGACCATCCAGACGGAACCAGCGGTCGTATCAAGAAATATTTATAGAATAGCAAGAACTTTGCTATCATGAGAACAGGAACCCTCAGAATCAGGAGAAAGGCAGGAGGGGAAATGTACATAAACTATAACCCCTTCTGGTAAACGCTGGTTGAGCGTAATATGAGGAAAGAGGACTTGCGTCTTGCCGCCGATCTTACCATTAATATGATTGCCAACATGGGAAAAGGAAAAATATCAGAATGGAAATGCTGGTTCGTATCTACGAATCCTTGAATTGTGGAATTTTGGATGTGATTGAACTAGAGCAAAATGTAATTTTTCCAAAGGCAACAGAGTGACAAATCAGAAAGCTACAAAGGAGTGTGATTGTATGAAAATCGCAAAAATCATTTTAATGAATATCTCATCATAGATACTAAAAAGACTTATACCATTGATACGGTACCCATTAGTCCTTTTAATAGAGAGATCAGTGGAATACACAACATCATTAAATATAAAAACCCATATATCGGAAATAACAGCAATACAGGCAATCTTCTTAATTCCCTTCCACTTTCAGAATATGGATTTGTATTTGAAATTGATGCGGACAACAGAGGACTAATCATTGATTATCATACGACTGATTGGTATCACAACGAAGAGTTCTATATTGATAAAGCCTTGGTGTATAATGCTGTATCCGCCTTCTCTTTGATTGATAATCTTGAATATATCCAATTTAACTTTAGTGGCAGCACCTACTCCATAACAAGAGATGCGATCATTCAAAATTATCCATATTTTGAAAAAATACTAACCACTAGTGGCATAAATCAAGAAAATTTCAATCTATATGTCGAGCGAAAAATGAATGACAATGCCTTTGTTCAGGATATGATGGCGTATCTTAATAAACAGTGATACGAAGATTAAATAAAAGCATCTACAGTCATGAAGATAATGTAGATGCTTTAACATATTTTCTTGTATCATCGATAACATCCTGTAAGCTAATAGATTTTAATTCATTTTCCATAGCTTGCTGGACACGTTGCAATTTGTCATCCAAAATCAGATGAATATTCTTTCCCACTGGACAATTCTCGTTTGGATTTTCATGGAAGTGAAAGAGTTCTCCACTTTCCACACAATCCACTGCACGATAAATGTCATACAAAGTAATTTCATTTAAAGGTTTTGCAATCTGCATGCCACCAGTTCCTCGCTGCACACGAATCAACTGGGCTTCACGCAAAGAAGACATAATCTTACGAATAATGACGGGATTAACACTTGCACTAGAGGCCAAAAGATCACTTGTTATTTTATGGTCTTTTCCGAATGTATCGATACACGCAAAAATATGAACCGCAATCGTAAACCGACTAGATATCTGCACTCTCATCATCCCTTTCTGGTTTTATTCTACCTACTTTTAAATACGGTGTCAACGCCTACCCATTTAATAAAATGAAAAAAAACTTTACAATTGCTTCTTTTTTTAGCTAAAATGAACATAATCAAAGGAGGAATTGGTATGCGCACATGGAAATTGGTGGCAGGAATTTTGTCCATTCTTTTTAGTCTTATTGTGATTGTTCAATCGGCTTTATCAGGAGTCTTTAATTTCATCTTTCAAAATGGACAAATCAGCGGAACGATTGGTTTATTTGTCGCGATATTAATGGTCTTTGGTGGAATCATGTCAATCTTATCACGCAATGAAAGAAAACATATGCGAAACCTTTATCTGGCGCTTCTTTTTGGTATCGCTGCTTATCTAGCCGTTACTTACGCAGGAAATTATCAAGATTTAAAAGTATGGGCAAGCTGGTGCTTTTTAAATGCCATTATTGGTCTAGCCACATTTATAAAACAAATGCTTTTACGTTAAACGAAAAAACAGAAACATTTTGACGTGTTTCTGTTTTTATTATCTCATTAAAGAAGTGATTGACCATCCAAACCATCAGGAATATCTAAATCTAATAAAGTTAACCATGTTGGCAAGAAGTCTACTAATCTTCCTCCTTCAATGGTCGTTGCCTTTCTTTTAGAATTATAAATCAACATCGGTGGTCGATCTCCCTTGGTTGGTAAATGTCCATGAGTAGCTAAAGAATTTTTATAGTCTGCCTCGTTAAACTCGCAAAGTATATCCGTATCCACTTCATTAGAGAAGGATACATATGGGCATGCTTCTACTGCATAGTGCATTTTTCCTACTAGCCCCATCTTTTGTATAGCTGAAGAATCAAAGATTTCTTCAATGTAACCTGCTTCTTTTGCTTGTGCAAGAACTTCATCTACCTTCGCAATATCCTTTTCATCCTTTACATATATATGACAAGAAATACCTGCTGATTGCGCATAAGCACGATAGTCCAAAACATGGCCTAATCCATCTGTCTTAATTAAACCTGCGCGACGTAACATTTCATTTAGACTGACAACACGTTTAATATTTAATTGACCATGATCGCCTAAGATTACAAAGGTCGTTTCTTCAAAGATTCCTTTACGCTTATAAGCTTCGATAATATTTTTGATCCAGTATCCATGATTCACTAAAGCTTCATCTACTTTAGGTGCCTGAATACCATTGACATGACGTTCATGATCTAGGGATGCCTGATGAATCAAAAGTACATCCGGTGTTTCATTTTCAATAATATCTAAGGCACATGCCTCCATAAACATATCAAACCGTGGATTTTCTTTATACTCTAGTAAATGTTTATGTCTTAGATAGACTTCTTTTCCTGTTTTTGAAGCATTGCGATACAAATCCTGATTCTCACGGTCATAAGTTAAAGTCCAAATTTCTGGAATGCAATGGTCGATCGGACCATTTGCTGTTACTGGCCAGCTTAATGCAGCCGTCGTCAATCCATTCTTTTTGACAATATCGAATAATGTTGGTGTTTGGATTGCTTCGTATTGCCAATACCATGCTGCATTATTCGTTGATGGATTTAAAATTTCATTATGAATGATACCATGACTTGCAGGATAACGACCAGTAATCATGGTCGTATGACAAGGATAAGTCAAAGTTGGATAAATGCATGTTAGATTTGGGATAACAATACAATCACTTAAGACTTCTGCAAACCCTACTTTGTCTTTTACTTTCTCTAAATCACTTGTAAATAGTGAATCAACACTCATTACCACTAATCTTTTAGACATATTAAGCATTCTCCTGTAATACAGCAGTACATTCTTTTGCTGCTTCATCTAAAGTTGACTGAATATCAACATCTGAAGTAAAGATTTTATCTAATGCATTTTTATAAAATTTGATTCCTTCATTATAACCTTTATTCATTGGACGACCACTTCCATATTGTAATTGATCCAAAGCAACTTTAAATTGTGGTGTTTGTTCGTAAAGTGCAATGATTTCAGGATTTTCTAATGATGTCGTCGTTGTTGGTAAATAACCAGTTTTCTTATGTGAATATACCACTTGATCTTCATCAGTCATAAAATTAATAAATTCAGCTGCTGCCGTTTTTTCTTCATCACTTAATTTAGAAGTCATGACTAAATTACATCCTCCAGTTGGAACATTATATTCTTTTCCACATGGAATAAAGCATGTACCAATTTCATAACCGTTTTGGCTTGCAATATCTAACTGATTATTTAAACTTCCTGTTGATCCGATCCACATTGCCACTTTTTGATTCATAAATTCTGTTTCAAGGTTTGTAGAGGCATTATTTCCACTATAGTATTTGAAATTTGAATTTTGCAATCCTTCATCAACAAATTTCACTGCTTCTACTGCGGCTGCTTGATTAAAAACAGCTTCTGTTTCATCATCGCTCACCGTGTTTCCACCATTGCCTTTAGTTAATGCTTCAAAATGCCATTCATCATTGACAATCCCCCAACCAGCAACACCAATTGATGCTAGTTTCTTACTTGCCTCAGCTAATTCTTCCCAGTTAGTAGGTGCACTGGTAATTCCTGCCTGATCAAATAAAGTCTTGTTGTAGTAGAAGATTGGTGTACTGCGTAAGTATGGAACACCGTATAATTGATCATTAACGTATGAGTTATCCATTAAGCCAGGAAGGAAATTCGCTTCTTTTTCATCACTGATATACGTATCCAATGGTTGAAGCATTCCTGCTTCAGCAAAGGTACGAATGCTCGCAATTTCCATAACAGAAATCGCTGGCTCTTCTCCTGCTACAAAGGCACTCTGTAATTTTGAATGTAATTCCTCATAAGTTCCTTGATATTCGGCAGTGATATGAATACCTTTTTCTTTTCCCACTGTTTCGTTGAATTTTTCAGTCAACTCCAGGTTATTTTCAGCAACTTTATCTTGCCATGAATACCAGTAAGTCAATTCAATCACACCATCTTCATTTTTTGTGGTTTCACTTGCTTGACTTGAACAACCAAATAGTCCTACAGTACAGCATAATGCTGTTGCGGCTAACACAGACTTCATCCATTTTTTATTCATTTTTATTTATCCCCCATATAAGTAAATGCTTTAATAATCTGTTTTTGTGCTAAGACAAAGGCAATAATAATTGGTATCACTAACATTACGTTACCTGCCATGAGGACGTGATAGTTAATGCCACTTTCAATTTGTCTTAAGGATGCAATTCCAACTGGTAAAGTACGCACCGTATCTTTGGTAGTTAATACGAGTGGCCAGAAATAGTCATTCCATGTATTGATAAAGGTTAATAAAGCTAACGTCGTTAAAGTTGGTCTAGCTAAAGGAAGCATGATTTTGCAAATGATTTTCCATTCGCTCGCACGATCCAGTTTAGCTGCTTCAATTAATTCATTTGGCACTTGCTTAAATGTTTGGCGCAACATAAAGATACCAAATGCACTTGAAGCGAAAGGTAAAATTAACGACTGATACGTATTGATCCATCCAATGCGTGAAAACATAACAAAGATTGGCATAAAGATCAATTGCGCAGGAATCATCATGGTAATCATAATTAAGCCAAAGAGAAATTTCTGTCCCTTAAAGCGATAGCGTGCAAAGGCATAAGCACAAGGTACGATAGTTAACATCTGTAAAATCAATACAGCGGCTGTTACAATGACGCTATTCTTTAAATAAGAGAGAAATGGAATCGCCTCAAAAGCTTGTTTAAAGTTTTCCCACTGAAAGACTTCTGGGAAAAATGTTGGCGGCACTTGCACTGTTTCCCCTAAGGTTTTCACCGAAGTCACTAACATCCAGTAAAACGGAAAGAAGAAAATCAGAAAGAGGATGACCGTGATGATCATTCTGGGAATCCATTTAATTTTTTTCATACGGGCCTCCTATTGATAATGAACTTTCTTACTCAATAATTTAAAATAAACGACTGTAAAGATTGAAATAATCACTAGCAGTACCACTCCGATCGCAGAAGCATCGCCAATCTTGTAAAATTTAAATCCATATTCGTAAATAGAGTAAACTAGCGTGTTGGTGCTATTCTGTGGACCACCCTGGGTTATGATCTGAATCGTTTCAAATACTTTAAAAGATGCAATGATATTCACAATCGTTAAGAAAAACAAGGTTGGTGAAATCATTGGAAAAACAATTTTTGTGAAGACTTGTCGTTTATTGGCACGATCCAAACTAGCCGCTTCATAAAGATGCTTAGGGATACTTTGAAGAGCCGATAGAATAATGATCGTATTATACCCAACCGTCTTCCAAACAGAGATTAATACCAAAGAGAAAAGAGCAACCTTTGGATCGCCTAGCCAATCAATGGAAGATATACCAAAGAATGACAAAACATAGTTAATTAATCCATAATCTTTGTTCATCAGCCACATCCACAAAAATGAAACTGAAGCCAATGAAATGATATATGGAGAGAAAATGATGCTTTGCATAAAAGCATTTATTTTAGTGTTCTTTTGTAAGAAAAGAGCCAGTAAAATTCCAAACCCTACTCCTAAAAGAACTGTTAAGATCATATAAACAAAAGTATTACTGATGGTTTGCCAAAACATCTTGTCTTTAAACAAATCAAGATAGTTTTGAATTCCCACAAATGTCTTATTGACAGAGACCAGATCCCAATCAAAGAAACTTAATTGAATCATGGATAAAATTGGATAAATGGAAAAAACTAAAAATACAATTAATGCGGGTGCAATAAAGAGATATGGTTTAATTTTTTGCATCATTATCCCTCCATTGCTTCTTTGTTCTCATCAAAATAATGTAAATTCTTACGTTCCACCATGACATCTAATTCATCATCTAAAGCTAAATCAATATCACTAAAAGCTTTCATAGACACGACTCCCATTGGCGTTGCTAAACGATAAATAATTTCTGAACCTAGCATTTCCTTGGTCAAAACTTGTCCTTTAAAAGTAATATGAGACTTAGTTGTATTTGGATCATACATTTTCACTTTAGATGGTCTAAATCCGATAAACGCAACTCCCTCTGTTACTTCAATTTGTCCCTTGAAATCCTCTTGTGGAATAATATTCATTTCTGGTGTTCCAATAAATTGTGCCGTAAAAATATTCTTTGGTTGATTATAAATGATACTTGGTTTATCGTGCTGCATGATTACCCCCTTATTCATCAACACAATATCCGTTGCCATTGACAGAGCTTCAACTTGATCATGAGTAACATAAACAAAAGTTGCCTTGAGTTTATGATGCAACTCAATCAAATCAGAACGCATTTTATTTCGTAACTTTGCATCTAAGTTACTTAACGGTTCATCCATTAAAAATACTTTTGGTTTTTTGACCATTGCACGTGCTAATGCCACACGTTGTCTTTGACCGCCAGATAATTGAGATGGCTTTTTATTTAAATGCTCACTTAAACCAACCATCTGGGCAATTTCTTCAATTAAACGATCTCTTTCTGCCTTTGGTACTTTGGCATTGATTAAACCAAATTCAATGTTTCCACGTACACTCATGGTTGGATACAAAGCATAATTCTGAAAAACCATTGCAATATCACGATGCACTGGATCCACTTCATTCATGCGTTGACCATCAATCAAAAGTTCACCAGATGAGATATCCTCCAATCCAGCAATCATGCGCAGTGTCGTTGATTTTCCACATCCGGATGGTCCAACGAGAACCGTAAAACTTCCATCTTGAATAGTTAGATTCAAATTTTCAATGACTGTATTCTTGTTTTCGTATGTTTTACATACATTCTTCAAGATGATTTCTGACATACTGTCCCTCCCCTATTATCATGCCCTTTCTTTAGGACGCGGATATTATAGCAACTGATTATTAAATCAATGCACATTTCGCCGTTAAATATGGGTGAATGATTTTGAAGGTTCGCTATATTTCTGTAAACTTCATTAAATTTACGCAAATTATCTAGTTTTTTGTAAAACTAAATTTTTAAAAGAAAATACAAGTCTATTTATGACAATTTCATAGACCATCAGACACACTTGCGTTATTGTAGTAATCTTTAAGCATTTTTCTAGTCATTACAATTGAGTAGCTGACGATTCTCATCATGGAGAACATAAGTTTGAAGCCTTTATATCTATGATTGAATCTCCAGGCATGTTCCTGTATATATCCATTGATATATTTCTTCGCTATGCCATGGTAGATTCCATCTATATTGCTTTTTATATTTGATATCTGTATA
>FCNA01000063.1 GCA_900018345.1 Clostridiales bacterium CHKCI006
GCATTCCAGATTCATACAGTAAAGCAATAATGACATAGTGTTTATAGCCGTTTTTAGTTCTGATATTTATCTGCTTCAAAAAAGCTTCCAGTTCCTTTTTTGTTAGATAATCCATCTTTTCCTTTATAGCCTTCTTAAGTTTGATTGATTTTGATTGAAGATAGATATCTAAATAAATTGGATTATAACTTTGTGCATATTCAAGAAATGAATTGATAACCGCAAGTTTATGATTTCTGGTTCTTATGCTGCAGCCAAGTTCAGTTTCGACATATGTCAAAAAATCCAGAATATTATCTTTGCTGAACGAAAAGATACTTATGTTTTTTGGCTTGATTTTTTTAATAGTAGTCAAATAATAGATATACTGTTTTAAAACATTCAGATATGCATCATATGTATTTTCAGAGAACTTTCTTTCAAGTGATAGGTGTTTTGAAAAATAAGTATCTAGGATCTTAGTAAAGTCGTTTTTAGTCATCGTATTTTTCTCCATCGTATATATCTTTGATAAATGATGTATAATCACTCATGTTATATTTGACTTCATCAAATAATTCAGGTGTTATCCATAAATACTTTTGTGTCTCCCTAAGTGATTTGTGGCCTAAGTAATCCGATAGATAAGATAAAGAAAGATTGATATTCTTTTCTGACTTTTGCAGTTGTGTAAGAGCCATTACGGCATAGGTATGTCTTAGATCATGAATACGTGGTCCTTTATCTTTCTTGATGCCTGTTGCTTTTATTGCTTTGTTAAAATAAAACCAGCACCTATCTGCATTCAATTGCTTGCCTGCCTCTATTTGGAAAAGTCTGTCATACTTATTTATGTTAAATGGCGTCTTCAGGATATAGTTCACTATTTCTTGCTTTATTGTATTTGAGAAAGGAATAAGCCTTTCATTATTGTTCTTGGATTCTTTCACAATGAACAATTGGTTATCCAGATCGATATCCGTTCTTCTAAGCGATAGTACTTCATTGATTCGCATACCTGTGGCCATCAAGACCTTAATGACAGTCGAAACAGAGTTGAGCGTATTACATCTGGCATTAAATGTTCCTGGTATGTCTGATTTCGTATATGAGTCCAAATAGTTTATAATTTGGCTAAGTTCTTCATTAGAGAAAATATAAGGGATGAATTCTGCTTCCCCTTTTAGTGATATCGGGGGAATCAGGTATATGTGATCTAAGATTCCGTGCTTGATAAGATAATCACCAAATTGTCTTAGGACACTGGCTTTCCAGTTTCGTGTCGCTATTCTTTTATTCCCATCTACATAAAGAAATGGTTCAACTATATCTCTAGTAAATTTAAGTTCATTGATACCCAGACTTTTATAGTATCGATCAAATTGATAGATTACACTTTCCGCACTATTGTATTTAAAACCACTGAGTCTTTTGTATTCATAGAAATCTTTCAAATATGGTCCCCATGTACTTATTAACTCACGCATGATAAGGCGCCTCCAGTACACATTTCCTTAAATGAGCGATATCTACCTTGCCATATATTTTTACACAATCTATATTTGAATGTCCTAAAGTATTCGCAACCGAAAATAAAGATATACCGTTATTGACCATAATAGTAGCTATTGAATGTCTTAATGAATGTGCACCAAAGTGACGGCCATTGATTTTGATAGGAGACTGTGCAAAGTAATTGTTGATGATTCTCGTTACAATTGATTGATTTAATTTATGACCATTTTCTTTTAAGAAAAGATATTCACCATCTTGTCTTTCGTTTTGGATATATTCAATGATTGGATTGCCGATCTGTGGAAGTAACGGATAAACAACTTCTTTCTTGGTTTTTTGCTGTATGATTCTAATCTCGTTATTTCTCCAATCAATATCACATGGTCTTAGGTTGGTGACATCACTTGCACGCATGCCTGTATATGTAATAAGTGAAAGAATGGCATAATTTCTTAAATGATTATCTTCACGTTAAAATACTTTCGCTGATTTCAGTAGTGTTGAGATTTCTTCAACTGAGTAAGCGGAAGGTATTTCTTTATTTACTATGTCAGGCATCTTGTCTGGCCATGATAGAAGAATCGATTTGTCTAGTTCTTCTTTCTCATAACAGAAAA
Organism: Clostridiales bacterium CHKCI006; assembly: GCA_900018345.1. Lineage (GTDB taxonomy): Bacteria > Bacillota_I > Bacilli_A > Erysipelotrichales > Coprobacillaceae > Fimiplasma > Fimiplasma intestinipullorum. The sequence continues at coordinate 2,112 of FCNA01000063.1, forward strand.
TAAGAAAGCGTCTTATAAGTCTGGTATCTATCGCATAAGTCGTAAGGTTTTGCTTGGCTTTACGTTTCTTTAAGTATAAAACAACTGAATCTTTACTGATATTTTTAAAATCAATGTCAATCATAAAGTTGCGAATTCGCATCTTTTTATTATTTATTGTTGTTTCACTATTTCCATCTTCCATACACTTTTGGATATATTCATCCAGTAATCTTTGTGACCTATCATCGAGAATAAAGTCACGATGATAGTGTCTGTTTAATTTTTTAAGCGGCATATTTCTACTGCATTGAATAAGAATACTAAAAGCTCTGAGATATCTCTTCTGAACTTGAATAAGATTACTAAAGTCCATACTGAATATGTCCTTTTCAAAATAATCTTTGCAGTATTCATGACACATGCTTTCTTCAAATATTGCATCTTTGCCATGTTTTTTTACTAATCGGTACCATATATACCAATAGGCACCATAGATGGTTTTTTTAGAAAAACCCGCGAATAATAAATCATTACAAGCTTTATCAATCAAATTGTTTAATGTGTACATATTATATTCCTCCTTGCATTACACAAGGAAATAGTACAATAGATATAAATATTATGTGGAGTTTTATAATAAAAAAATGGGCTAAAAAGGCTTATTTTGATCAAAAACTCCACATAATCATAAATTCCACATAATGCTCGTTGGTTTGTAAGGTGGGTTATAAATGATCTGTGTGCCTAATCTGCCTGCGATCTCATTAGTGTTCCTGTTCTTAAAGCTTGAACCATTATCTAGGATGAGCACCTTGCTGCGCCCATAAAG
>FCNA01000064.1 GCA_900018345.1 Clostridiales bacterium CHKCI006
GTGTGTTTGATCCTGCTTGAATTCTCAGAATCTTCTTATTTCTCAACTTCAAAGCTAAAAAAAGCGCAAAATCTCCCTTACCTCAAATATCCCATTTTTTGCCCTCCTGATCGGATGGCTTTTTTTGAGTTAGATAATCAGTATCGACTAACTATCCCCTGGAATACATACTTTTCTCGCAATTCTTCATGATCACAAAAATGATCCATCATCTCTGATATCACATCTGTCATCTCTGTCTCATACATCGATATCCGTAGAATGTTATATGCTATTTTCCTTATCAATGATAGATTGACTGCTGCCGATCTTCTGGCTGGCGACCGGTCCTCTCTGAAAGTGTCATCCAATGTATGGTGTAATCCATTCTCAACTACCCAGTGCATTCGTTTGATCCTCATTAATTCTTCTGCCGTAAGCAGCCTATCGGATATCATTGCCGTGCATTGGATCTCTTTGCCCTTTTCTTCCGACTCTCTTGGTTTTGGACATCTTCTAGATCCATACCTTAAAAATTCTTCTTTGCCCGGAGTGATATCATTGCCCTGTTCGTCTTTTTCAATAGGTACCCTCACCTGTTTGACCAATCCGATACTTTTTACCTCTGACCATTCTTTCTGACTTTTCGTTAATGCAGATGGATCATTACATACCATCACGGTCCTATATTCGTATCTTTCACGATTTTTTTCACTCTGGTTGGTATCATCATATTTTTCCAGATATTCCTCATAGATGGGATCTGTTTGTTCTCCTTTTCTTTTTTTGGCTGCTTCTGTCTCCATCCGGCCCATAAATTCGTGTATCTCCGCATAGGCCTCCGGCTGATTCTTCTTCACCATCAGAACAAAATGTCCACCTTGTTCACTTATCTGCTTCATAATATCTGTTTGCGTTCCAATCGCATCAATGGTCACTGTGCTCCCTGTTATATCAAGCAATTCTAACAACTCTGGAATCGCTGTTATCTCATTCGTCTTTGAATCAATCGCTTTTTGTGCCAGGATTAATCCTCGTACAGTCTCTACTACATTCAATATCATAGGCACAGCCTCATCCTTTGCCTTTTCAGTGGCACCACAAAGCGCTTTGCCGTCTATAGCTAAATGCGTATTCTTCGTACTGATGATCTCTCCTATCCATTCAATGAATGCATAACAAAATAACTCCTGATCAATTCCGTTGAGCATTCGGCTGATTGTCGGCTCCGAAGCGATTCCATTTTCAAGCTTCATAAATCGCTTCAGCCACTTCAAATTACTTCTGGCCCAGTTTAAGCTGCGCTTGATCGTTAACCTGCCACATAGAATCCCAAGTGTCAGATAGGTCAACATCTCATCCAGATTATGCTTCTTCTTTCTGGAACATCGATAATCGGGAACCTGCCTGAAATAATGGATCAAAGCCTTCGTCTTATAAATGCTTTCAACACAAGCCTAATTCTACCTGTAACTGGTCTAACAGGGACTGTTGTTTCTCATCCACCTTGGATATAATTTCAGTTTTATCCAGGCATACCAGATAGATCGTCTTCAACGGTTCGAGCCGATCAAGATCAAAACCATATTTTCGATAAAGACGACGGGACAATGAGGCCATCTGAGCTGAAAACTGATAATGGAATTCCGATTCATTTTTCAGAGAACGGTTTCTCTGAATATAGGAAGTAGGAGATTTTTTTAGAAGGATGATTGCCAGGACATCTTCCCAGTCGTCTCCCAAAGGCTTTTTCCAGTCATCAGGACATAATTCCCAAACGACCTTTGAAAAGCCGTACTCCCACACCTCAGTATTGGTGATCGATACCTTCTTTTTATGACTCGATATCACTCCATCAGGAGTGATAAGACCAATGTAGGTATCCACCGGTTGAGGATATTTTTTCCCTTTCACGCGCCGGGAAGTCCTTTTATAAAGGTAATAGGAATCCCCGATTTTCTTGACTGTCGTCCCTCTGGTTCTAAACTTTTGAACCCAATCCGGATATTTTTTCTGTGTTAAAGGCATACGAATCCTCCTTTCGATATAGAGGTATAATATACCCCTACTATATAGTATATTATACCATTAAACAACAAAAAAATCGAGGAATATGTAGCATTTGTATAGCTAATTTATTCCTCGATTTTACTATCTTTTTTCTTTATTTCAATTTCTTCATGAAACAACCCTG
>FCNA01000141.1 GCA_900018345.1 Clostridiales bacterium CHKCI006
ACCCGAAGCCGGTGGCCGAACCGAAAGGAAGGAGCTGTCGAAGGTGGGTTTGATGATTGGGGTGAAGTCGTAACAAGGTATCCCTACGGGAACGTGGGGATGGATCACCTCCTTTCTAGGGAGAAGAGAAAGGTTGAGTAAGGGATATGTTTTAGTTTTCAGTGTTCGAGAGGACACTGGAAGAGAACATTGAAAACTGAATATCAGTGAAACGATAGAGAGAAGAGAAAAGAGAGATCTTTTCCGAAAGTCGAAAAGAAGAAAGTAGACGAGAAAGCAAACCGAAAGGAAAGGTTAAGGAAGCAAGAGCATCTGGAGGATGCCTGGGCACATCAAGGCGAAGAAGGACGCAGCAAACGGCGAAACGCGTCGGGGAGTCGTAAGCAGACAGAGAACCGGCGATGTCCGAATGGGGGAACCCATACACCAGGAAGGGTGTATATCCACTGCGAGCGCAGATGGAGGGAAAACTCAGGGAACTGAAACATCTAAGTACCTGAAGGAAAAGAAAGTAAGAACGATTTTCTGAGTAGTGGCGAGCGAAAGGGAAGGAGCCCAAACCGACGATAGTCGGGGTAATAGGGCCG
>FCNA01000101.1 GCA_900018345.1 Clostridiales bacterium CHKCI006
AACATCATTACAGAATAAAGAGAGCGCTTTGAACAGGTTAGCCGAAATCCTTGCTAACTAAGCGTTCTCTTTTCTGTACTCTTTTTTATCTAAGGTTATTTACCTTCTTTATCGGTGAATAGTAACGAAAATTCGTTAAAAATTTAAAAAATACATTGACAAACGAAGAGAGAAAGCATATAATTCACATGGTGCTGAATTCTGGCACAATTTAATAAACCAAAAAAAGAAACACCCGGAATTGTGTGTTAGAAGATCCCGGGAGAAAGGAGAAATGAAATGCCAACAATTAACCAGTTAGTAAGACAAGGTCGTAGCGACAAAGTCGTTAAAAGAAAATCACCAGCTTTAAACAGAGGATACAACTCTTTAGCTAAAAGACCAACAAAGTCAAACTCTCCACAGAAACGTGGTGTTTGTACCCGTGTTGCGACTATGACACCTAAAAAACCAAACTCTGCTTTACGTAAATATGCCCGTGTTCGCTTATCCAACGGCTTAGAAGTGACTGCTTACATTCCTGGTATCGGACACAACCTTCAGGAACACAGCGTTGTACTGATTCGTGGTGGACGTGTTAAGGACTTACCAGGTGTTCGTTACCACATCATTCGTGGTACAATGGACTGCGCAGGTGTTAAAGATCGTATGCAAGGACGTTCTTTATACGGTGCTAAGAAACCAAAAGCAGCCAAGAAATAGTTTGTGAAATTTAGTGGAAGGAGGAAATAGTCATGGCAAGAAAAGGACATGTTGCAAAAAGAGATGTATTACCTGATCCAGTATATAACTCAAAATTAATCTCTAAATTAATCAACAACATCATGCTTGATGGTAAAAAAGGTGTTGCTCAGAACATTCTCTACGATGCATTCAAAAAAGTAGAAGAAAAAACACAGCGTCCAGCAATGGAAGTGTTTGAGCAGGCTTTAAATAACATCATGCCAGTACTCGAATTAAAAGTAAGACGTATCGGTGGTGCTAACTATCAGGTACCAGTTGAGGTATCTCCAGAAAGAAGAACCACTTTAGGTTTAAGATGGTTAGTAAACTACGCTCGTTTGCGTAATGAATACGAAATGGTTGATCGTTTAGCAAACGAAATCATTGATGCTTCCAATAACACGGGTGCATCTGTGAAGAAGAAAGAAGATACTCACAAAATGGCTGAAGCCAACAAAGCTTTCGCACATTTCCGTTGGTAATCTGATCTTAAAAATAATTAAGAAGGGAGAACTAAAATGGCTCGTGAATTTTCGCTAGAACATACACGTAATATTGGTATCATGGCTCACATCGATGCTGGTAAAACAACGACTACTGAACGTGTATTATATTACACTGGTAAGATCCACAAGATCGGTGAGACCCATGAGGGTGCTAGCCAGATGGACTGGATGGCCCAGGAACAGGAACGTGGAATCACGATCACCTCAGCTGCAACAACAGCCTTCTGGAATGGATATCGTATCAACATCATCGATACTCCGGGCCACGTAGACTTTACCGTTGAGGTTGAACGTTCATTACGTGTTCTTGATGGTGCAGTAACTGTTCTGGACTCTAAAGCAGGTGTAGAACCTCAGACTGAAACAGTATGGCGTCAGGCAACAACATATGGTGTTCCACGTATCGTATTTAGTAACAAAATGGATGCCACTGGTGCTGACTTTATTATGTCATTAGAATCCATCGGAAAACGTTTAGGTGCTAATGCCGTAGCCATTCAGCTTCCAATCGGCGCTGAAGATACTTTCGAAGGTGTCATTGACTTAGTTGAAATGAGAGCAATCTACTTCGAAGGTGAAAACGGTGAAGAAGTTGTTTACCGTGAAATCCCTGAAGAATACAAAGCTCAGGCAGAAGAATACCGTAATAAACTGTTAGATGCAGCGGCTTCTTACGATGATGACTTAATGATGAAAGTCTTAGAGGAAGAAGAAGTGACTGTTGAGGAATTAAAAGCTGCTATCCGTAAGGGTACCTTAGCTGTTGAATTATTCCCAGTTCTTTGCGGATCTGCTTATAAAGATAAAGGTGTTCAGCCAATGCTGGATGCTGTGATCGATTACTTACCAGCTCCTACAGATATTCCTTCAATCAAGGGTACTGATGAAGATGGTAACGAAGTCGCTCGTCATGCTTCTGACAGCGAACCATTTGCTGCCTTAGCATTCAAAGTAATGACTGACCCATTCGTTGGTAAGTTAACATTCTTCCGAGTATACTCCGGAATTGCTTCATCTGGATCTTATGTTCTGAACTCTACCAAAGATGTCAAGGAAAGATTAGGACGTATCTTACAGATGCACGCGAATAAACGTACTGAGATCGACACGGTTTATGCCGGTGATATCGCAGCCGCTGTTGGTTTCAAAAATACAACTACTGGTGATACTTTATGTGACGAAAATAACTTCGTTATCCTGGAATCTATGGAATTCCCTGAACCAGTTATTAACGTTGCTATCGAACCAAAAACGAAAAATGACCAGGATAAATTAGGTATCGCTTTAGCTAAATTAGCTGAAGAAGACCCTACTTTCAAAACCTGGACAGATGAAGATACAGGCGATACGATCATCGCTGGTATGGGTGAGTTACACCTGGATATCATTGTTGACCGCTTAAAGAGAGAATTCAAAGTGGAAGCCAATGTCGGTGCACCTCAGGTATCTTATCGTGAAACGATCAAGAAAGCTGCAGACGTTGAAGGTAAATTCATTCGTCAGTCAGGTGGTCGTGGTCAGTACGGTCATGTATGGATCAAATTTGAACCTAATGAAGGTAAAGGATTTGAATTCGTTGACGCTGTAGTCGGCGGTGCCGTACCAAGAGAATACATCGGTTCTGTAAAATCAGGACTTGAAGATGCATTAAAGAACGGTATCATTGCTGGATTCCCAGTATTAGATATCAAGGCGACTTTATTTGATGGTTCATACCATGATGTCGACTCATCAGAAATGGCTTATAAGGTCGCTGCTTCGATGGCCTTAAAGAACGCAGGTAAAGTATGTCAGCCTGTGATCCTTGAACCAATCATGTCAGTTGAGGTTACTGCACCAGCTGAATACTTAGGTTCTGTAATGGGTGATGTTTCCAGCCGTCGTGGACGTATCGAAGGTCAGGAAGAACGTGGTAATGCGATTGTCGTACAGGCAATGGTACCATTAGCCAACATGTTTGGTTACGCAACTGACTTACGTTCATTCACTCAGGGACGTGGAAACTATGTTATGCAATTTGATCATTATGAAGAAGTACCAAAGAGTATTTCTGAAGAAATTATCAAGAAAAACAGCAGTAACTAAAATCGTTATATTTGATTAATTCTAGTTGATTTTATCAGCGAATTAATTTAAAATATAAGAGTATGAATATTTTACAAATAGGAGGAACTATTAATGGCAAAAGAAAAGTTTGATCGTTCAAAAGCCCATGTAAACATTGGTACTATCGGTCACGTTGACCATGGTAAAACAACTTTAACTGCAGCAATCACTTCTGTACTGGCTAAAAAAGGTCAGGCTAAAGCAATGGATTACGCTGCAATCGATGCCGCTCCAGAAGAAAGAGAACGTGGTATCACGATTAATACAGCTCACGTTGAGTACGAAACAGATACACGTCACTACGCACATGTTGACTGTCCAGGCCATGCTGACTACATCAAAAACATGATCACTGGTGCAGCACAGATGGATGGCGCTATCTTAGTCGTTGCTGCTACTGATGGACCTATGCCTCAGACTAGAGAGCACATCTTATTATCTCGTCAGGTAGGTGTACCTTACATCGTTGTATTCTTAAATAAATGCGACATGGTTGATGACGAAGAATTATTAGACTTAGTAGAAATGGAAGTACGTGAATTATTAAATGAATACGACTTCCCAGGTGATGATACTCCAGTTATCCGTGGTTCTGCTTTAGGTGCTTTAAACGGTGAAGAAAAATGGGTTAAAGCTATCGAAGAATTAATGGAAGCTGTTGATACTTACATCCCAACTCCAACTCGTGATACTGATAAACCATTCTTAATGCCTGTAGAAGACGTATTCACAATCACTGGTCGTGGTACTGTTGCTACTGGACGTGTTGAACGTGGTATGTTAAAATTAAACGAACCATTAGAAATCGTTGGTATCCGTGAAACGAAAAGCACTGTTGCTACTGGTATCGAAATGTTCCGTAAATTACTGGACTTCGCTGAAGCTGGTGACAACGTAGGTGTATTATTACGTGGTGTTAACCGTGATGAAATCGTTCGTGGTCAGGTATTAGCTAAACCAGGATCAGTTCATCCACATCAGAAATTCAAAGGACAGGTTTACGTATTATCAAAAGACGAAGGTGGACGTCATACACCATTCTTCGCTAACTACCGTCCTCAGTTCTACTTCAGAACTACTGACATCACTGGTGTTATCGAATTACCAGAAGGTGTTGAAATGGTTATGCCAGGCGATAACGTTGAAATCACTGTTGAACTGATTCACCCAATCGCTCTGGAAGCTGGTACTAAGTTCTCTATCCGTGAAGGTGGACGTACTGTAGGTGCTGGTACTGTTTCTGAAATCTTTGAATAAGAGAATGAGACATCAAGAGATTAGCCGATCGCTAGTCTCTTTTTTTATACCTTTAAATAGATTCAATGCTGATAATATATAGGGATCAAGACATTAATCTCAGCCTTTCTATTTATCCGTCTTGCGCATAAACAATTCCGCTTATGAGCAGTAGTCATTTATCTAACATGCAAGATAAGCAAAGGTGAATGCATACCAGGAAGCTTCTATATCGCTGTGTATTGTCCATAAGCGATGTAGCATGGACTCAATGGGTTTGTTTTCAGTCTACATCCTGATTGCCTCATCTCAACAGGAAACAGCATTCCTTTAGAAGGACAATAATAGAACGGTAGTCGCACTATTAGGTGATTGAGACAGTGATATGGCGTGTCTATGAAGCGTTTTGTACCAGCGCGATTGCCTTTTTAAAGCGCAAAGGAATTTATCAGGTGAGCTGTTAACTAGGGTTTGATTCCTATAAGGCATATTGAGCTGGCAAATGACAAAGATGGAATAGGTAAGTGAATTGACGCTATGATATAGTCTGTGTTTGATCATATAGGGAAGGATAGCGACATTTTTGACCTTCCAGTTAAACAGATTTGATGAAAATGGGCTAGAATTGACTAATTGTTCTTTTTAAAAGCTGAGATATAAAAGTTGAGTAGAATCGGAAAAGTTCACGCAACCATCTTGATTAGCGTAGGAGCCTGCGGTCATGATGCCATGGAATAGAAAAGATACTGCAAAATAAATGTCGAATAGGATGGAACAATCAAGTGAAAAAAAGGCAAAATGAAGCAATAAATGACTATCTGTAACATAATTACAACTAGTCATCTTTTTGCGGATAATTATAAGAAAAAAGAAATGTTAAAAATTTAAAATATTTGTTAAATCATATAATGTAAATTTTTTTTAAAAAACAGAAGAAAGTCCTTTGATATTCAGCATATTTCGAAGTGTTTAACTGAAAACACTTTCTTTGTAAGAAAGAAAATCTTGTAACCGATAACATTTTCTATTGACTTTTGTGAACGGAGTGTGTACAATGTAGTTGTTGATAGGGTTACCAATAACCCTCAGCTGTAACGGGATTGGCGTCCTGGTTACACCCATGATTTGATCTCATCAATCAAGTGTTGTGATGATTCTCTGATACTAATCATTACAACGGTCATGGTACTATTTTATACGGGGAGGAAACTTAAATGAAATTTCTAGAAGAAAAATTTGTCCCAATAGCTGCCAAGATTGGGTCACAGAAACATTTAGTTGCTATCCGTGACGGTTTCGTTGTTGTAATGCCAGCTACGATCGCTGGTGCAATCGCCGTATTGGTCAACAACATCCACTTACTCTTTGGTGAAACAGGTTTGAATATGCCTGCAATCGGTGATGGATTTAAATCGTTCATTGATAGCACAGGAATTAGTGCAGTATGTAACATGGTTAACAACGGTTCCATCAATATGATGGCTATCCTTGTTGCTCCAATGATCGCTATGAACTTAGCTAAAGCTAATAATGGTGATGAAAAAGCAACTGCAATCGTTACATTAGCTGCTTATATTGCTCCTATGGCTGTTACTTCTGACGCAGCTGGTGCAATCGGTGCAAAAGGCACTGCTTATTTATCTCAGACATTATTCAAAGCTGATGGTTTATTCGTTGCAATGATTTGTGCATTGTTTATTGGTGAAGTATTCCCAAGACTGTCTAAACTTGATGCTTTGAAGATTACGATGCCAGATGGTGTTCCACCAGCAGTTTCTAACACTTTCTCATCTCTGGTCCCAGCTATGATCGGTGTATTTGTTTGGCCAATTATTTGTAACATTGTGCTTTCAGTATCTGGTGAAAGTATGTGGGTATTAATCAACAATATCGTTGGTGCTCCATTGAAATCAATTTCTCAGTCAGTATTCACATTGATTCTGATCTACTTCATGATTGACTTCTTATGGATCTTCGGTTTACATGGTGCAAACGTTGTAGGTTCTATCACTACTCCAGTTTTAACTCCATTATCACTGGAAAACGTTGAAACATTCGCAGCTGGCGGTGAACCTCAGAACACTGTTGTTGGTGAAGTTCAGTCAGGTTTCGCATTCTTAGGTGGATCTGGTGCAACAATCGGTCTGATTATTGCCATCTTCATCTTCTCTAAATCTAAAGCAGCTAGAACAGTAGCTTCTATCTCAGTAGCTCCTGGTATCTTCGAAATCAACGAACCATTAACATTCGGTCTTCCTATCGTAATGAACGTTGTTTATGCGATTCCATTCATCTTAGGTCCAATCATCCTTGGTACTATCACTTACTTCCTGATGGAAGGTGGAATGCTCCGTCGTCCATGTATCCAGGCTCCTTGGGTAACACCTCCTATCTTGATCGGATTCTTATGTACTGGTGGTGACATCAGAGGTGCTATCTGGAACGTTATCGAAATCGTTATCTTAGTTGTTTTGTGGACTCCATTCGTTATGATGAACGACAGAATCGAGGCTAGAAACGCAGAGGATTAATTTAAATACAGTTAAATTAATTAGTATCAGATATATGTAATCGAACCGCAGGATGTCCTGCGGTTTTTATGTCTTTAAAATGACCATTCTCGTCATGAGGGATTGTTAAAATGGCTTTTTTTAATGTCAATAAAGAACATGCTAGTTTTGACTTATGCTTTATACTAGAAGGGTAAGAACATCTATTTAAAATGCTCAGCGTGCGGTTTGATATAATAAGAAAGAAAATGATATCGGGTTTTTTCGTGTTCCCTGAAATTGAAATGTATAGCATAGGGGATCCAACAGGAGTGTCAATCAGTCAGTCATACATTTTTCAATTCATTCTTGTTTGTAGTACGAAGACCAGTTCAATCTATATTGACGCTCATCACTTTTTTTCAACTGTTATTGTCAGTACGTAGAGTAAGGTATATTCGTAATGGACGCATGTTTCGTAAGTAAGTGGATGATTGATCGATCAGAAAAAATGATATAGACATGGTTAGTATCTCTAAGATCAATTGTTTATTTCTATAAGTTGAGATCACTGTTGACTTTCAAATACAGTGATTGTCATTCAAGTCAGAAATAAAATGAACATTTGATGAATCTTTCTAAAAATGTATTCCTTTTCATTCTGTATTGACAAATAGACAATTTATAGAGTAAAATAAAGGTAGTTATAAAGATATCGTTATGAGTATGTGCCAAACATGCCATCTCTCATAGCACATAAGTGATCATGTTAAGAGGGAAGAAATCCATAGATACACTGTTGTGTATATCGACATATCCTTATGCGATGTATCTTTATGAGAACAAACTACAGAATGAGAGGTAATCAAAATGGATGAACAAGAACAAATCGTTATTAATTTAATCGTTAATGCAGGTAGTGCTCGTAGCTCAGCAATCGAAGCTATTCAGTATGCTAAAGCTGGCGATATGGAAAAAGCAAATGAATCTTTACAGCAAGCTAAAGAATCAGTAAACGAAGCACATCATTCTCAGACTGAAATGATTCAGGCTGAGATCCGTGGTGAAAAAACACCATTAAACTTATTAATGGTTCATGCTCAAGACCACTTAATGACTTCTTTAGTTGTTATCGACTTAGCTCAGGAATTCATTGATATCTACGAGAAAGTTAATAACAAATAAGATTTGAAAAGCCAAAAGAATGCAGTTACCTGTTCATTAAAGAATGGGTAGCTGTATTTTTTTAAAATTTCTTTAAAAAAAGCTTTACAAAGGAAATAAAAGAAGCTATAATGGCAAAGCAGTCGAAAAAAGAGGAAAGATGAAGAAAGGTGAAGAAAACTTTTTTCAAAAACTTCTTGACAGAGCTAAGGGTTCTGTGATAGACTAAACGAGCTGTCAGGAAGACAGCGCTGGAACATTGAAAACTGAAACATAAACCTGAAAGACAAAGAAAGTCACGTCAGAAACGCAAAGTTTCAAGACAAAACGAAACGTCAGAAAGCTTATCTGAAAAAGATGAGTTAAAAAACATAAAGAGTCAAAAAGACAAACGATGAAGAGTTTGATCCTGGCTCAGGATGAACGCTGGCGGCGTGCCTAATACATGCAAGTCGAACGCAGTCCATTAGGACTGAGTGGCGAACGGGTGAGTAAAAGATAAGGAACCTGGCTTCTGAAGGGGGATAGCGTCTGGAAACGGACGGTAAGACCGCGTAGGCAATATGGACGCATGTCGATATTGTTAGATATGCTATGGCATAGACAGGAGATGGACTTATCACGCATTAGCTGGTTGGCGGGGTAAAGGCCCACCAAGGCGACGATGCGTAGCCGGCCTGAGAGGGCGGACGGCCACACTGGGACTGAGACACGGCCCAGACTCCTACGGGAGGCAGCAGTAGGGAATTTTCGGCAATGG
>FCNA01000065.1 GCA_900018345.1 Clostridiales bacterium CHKCI006
CCTTATCAGCTTCCTTCTTTTGTTTTTTTAGAGAGTCGTTTTCAGCCTTAAGATCATGACATTTGATGGTAAGGAAGCTATTTGACTTTTTAAGAGACTGATTGGAAGACGAGAGTGATGTGTTTTTAAGCGACAAATGATCAACAGTCGTAGAAAGATGATCAATGATCTCCAATAGTTTCTGATCAAAGTGATCCTTGTGCTTCAAGATGAACTCCAAAGATTTTTTATCAGAAGTCTTCATCAATAGACACCGTCCTTTCCTAACAAGAACATTATATACCCTAAATTAAAAAAGACGGGTGTGGAAAACTTTTGTGACAAAGAGGCAATAAAAAAAGAGAATGGACGATAAACACCATGGTTACCGTCCAATAATAAACGCTAGCGTACAGTTAACATTCAAACGCAGGAAGAATCATCCGAAAAATCAAATGCGTCTTATAGAGAAAAATAAGCAAGAAAAATTTTTTTAGTTTTCCTCTTGACAAGTTTTTTCACCTTCTTCTATCGGTGAATAGTAACGAATTTTCAATCTTTTTTTAAAAAAGGAGAGGTTTCTCAACCTCCCCATTTTACATTTCATCCTGCATGGATTCGTCCATTTCCTCATCGAACATTTCATCTGTCATGTCTTCTGTCTCATACATTTCGACATCTTCTAAATGTGCCTCATCCTGCTGCTCTTTCATACGCTGTTCTTCAGCGATCTGTTCTGGTGATTTTAACGGACCGCGAATACCTGTTCCGGCAGGAATCAGTTTACCGATGATAACATTTTCTTTGAGTCCAGTCAGATGGTCTACTTTGCCTTTGATGGCTGCATCGGTCAGGATTCGTGTCGTCTCCTGGAAAGATGCGGCTGACAGGAAGGATTCTGTTTCCAGCGAAGCTTTAGTGATACCTAAAAGAATTGGCTGGGCAACAGCAGGACGTTTTCCTTCAGCTAAGACCTGTTTATTTAATTCAGTGAAAGCACTGATACCAATATGTGTACCTGGTAATGCGCCCGTGTCACCACCTTCGATGACACGCATCTTGCGCAGCATCTGTTTAACGATGACCTCGATATGTTTATCAGAGATTTCGATACCCTGTAAACGATATACCTGCTGGGCTTCTTTCAGAATGTAGTTCTGAACATGTGTCATATCTGCCACACTTAAGAGTTCTTTTGGATCGATAGAACCTTCGGTGATCTTACCACCGATCTCTACCTGATCATTCAGGCTGACTCTCAGTTTAGCACCATAAGGTGTCAGATAACTGCGAGATTCCAAATCGTTTGAAACAATGACTTCCATGCGGCCATTATTATCGATGATGTCTGTAACCACACCATTGATTTCCGAAATAATGGATTTCGCTTTAGGATTACGTGCTTCAAACAACTCCTGAATACGTGGAAGACCTTGGGTGATATCTGAGTCACCGGCAATCCCACCGGAGTGGAAAGTACGCATGGTCAGCTGAGTACCTGGTTCACCGATGGACTGAGCGGCCATGATACCGATGGCTTCACCGACCTCAACCAGTTCCCCTGTGGCGAGATTACGCCCATAACATTTCTTACATACACCGCGTTTAGCGTTACATGTAAAGACAGTCCGGATCTCAACTTCTTTGATACCAGCTTCGACGATCTGCGTCGCATTGGCTTCATTAATGAGCTCATCATGCGCAACGATCAGTTCACCCGTTTCTGGATGGAAGATATCACGTTTTGTGAAACGGCCCACCAGACGGTCATATAAAGGCACGATGATCGAACCATCGTTCGTATTGACTAATTCAGTAACGATGAAACCACGGTCAGTTCCACAGTCTTCCTCAGAAACGATCACGTCCTGAGCGACATCGACTAAACGACGTGTCAGATAACCTGAATCGGCTGTCTTTAAGGCCGTATCCGTTGATCCTTTTCGAGCACCATGGGTCGAAATGAAGAATTCAGATGCTGTTAATCCTTCACGGAAGCTTGACTTGATAGGCACCTCGATAGTTTCACCCTTAGGGTTGCTCATCAGACCACGCATACCTACCAGCTGGGTGAAGTTTGCCAGAGATCCACGAGCACCGGAATCAGACATGATGAAGATTGGGTTCGTAATGTCGCGTTCGAACTCTTCCTTAACCACTTCAGTAACCTCGTCTTTGATCTCCGTCCAGATTCTGACGACGGCTGCTTTACGTTCATCTTCCGTCAGGATTCCTTTACGATAATATCTTTCCTGTTTATCAACACGATGGTCACCTTTTTCCAGGATCGGATATTTCTTCTCTGCAACCTGAATATCGTAAACAGAGACTGTTACTCCGGCAACTGTTGAATAGTAGAATCCCTGGTCTTTCAGTTTATCGAGCATTGTACTGATATTAGAGATAGGAGATACCTTGAAGACCTGATTGATGATATTTCCTAATGTTTTCTTATTGAATGGTTTAATGATCGGCTGCGCCTTAATAAACTCTTTGACATTCGTTCCAAATGGCACAAAGTATTTATCCGGTGTAGCCACCAGGTTCTCATTAGATGGCTCATTGATATATGGGAAGTCACCCTCAAAGATCTGGTTGAAGATAACCTTACCAACACTTGTGATCAAGAGACTCGCATTCTGCTTTTCGGTGAAGGTCTGATTATGCAAAGAGGCTGCAGGCAAGGCAATACGTGTGTGCAGATGAACCACTTTGGCCTGATAAGCCAGCATGACTTCATTGACATCTTTAAAGATGCTGCCTTCTCCTGGTGCATTGGCATCTTCTAAAGTCAGATAATAGTTTCCTAAGACCATGTCCTGAGAAGGGGTAACGATTGGTTTACCATCCTTTGGACTTAAGATATTGTTAGAACCTAACATCAGCTGACGTGCTTCCTGAATCGCTTCATTACCTAATGGGACATGGACAGCCATCTGGTCACCGTCGAAGTCAGCGTTGAAGGCTGGACATACTAATGGGTGCAGACGCAGGGCGCGCCCTTCAACAAGTAATGGTTCGAAAGCCTGGATACCTAAACGGTGCAGGGTAGGCGCACGGTTTAAGAGAACTGGATGCTGTTTGATGACCTCTTCAACGATTGGCCAGATCTTGTCATCCATTTTATCAATCAGTCTTTCCGCAGCCTTGATATTCGTTGCTAACTGTTTTGCCACTAAGCCGCTGATGACAAAAGGCTTGAACAAATTCAATGCCATTTCACGAGGAATACCGCACTGATACATTTTTAAGCTAGGGCCGACAGCAATAACGGAACGTCCGGAATAGTCGACACGTTTACCTAAGAGGTTCTGTCTGAAACGACCCTGTTTTCCTTTTAATGTATGGGATAAAGATTTCAGTGGTCGTCCACCAGCACCTGTAATTGGTTTAGAACGACGACCGTTGTCGATCAGAGCGTCTACGGCTTCCTGCAGCATACGTTTTTCGTTCTGAACGATAATAGAAGGTGTTCCTAATTCTAATAACTTCTTTAAACGGTTATTACGTGTAATCACACGGCGGTAGAGGTCATTCAGGTCGCTCGTTGCAAAACGACCGCCATCCAGCTGCAGCATTGGGCGCAGATCAGGTGGAATGACTGGCAGAACATCCAGGATCATCCATTCAGGCTTATTTCCTGAAGAACGGAAAGCCTCAATGGCTTCCAGACGCTTGATCAGCTTAGAACGACGCTGACCTTGAGCCTCTTTCAACTCTTTATTAACAATTTCAAATTCACTATCCAGATCCACATTCTGAAGCAGACATTTGATGGCTTCGGCACCGATCTTCGCTTCAAAATTGCGTCCGAATTTCTCGTAGCAGCTACGGTAGTCACGTTCTGAAAGCACCTGCTTATACTCTAAAGGCGTATTGCCTTTATCCGTTACAACGTAGGATACGAAATAAATAATTTCTTCGAGCTGTTTTGGAGACATATCCAAAATCAGCCCCATCCGGCTAGGAATGCCTTTTAAATACCAGATATGCGCGATCGGTGTCGCCAGCTCAATATGCCCCATTCTCTCACGGCGCACGCTTGCTTTGGTGACCTCAACACCACAGCGATCACAGATCACACCTTTATATCTGATCTTCTTATATTTACCACAGCTACATTCCCAGTCCTTGGAAGGACCGAATATTTTTTCACAAAATAATCCGTCCTTCTCTGGCTTCTGAGAACGATAGTTGATCGTTTCTGGTTTCTTTACTTCGCCATAAGACCATTCGCGAATTTTCTCTGGAGAAGCTAACCCAATCTGAATTGCGGAAAAGTTATTTAATTCTGCCACAGTTAAACCCTCCTTTATGCGGTCTTGTCGTCTTCATCTTCATCATCCATAATGTCCTGGTCGTCATCGAACATATCATCAGCGTCCTCTTCATCAGCAAGGAAATCATCATCTTCCATCTCGTCTTCATCTTCAAGCACGTCTTCGTCCTCAAAGAAAGCGTCATCCTCTTCATCGTCCTCAGCCGCTTCATCTCTTTCGCGTTCGCGACGTGCTTTGGCTAATTCCTGATCCGTTTCATGGTTGACTTCTTCGATTGAGGATGGATAGCTGCGTTCTTCTTCTTCGATCTTACGCATATCGATTTCCTGTCCTTCGTCATCCAACAGACGAATATCCAGAGCCAATGCCTGCAGTTCTTTTTTCAGTACGCGGAATGATTCTGGCAATCCAGGTTCTGGCAATTTCTCACCTTTGACGATAGCTTCATATGTTTTAACACGACCGACAACATCATCTGATTTAACTGTTAAGATTTCTCTTAAGGTGTAGGCGGCACCATAACCTTCCAGTGCCCAAACCTCCATCTCACCAAAACGCTGACCACCGTTCTGAGCTTTACCACCCAATGGCTGCTGCGTCACTAATGAGTAAGGACCTACAGAACGCGCATGCAACTTATCGTCAACCATGTGCGCTAATTTGATCATATACATGATACCTACGGAAATACGTGAATCAAAGACTTCACCCGTACGACCATCAATGACCGTTGTTTTTCCATCTTCAGGCATGCCTGCTTCTTTCATGATGGCTTCCAGGTCATCTCCATGAACACCATCGAAAACAGGTGTCGCTACATAGATGCCAAGGCGCTTTGCGGCATAGCCTAAGTGAAGTTCGAGTACCTGTCCAAGGTTCATTCGGCTAGGTACGCCCAGTGGGTTCAACATGATATCCAATGGTGTCCCATCTGGTAAATGCGGCATATCTTCAACTGGCAGGATCTTCGAGATAACACCCTTGTTACCATGACGACCGGCCATCTTGTCACCTTCAGAGATCTTACGTTTCTGAACAATGTAAACTTTGACAACCTGATTGACACCAGGTGACAGTTCATCACCATTCTTACGTGTAAAGATCTTGACATCATGAACGATTCCTGCACCACCATGCGGTACACGCAAAGAGTTGTCTTTAACTTCACGAGATTTCTCACCGAAAATAGCGAGCAGTAATTTCTCTTCAGCAGACAGTTCCGCCTGTCCTTTAGGGGTTACCTTACCGGCCAGGATATCGCCCTCTTTTACCTCAGCACCGATCATAATGATACCACGGGCATCCAGATTCTTACGCGCTTCCTCACCAACGTTAGGGATGTCACGCGTGATTTCTTCTGGGCCTAATTTCGTATCACGGCATTCAATGCTGTACTCTTCAATATGAATAGATGTATACACATCATCTTTTACTAAACGTTCAGACATGATAACGGCATCCTCATAGTTATAACCGTTCCAAGTCATGAAACCAACTAAAACGTTCTGACCTAAAGCCAGTTCGCCCTTCTCCATGGAAGGACCATTGGCCAGGATCTGACCCTTGACGACCTTCTCACCTGTTTTGACGATCGGTGACTGGTTGATGCAGCTTCCGGCATTAGAAATAGCAAACTTCACCAGCTGATATTTGCGTTCATTGCCGTCCTCTTCAGCTACAATGATCTTTTTCGCATCCACATAAGTTACAGTTCCAGCTTCTTTGGCTACGACCGCAGAACCGGAATCTCGGGCTGCCTGATATTCCATACCCGTTCCGACAAAAGGTGCATGCGGATCCAGCAGAGGGACTGCCTGACGCTGCATGTTGGCACCCATCAGGGCACGGGTTGCGTCATCGTTTTCCAGGAATGGAATACATGAAGTGGCAACAGAAACGATCTGTTTTGGTGAAATATCGATGAAATCCACATCTTCACGTTTGGCCATGATGTTTTCACCCAAGTGACGGGCAATCACGACTTCATCTAAGATCTCATCATTGTCATTGGTCGTTACATTTGCCTGGGCAATAATATAGTTCTTTTCCTCATCAGCTGTCAGATAACGGACATCGTTTTCATCGATCACACAGTGATTGACCTTACGGTATGGTGTCTCGATGAATCCATACTCATTGACCTTCGCATAAGAAGCTAAGGTCGTGATCAGACCGATGTTTGGACCTTCAGGTGTCTCGATCGGACAGATTCGGCCGTAGTGAGAGTAGTGTACGTCACGGACTTCATAACCGGCACGATCACGCGAAAGACCTCCTGGTCCTAAGGCTGACAGACGACGTTTATTGGTTAATTCGGCTAATGGGTTGATCTGATCCATGAACTGAGACAGCTGGCTGGATGCAAAGAATTCTTTCATCGCCGCTGTCAGTGGACGGATGTTGGTTAATGACTGCGGTGTCATGGAATCCACTTCAGATAAGGACATTCTTTCCTTGACCACTCTTTCCATACGGGAAAGCCCGATACGGAACTGGTTTTGAACTAATTCACCGACGGTACGTACACGACGGTTCCCTAAATGATCGATATCATCCAGCAATCCTAATTTTGCCATGTATTTCGTACGATCTTCTGGTGCATAATCTAAATCGTCAAAGATATCTACCAGATTTAAAATATAAGAATAAGAGGCGATCATGTCGGAAATCGTAATAAACTTAGAATCCAAAGACAGATCAGTACCGATGACCTTCATGACTTTAGAGCCAACGCCATCGACGTAAACATTGACACACTGCACGATGTCATGGGATTCCAAACGTGGATTTGAATGAATACGCATCTGATGCGCACCCGCTTCAAAGACAGGTTTCAGAATTTCCAGCTGCTCATTATCCAAATAAGTCCCTTTTGGCATGACTAACTGGCCATTGACATCATAAATATCCTCCGCTAATGTACGTGTATATAAGCGGTCTAACAAGCTCAACTTTTTACCAAATTTAAAACGTCCAGCACGTGCTAAATCATAGCGTTTGCGGTCAAAGAACTTCGCGTATAATAAGGTGTTTGCGCCTTCTAATGTCGCCGGTTCACCAGGACGAAGTTTATTATAAATTTCGATTAAAGCTTCTTCTGTGTTATTCGTAGGATCTTTAGCAAGCGTATTGAGAATATACTCGTGTTCACCAAAAACCTCAATAATATCTTCATTTGTTGATAAGCCCAGGGCACGCAATAAGATGGTACCGGGGATCTTTCTAGTTCGATCGATTCGTACGCTTAAAACATTCTTTACATCATTTTCAAATTCAAGCCAGGTTCCTCGAGACGGAATCACACTTCCCGCAAAGACCGTGCGTCCGCTCTTATCAATCACATCATTGAAATACGCTCCTGGAGAACGTACCAGCTGGGAGACGATAACACGTTCAGCTCCATTGATGATGAAAGTACCGGCATCGGTCATGAGAGGAAAATCACCCATGAATACTTCATTTTCTTTGATTTCACCCGTGCTGTGATTGACTAAACGCAACTTTGCACGCAAAGGTGCTGCATAGTTGGCATCTCGTGCTTTACTCTCTTCGCAGGAATATTTAGGCTCATCAAAACGGCAGTCAACAAATTCCAGGGAAAGCGTTTCAGCGAAATTGGAGATTGGATAGACATCGTTAAAGACCTCTCTAATTCCTTTTTCGATAAACCACTTGTATGAATCTGTTTGGACTTCAACCAGATTTGGTAATTCTAATGAACCACTGATTCTTGAATAATTTCGGCGTTCAATTTGACTCTTTGCTTTGACGCTTTGTTCTGACACGCACATTCACCCCTTCAATCAATCTCTATTTAACTGTTTTTGAGTACGATAAAAGCCCGCCTCAAAACATTAATAGGCATTTTACAAAGTTACCACAAACATGTCTTTTTGTCAAGAGTTATGAGGAAAACTTTTGTAAAAAAATCAGCTCGAGACGGGTCAATTCTATTTAACCGCAGCTTTCTGTCCTATAGATGACATCTGACATGACCCAGCTGCACCTTGTGATCATTCATCCGCTATTTTGACCGATTCTAAAATATAATAACCTTTATCGCGCTTGAGGATCGTACAGTTCCCAAAGACTGCTTCCATCTTCGCTTTGGCACTTGGGGCCCCCTGCTTTTTTTGGATCACGATGCGTAGTCGACCATGAGGTGCCAGATGCCCAAAAGCCCCTTCCAGGATCGCATGGACGACTTTTTTACCGGCTCTGATGGGCGGGTTAGAAAGGATCAGATCATATTCTCCTTTCACCTGGGCATAGCAGTCACTGATGAAAGCATCGATATCTTCTAGTCCATAATCCGCAATGGTTTGCTTGGCCAGATCCAATGCACGTGAGTTCACATCGACCATATCGACCTTCCAGGTCGGATGCATGAGTTTTTGACTGATGCCGATCACCCCATATCCGCACCCGACATCTAATAAGCGTTCTACGCCTGTGATCTCATGCATTGTTTCCAGCAAAACACGCGTTCCATAATCCACGTTATCACGACTAAAGACCCCGGCATCACTATGAAAAGCGATTTCTTTGCCGCCATACCTGAAACGCACAATCCGCGGTGCGTGCGAAAGTTCCGTATTATCTGTATAATAATGTGCCATACCTCTTCTCCTTTACAAAAAAAGCTCCCCGAAGGAGCTTTTCTTATCAAAACTAGCTTATTTAACTTCAACAGTTGCACCAGCAGCTTCGAGTTTTTCCTTAATAGAATTACCTTCTTCAGCTGGGATGTTTTCTTTGATGACAGTAGGTGCTTTGTCAACCATACCTTTAGCTTCAACTAAGCCAGCGCCAGTGATCTCACGTACAGCTTTGATAACCGCAACTTTTGTAGGACCAACTTCAGTTAAAGTAACAGTTACGTTAACTGGTCCAGTTTCTTCAGCAGGAGCAGCAGCTGCAACAGCTACAGGAGCAGCAGCACTTACACCAAATTCATCTTCGATAGCTTTTACTAAGTCATTTAATTCTAAGATTGTCATTTCTTTTAATGAAGCAATGATTTCTTCGTTAGTTAATTTTGCCATTTTCATATCCTCCTATGTTTATTTCATTTTTCTTATGCTTCAGCATTTTCAGCTGGAGCTTCTTCCTTATCAGCGATTGCTTTAACACCACATGCAAAGCTTCTGATAGGAGCAACTAAACAGCTTAACAGCATTGAGTACATACCTTCGCGGTTTGGTAATGCAGATAGTTCTTTGACTGTTTCTTCAGAAACAACTTTACCTTCAACGATACCACCCTTAACAACTAAAGCGTTGTGTTTCTTAGCGAACTCAACTAAAACTCTAGCAGGAGCAACGGCATCCTCATGACCAAAAGCGATGGCGTTTGGTCCTGTTAAAGACGCATCGAGCTCACCGTAACCCAGCTCATTTGCTGCGCGGCTAGCCATTGTGTTCTTGTATACCTTGAACTCAATGTTTTCCTGACGTAACTGACGACGAAGTTCAGTCATTTCAGCAACAGTTAAGCCACGGTATTCAACAACAACAGCGGATTTAGCACTCTGAAATTTCTCAGAAATTTCAGATACGACCTGTTTCTTTCCTTCGATAATAGCACTGTTCATTGTTACACCTCCTAGTTTTGATAATATATGCAACAATATATCCACATAGAAAAGCCCATACCAAGGCATGGACTTCATTCATCGTGTTTGATGAATCAACACCTCGGTAACCTGATTAAGCCATTGGCCGTTACTGTCTTGGGAATATTGATTGCGCCAATTGTTTTTACTGGGCAGCGACTTTAACGCCAGGACCCATAGATGAAGAAACAGTAATGTTCTTCATGTAGACACCCTTGCTTGCAGCAGGTTTTGCTTTTAACAGAGTATCATAGATCGTCTGGAAGTTTTCAACTAACTTCTCAGTCTCGAATGAGCATTTACCGAACATTACATGTACGTTACCTACTTTATCTGTACGGTAAGTCACACGTCCGGCCTTTACGTCATTGACTGCTTTGGTTACATCCATTGTTACCGTACCAGTCTTAGGGTTAGGCATTAAACCTTTAGGACCTAAGATACGACCTAATTTACCTAATTCACCCATCATATCTGGTGTAGCGATAACAACTTCGAAATCTAACCAACCTTTTTTGATCTCTTCTAAGATTTCTTTATCTCCAACATAGTCTGCACCAGCAGCTTTCGCTTCTTCAGCTTTAGCACCCTGTGCAACAACTAATACCTTCTTTGTCTTACCTGTACCATTTGGTAAAACCATCGCACCACGTAACTGCTGATCCGCATGTTTTGGATCAACACCTAATTTGAAAGCCACATCGATGCTGGCATCAAATTTAACTGTGCTTGTCTTTTTAACTAATTCGATCGCTTCTTCGATTGGGTAAGCTTTACCTTTTTCAATCAATTTGCGAGCTTCTACATATCTTTTACCTCTTTTTGCCATTTATAAATCCTCCTTATGTGGTCAAAACGGATAATCCTCCCACAAATGATGGTTTATCCTGTTTAATTACAAACGTATCTTAGCCTTCGAATCCAGTAATTTCGATACCCATATTCTTAGCTGTACCAGCGATGATACGCATCGCACCTTCGATATCGTTCGCATTCAAATCTGGCATCTTGTATTCTGCAATTTTCTTTAAATCATCAGCTGTAATCGTACCTGCAACAGCCTTCTTTGGTGTAGCAGAACCATTCTGCACACCTGCAGCCTTTAAGATCATTTCTGCAGCTGGCGCTGTTTTACATACGAAATCAAATGATTTGTCATCATAAACAGTGATCACAACTGGTACTGTTTCACCTTTACGATCTTTTGTCTGATCGTTGAAAGCTGTACAGAATTTTGGCATTTGGATACCTGCACCTGCTAAAGCTGGTCCTGGTTTAGCGCCGCCTGCCGGAAATTGAATTTTAACAACTTTAGTAACTTTCTTACTCACGCGACATACCTCCTGTAAAATTTGTTGTCCGTGCTGTGGTCAATCGGACGATGTCCTTCCACGGATTATTGGCACCTTCGTGCGCAAAAAACATCTTACATGAAAGCAATCAAAAAAGCAAGACTTTTTTTGCATTTTTCTTGCTTTTTTTGAATTTATGAAATTTTGACTGCTAACAGAAGCACGGCCATGATGGTTCCAATAAAAGTGCTGACACAAATGACCTTGATCTTTTTTTCTGTCATATCATTCTGCCTTCTCTAAATGAATAAGCTCCACTTCAATAGGTGTCTTACGACCGATCATATCGACTAAGACACGCGCTGTTTGACGATCTGTATCGATGGCATCCACTTTACCGCTCTTACCCACAAAAGGTCCACCCATGATATTGACTTCATCGCCGACATCATAAGCTACCTTAACGTCGTTCGTGGTGATCCCCATATTTCTTAAGATCGGTTCGATTTCATGACGTGCCAGCGGGAAAGGTTTCGCTCCACCACCGGATGAACCAATGAAGCCCGTGACACCGGATGTATTACGTACCACGTACCAGGCTTCATCTGTCATGATCATTTCAACTAGGACATATCCCGGAAACATATTTTTAGTCACGTTGATCTTTTTACCATCTTTGATCTCTGTTTCGACATGCTCTGGAATCACGACATTAAACAAACAATCCTGAATGCCCATTGATTCGACACGTTTCAAAATATTCTCTTTGACTTTGTTTTCATGACCGGAGTAGGTATTGACTACATACCACTGCCGACCTTCATCATTCATTCCTGCCATATTAACTAATCCTCAACAATCTTAAAATCATTGCGATGAGCGCATCGCTTGCAAAAAAGAAAATTCCAAATAAGATACAAAAGGCCAAAACTGTGCCTGTATTCTTGATCAATTCCTTACGCTTCAGCCAGGTGACATGTTTAGCTTCGGCGCGGATTCCCTTAATACTAAACCAATCTCTGAACTTCATAGACCCTCCTACTTTGTTTCCCTATGTAAAGTATGTTTCTTACAATGCTTACAATATTTACGCAGCTCTAAGCGCTCCGTATTCATGCGGGCATTTTTTAAAACCGTATAATTACGTGACAAACACTCTGTGCATACAAGTATCGCTTTCTTCTTCATTGACAATCACCTACGTTATATCAATTTACCACACTTATCCTCAATAGTCAAATTATTGACGAAGAAATCCTATCTTTTTTCGCAGTCGATAAAGCGCATTTTCATACTGCTTCGATGAAATTTCGAGCTGTGAAACGATTTCCTGCTTCCCTTGTCCCTCTATAAGCCTTCTAAGGATCTCCTTTTCCAGCCCTTTGAGTTCCAGGCTGACTGCCCTTGAAAGCTCATAGAGAACCAGGCGCTGATCGGAACGTTTTTCAGCCCGTTCATCAGCAATGATCTCCTCTTTGCCATCCAACGGAACAAATCGGTTCAAGCCGACTGCCTGTTCCACATAGTTAAGAACACAATAATGCAGCCGGTTTTTCACGAAAGTGGAAAACCGGGTATTCAATGTCTCACAATAATATTGCGTACATTGATAAAAACAAATCTCACATTCCTGAATACATTCATCTATATCAAACTGTGCCATTCGTTTCACATAATAACTTGCCAGGACAAAGGATCGAATGAGCGCATGATAACGTTCAAACAATGCCTCAAAAGCCCAGTCGTTCTGCTGCCGATATAAATAGAGCAGCATTTCGTCATGAAAGGGGGTGTCTAGCGGCATCGATGGCATATAACAGGATGGCACACGCAACAGAAGCATTCAAACTCGTCACATGCCCACGCATCGGCAGGCTGACCTTAAAATCACATTTTTCCAAGACCAGACGAGAAATACCAAAACCTTCTGAACCGATGACCAGAACCAATGGCCCTCGATAATCCGGTTCACGGTAATCCTGGGCGCCTTCCATGGCAGTCCCAACGACCCAGTAACCTTCCTGTTTAAGCGTTTCTAAAGTTCGGGCGAGATTTGTGACCTGACAGACAGGAACATGCTCGATGGCACCGGTAGACACCTTGGCAACCGTTGAGTTGAGCGAAACGGAGCGATTTTTCCCAATGATGATGCCATCAGCCCCAATGGCGTCCGCTGTACGCAGGATGGCACCTAAATTATGCGGATCTTCCAGCCCATCCAGCATGACAAGCAATGGCTCCGATTTGGCTTTTAACTGCGCGATCAAACTCTCCAGAGGCATATAATCATAGCCCTCTACCTGCGCTAACAGCCCCTGGGTCCTGGCCTGAGGCGCATGCCGCATGAAAAAGCGTTTGGGCTGCACCGAGACGGCAACTCCTTTTTGCCGGCATAAGGCGATGATCTTCTCATCCCGGCTGCCTTCCTGAACATAAACAGTATCCTGGATGCGTCCATTTTCCAGGGCTTCACGAATTGTGTTTTTACCGTAGATCCATTCTTTCATCTGTTTCTCCCTTCTTCCTGTTGATGTATGCGATATATAAACGAAAGATCTCCTGGATGCGCGGCTCATTTCCCATCAGGTGCCAGGTTCCCAAGATGGCTTCAAACCCGCTGGACTCATTATGTGCCTTCACATCCTTATGTGTTTTGCGGGCATGATGCGCATTGCGTCCTCGCCGATACCAGTCCAGCTCCTGACTGGTCAGCCAACCCTGTTCTTTAGCAGCCTGCATAAAATCAGCCTGAGCCCAGGCGCTCACATATTGGATCGATGCTTTTTGCAGTAAGTGAGGCTTCACGATGCCTGCTTCGAGGACCAGGTAATCTCGTACCAGGACCTCGAGCACCGCATCGCCGATATAGGCCAGGACCAGGGCATTGGTCAATTCAGGTCGCATTAAAGGATGCCTCGCTTCGCCAGCTCCGACCTCAACTCGTCCGCCTTTTCAAAATTCTTTGCTTGCTTCAGCGCCTGCCACTGTGTATAGAGCGTGATCTCTTCTTCGGATAACCGACGATAAGAAAAAGCAAAACCAAAAATAGCTGCCATTGCCTGCAGTGAGGCAAAATGCGTTTCCAGTGCCTGTTCATCCATTTCCTTTTGGCGCAGCAGCGTGTTGAGCACTTTGACTTCATCCAGCAGGCTAGTTAATCCGTTAGACGTATTCAGATCATCTTCCAGCACTTCTGCCAGGTGATCGACAACCGCCCTGTCCGGCTTGGCATCTAAAGCAAGACGACGGATCTGCAGCTGCAAAGCACTCTGACTGATGGCCCGTTCCACCTTTGCCACTTCTTTTTTCACGTTGTTGACCACATCATCCGTAAAGTTCAGCGGATTACGGTAATGCGTTGAAAGCATCAGCCATTTATAAACATTGACCCCCAGTTCGGCCACCAGATCTTTGGCCCATTTGACATTTCCTAATGATTTAGACATCTTTTCATTATTGATGTTGATCATCTGATTATGCATCCAGTAATTAGCGATCTTATGCTGATGGTAAGCCATGGACTGAGCAATCTCATTTTCATGATGTGGGAATTTGAGATCCTGTCCTCCACCATGAATATCGATGCGCCCATCTTCAAAAAGCTGATTGATCATAACAACACATTCCGTGTGCCAGCCAGGCCGACCTTTCGACCATGGTGAATCCCATTGAATGCCTTCGTCTGTTTTCTTCCATAAAGCAAAATCCAATGGCGATTCTTTTTTCTCAGCTCCATCGACACGTTCACTGGCCCCTTCGATCAGCTCTTCGATGCGGATCCCGGAAAGGCAGCCGTAATCTTTGACGCTGGATACACGGAAATAGACATCGCCATCGACCACATAAGCACTGCCATTCTCGACTAAAGAGGCGATAAAGGCAATGATAGCCGGCATCGTTTCTGTCACTCGAGGGGTGTAAGTCGGTGTCTTTAAATTCAGATCCTGACGCACTTTTTCGTAAGCAGCAATATACGTATTCGCAATCTCCGCTTCGCTCTTACCTTCCTGTTTGGCTTTGCGAATGATCTTATCGTCCACATCCGTATAGTTGGAAACATAGGTCACTTCATAGCCACGATACTCCAACAGTCGGCGCAGCACATCAAAAACGATCATTGGACGCGTATTGCCGATATGCGCATGGTCATAGACCGTTGGCCCACACACATACATGCTGACCTTGCCTTCACGCAGCACTTCAAAATTTTCTTTTTGGTTCGTTAATGTGTTAAATACTTTCATAATAACTCCTTTCGATAAAAAAAGACCGGCACTGTAAAGACGCTTGCGCGCGGTTCCACTTTACTTAGGCCTGGCCTCCCTTTCAATTCTTAACGTGAATCAGCCGTCCTCGATTAAGAGGCACTCCATAGGCGCACTTCAAACGCTTTGACAGACATCGTTCCACCATCCCGATGCTCTCTGGACTGTCTTGTCGCTTTACTTTTCCTATTCATCATTTTCATCTATCTTCTTTTATGAAGTCACGCTCTGCGCCTCATTGACCGATAGTGACATCAGGAATTCCCACATTTCAGAGATGTTCTCTTCATAGGTCGCCTGCTCAGCAATATAAGAGAACACATATTGCTGATTACCGACATAGAGGACGATTTCTGAAAAACAAGTGCCGTCTCGCCCATTTTCCCCATCGATCCGATAAGCGCTCTGACCACTGGTTAAATGAATCTCACTGCTGGCCGTCACGCTGACACCCAGGTTTTCTAACTTTGTGCAGTAGATCTGCACCAGCTCAGAAGGTGTATTGCGATCTTCGATGGCATAGACATCCAGGAACATCGCTTCACGGGAGTTGGGTGCCTGGATATCCACAGACAGCTTCAAATCATCTTTTTCCAGACGCCAGTTACGCGGATAATAAAACATGACATTATCACTGTAACTATACAATAAGCCTTCTTTTTCCAGGTTGAATGCCTGATGCTGTGCACCACAGGCACATAAGCACACTAGGGCAATCATCAAAAGAAACCTCTTGATTTTCATCATTTCAGCCCCCTTCTTTATTTATTCTATACGAAATGCAGCGAAATGTAAACTCATGCGCATGATTTTTCATTCGAAAAAGCTTGCGGGTCTGACCGCAAGCTCATGGTTTATTCATCTACCAGTTTTTTGAAGACATCGATATACTGTTTTGCACTGTTCTCCCAGTCCAGCTTCGAATTCATCGCTGCATCAACCAGGTGATTCCAATGCTTCTTATTGGCATACATCGTCTGGGCATAGTTGATGACACTCATCATCTCATCGCCGCTGTAATGAGCAAAGCTAAAGCCGTTACCGGTCATTTCATATTCGTTATATGGAATGACGCTGTCTTTAAGACCACCGGTCTCACGAACGATTGGAATCGTTCCATAACGTAAGGACATCATCTGAGATAATCCGCATGGTTCAAAGAGACTTGGCATCAAAAACATATCGCAGCTTGCATAAATACGGCAGGACAAAGCAAAATCGTATTTCAGATTTAAAGAGAACTTCTCTGGATACTGACCAGCCCAATATCTTAAGCCATCTTCATACTTGCGATCGCCGGCACCTAAAACAACGACCTGCACATCGCGATGCATCATTTCATCCATCTTAGATAAGATGAGATCCAGACCTTTCTGCCAGGTCAAACGGGTCACGATACCAATCAGAGGAACTTCCTCATTTTCAGGCAGACCCAGTTCACGCTGCAGAGCGATCTTGTTTTTCACTTTTTCCTCTTTCCAGTTATCCTTATTGAAATGGTAGAGGATATTTGGATCGGTCTCAGGGTTATTGGTATCATAATCGATACCGTTCAAAATACCCACCAGGCGATCCTTCTTCATATTCAAGATGGATTGCAGCCCTTCACCGTATTCATCAGTCAGGATCTCCTTGGCATAAGTTGGAGAAACGGTCGTCACCAGATCACTGTAAAGGATGGCTGCTTTCATCATATTGAAGCAGTTGTCATGACGAAGATTACCATTGTAATAGAGATGATCCCCTAATCCAAACAGATCATTGATCAGACGTGGATCGGCTTTGCCCTGATAGGCAATATTGTGAATTGTAAAAGTAATCTTGATATCATGATAGAATTCATAATAACCATAACGTTCCTTATATAAAGGAGCGATCATGGCTGCCTGCCAGTCATGCAAAGAGAGAATATCCGGTTTGATATTCAGATGACTGAGCATTTCCAGCACGGCAAAATCAAAGAAAGCAAAACGTTCATAATCATCGTCGTAGCTGTATAGACCAGGACGTCCAAAATACTGCTCATTATCAATGAAGTAGAAGGTCACACCATCTAATTCCGTTTTAAAGATACCACAGTATTCCCGACGCCAGGAGACCCAGATATAGTAGCTTGTCACATATTCCAATGTCTCCGCTAATTTCATGTCGCGATATTTTGGCAGTACAACGCTGCATTCCACACCCTGTTCAACCAAAGCTTTAGGTAAAGAACCTAAAACATCTGCCAGTCCTCCAGATTTGATATAAGGGGTGACCTCACTGCCGACAAACAAGACTTTCATTAAACATTGTCTCCTTCTTTAATATAGAGTGGACTGGCTTTGGTTCCGCTGAGATCCTTCACACGAGAAACGGTGGCTTTCTTATCTACGATCACGTTTTCCAGATATGCACCCTCATCAATGACTGCATTGGAGAAAATGATGGAGTTGATGACGGTTGCACCCGTACCGATCTTTACTTCACGGCCGATGATGCTGCCTTCAACTTTACCGTCGATGATGGCACCATTGGCAACGAAGGATTTCGTTACTTTCGCATGTTCCTTATATTTTGTAGGTGGCGTATCGTTCGTTCTTGTATAAATAGGCCAGTTGGATTTAAATACCTGGGTAGAAACATCAAGGTCGAGCATTTCTAAAGAGTATTCCATATAATGTTCCATGGAATCCAGGCAACGTGCATAGCCTTTGTATTCATAAGCGTTGATGGTTCTTTCATCCGCTAAATAAGCTAACGTATCTCTTAAGTTATAGAATGAACTTAAGTGTGTCGCATAGTCGATCAGATCCATTAAAACAGGCGTATTGATGACATAGGTTTCCAAAGAAATATCGCGTTCTTTCTTATTGCCTTTGTTGACTTTGAATTCATCGATCTTATTGCCGGTCATCTTCAAATAATCACTACCGATATAAGCCGTATCTGCATCATCGATGCGTTTATATACGACCGTAATATCCGCACCGCTGGCAATATGGGCATCAATGACATCATTGTAGTTCATGGTTGTCACAATGTGGCAAGGTGCAATGACCACATAATCAGGCATATTGTCTTTAATAAAAGCAATGTTTTCAACCAGATTATTGATATCGTGATTGTACTTCAGGTTATTGGCATACTTTTCATTATAAAGCAAAGACATGCCGCCTTTTTTGGTATTGAAGTTCCAGCCGTTACCATGTCCGATATGTTTGAACAAAGAACGTGGGTTGTTTTGAATCAGAATACCGACAGAATCAATACCAGAATTAGACATATTGGATAATACAATATCAATAATTGCATAGCGACCTAAATAGCTTACGGAAGCTACTGGTCTTCTCTCCGTCAGGCCACCATAGGTAACCGTTGAATGTAAGTTAACTAATCCTAATGTTTTTGCCATTGTCTCTTCTCTCCCTTACTTATTATCACTAATCAGCATGACTTTTTCAGCCTGCTTGTTGATTTCTGTTCCTGCGCGGATCACGCAATCCTCGTCAACGATTGCCTTGTAAACTTCTGCGCCCTCTTCAACCAGTACGCCTGGCATCAGGACAGAGTCCACGACCTTTGCCCCTTTTCCGACAAAGACGTTATCAAATAAAACAGAACCTTCGATTTCACCGTTGATCACGCATCCCTGCGTCAGCATTGAGTTTTTGATCACCGCATCCTCACTAATGATCTGTGGATGAGAGAAAGTATCTTCTGTATAGATCTTCCAGTCTTTTTTCAGATTATAGAGATCCAGGTCATTTTTATCATCTAACAGGTCCATATTCGCCTGCCATAAGCTTTCAACTGTTCCAACGTCTTTCCAGTATCCTTCAAATTCATAGGCATATAAACGTTTGCCGTCTTTGAGCATCGCTGGGATGATGTTCATACCAAAGTCATGCTTACTGTTTTCATCTTTGGCATCATCAATCAGATAGCTGCGCAGTGCTTTGTAAGAGAAGATGTAAATACCCATGCTGGCCAGAGTTGATTTTGGTTCAGCAGGTTTTTCTTCGAATTCATAGATCGTCCCGTCTTCATAAGTATTCATGATACCAAAACGGCTAGCTTCTTTTAAAGATACATTCAGTACGGCAACCGTCAGGTCAGCCTTACGTTCTTTATGTGCTTCAAGCATCTTATCGTAATCCATTTTGTAGATGTGGTCACCAGAAAGGATCAGCACATAGTCTGGATCATAAGAGTCCAAAAAGCTGATATTCTGATAAATGGCATCCGCTGTACCTGCATACCAGGTAGCCCCAACTTCCCCTCTTTCACGAGCTGGCAAAATAGCGGCAAGTGAGCTAGAGCCATCCAGACCCCACTTTGTTCCTGAACCAACATAAGTCCCAAGTAAAACTGATTCATATTGTGTCAGTACACCGACAATATCAATGTTTGAGTTTGCACAGTTAGAAAGTGGAAAATCAATAATACGATATTTACCACCGAAATGAACGGCAGGTTTAGCGACTTTAGCTGTTAATGCTTCCAATCGAGTTCCGCGACCACCCGCAAGGATCATTGCTACCATTTCTTTTTTCATATCTCGTATTTACCTCCTTGAGCGTTATGAAACCGCTTTTCTATATCCATATTTTAGCACAATATCCCTGCTTTGCAAATCTCTTTTTGAAAAAATATAGACAGAAGTTTCATTCCCACAAGTCTTTTTCAGACTTTTAACAAAGCGCTACCAAAAAAAACATATAATTAACAGCCTGTCTGGTCTAATCTATAAAAAACCTGCATATATTCATAGCAAAGGAGGTTGAAACTATCACTTCACGCTGCAAATATACAGGCAAAGAGATCGATCTTCTGGGTCGGCTGATCCGCTCTGAGGCGGTTGGGGAAGGCAATTTCGGAATGCTATTAGTGGGCAATGTCGTCATCAATCGCGTCGTTGCCAACTGTGACGTCTTTAGAGAGACCCGCACGATCAGTGATGTCATCTATCAGACCAATGCTTTTGCCGGTGTCAACACCCCTTTATTTGTCGGCTCAGCCACCGCCAAAGAGAAGGAGCTTGCCGAAAGAAACATCAAAGGATATCGCGCCGAGCCTGCCAACCGGGCACTCTGGTATCGCAATCCCGGTACCGGCGTCGCCTGTTCGCCCCAGTGGTACGGTCATTTTTCCGGACGTTTTAAACAGCATTGCTTCTATAACCCTGAATACAGTTTAGGCTGCAATTTATAAACAAGGAGGTTTTTTCATGGATTATCAGCATAAAAACTATAACTATGCCCAGCCCTATGCCACCCCCGGACAGGAACGGCAGGTCTATGTCAACCAGCCCTGCCCAAAACCAACACCCTATCCGACGCCCGGCTATGGTCAACCCGTATATCAGGATGGGACCTACTCCAGTCCTTACGGGCCGCTTTCCGGCTTTGTCGAGGAATCGTATATCGAAAACATCCTGCGCCTTAACAAAGGCAAAGTGGGAACTTTCTACTTTACTTATACCGACTCCAACGAATGGCGCGATCGTGTCTACAAAGGGGTGATCGAAGCGGCCGGACGCGATCACCTGATCATCAGCGATCCAAAGACCGGCAAGCGCTATCTCTTACAGCTGATCTACTTCACCTGGGCCGAGTTTGACGAAGAGATTGCCTACGATTATCCTTTCCGCTAAAAAAAGGGCAGAGATCTGCCCTTTTAACGTGCTTATTGTACTGTTGTACAATCACTCATTTCACACCTAGACCCGCTTTTCGCGCTGAAACCCTTCATACAGCCCGACCTGGCATGTACCGACCTTGCGATAACCTCGCTTTTCATAAAATGCATTCAAAGCCTGATTGGTCTGCATGCAATCCAAACGGACCAGACATCGCCCTTCGCGCTGTGCCAGGGCTTCTACCTCCGTCAATAGACGGCTGCCTGCCCCCGGACAGCCAGGATCAGAGACGAGCTGATGCACATAGAAAGCCGGACGCTGATCATACCAGCCATCATCATCCGTTTCTAAAATACAGGCCGCTTGCAGCTGATCCTGTTCTATCAGGACATACATCTTGCCTGCCTGCTGTTTTTCCACAAAATAGGTAAACGGGAAAACATCCAGATAGTTGGTCACATTCCATTGTGAAATGCCTTTTTCATCCATCCAGGCGATGCGTTCGGCAATCAGATCAAACACCATTTGAACCTGCACAGATGAAGCTAACTTTAATTCCATCTTTATCTCCTTTAATCATGCGTATATCGTTTCAGGATGTAGCCTAAACCGGTAATGGCAAAGCTGACGATCGGCACTAAGAACATCGGTGTTACAAAGCGCGGCAGCCAATAAAAAATCAAAGGGACAGTTTTGCCCATATACAGCCATAAACCATAACCGCTGATCAATGAGCGCAAGATCATTGCCAGAAATGTGACAAGATAGATCTTATCAAAGGAAAAGAGCCCTTCGGTCGAACGTTTGTGTGAGAAAAAAAACATCAGGACGATCGATAAGACGATTGCCAGAAGAAAAGCCCCCAGCAAAATACCATTCACGATATGGAATCCATTTTCAAACGAGATCATCTGTACCACACGTTGTGCTTCAGACTGGCCCTGACCCATTACGGATGTCATGAGGATCATAGCGAGACCATAAGCCACTAAAAAAGCCACGAGCTCACGTCGGATCGAACGTGTCAGGTTGACCTTCTTAAAGCCTAAATAGATCATCCCGGGCAACCAGCCCACAACGATTTCAGAAAGCGTGAAAATAGGATTCCAGACACCTCCTGTTATCAACAAATACTGCAGCGTATCATATAACGCCGCGACGATCAGTCCCCCAAAGGGACCTAATACCAGACTGGCAATGACTAATGGCACAGCCGTGAAGCCAATGCTCTGGCTGGCACCCCCAAAATTCAGTTTAATGCTGGTGGGAATGCCCGTGACACGCTGGAAACCGCCGCCCAGTAAAAAAGCGATGGTTACCAGAAATGCCCCAAACACGATGGTTTGGGTCGAAAAACCTTTTCTTTTCATCTTAACCTCCATTTCTCCAGAGGCCGCACGCAGCGGATGCAGCAGACTACCGCGATGAACCATCTTCGTCCTTTACCGACATCCCATGTAAAGGCACTTGACGCAGTCTGCCTACTCTGACTTCTCTATTATACAGAGTTTCAGGCTAAGAGGAAACCTTTATTTGTGTATCTTTGTCGAAAAGATGCCGTACATACGAAATAAAATGCAAAGACCCGGTCACTAACAGCACCGTCTTGGGATCTTGCTTCCATTGCTTCAGACCGGTTTCAACACGATCCAGATATGCGACTCCGCTTAATCTGGATAGATCTGTAGCACGTAAGGCACGCTCATCATCGAAATGACAGACTCGAACCGTAAAACCTGCCTCCTGAAGCATTTTGGCCATCCGAACATAATCTTTATCGCGCAAAGCCGCATAGATGACCTCAACAGGATGCTCACCGACCCGCTGCTTAACGGTTTGGATCAATGCGGTCATCGCTTCCCTATTATGCGCGCCATCCAAGAAAAGATCCTGTCCCTGATAGGTAAAGTGTTCAAAACGTCCCGGCCAGTGTGCCATCCTGAGACCACTGATGATGGCTGCATCCAGCGCATGGGACCATAATCCTAAAACCACATCGATGGCCAGGCTCGCATTGGCCACCTGGTACATCCCGACATCCCCCAAGCGGATATCCAGTCCACGATAATGAAAATCAATCGGGTATTGGGTCACCTCTGGAAGATCACTGTAATGGATCACGGTCTTTTTCTGATGGGCCATCTCATCCAGCACCGCCATCAGCGCTTCTGGCATCCGACCACAGAAGACAGGAACGCCTTCTTTGATGATGCCTCCCTTTTGCCGTGCAACATCCTCAAGTGTCGGTCCTAAACTGGCCAGATGATCATGGCCGATATTGGTGATCACACTGGCAATCGGAGTAATCAGATTCGTTTTATCATTCAGTCCGCCAATCCCGGCTTCAATGATGACATAGTCCAACGGCTGGCTTAAAAAGTAAGCAAACATTAAAAGAATGTCACTTTCAAACATGGATAACCCGTATTTTTCAATCGTTGGCTGCCAGGTATTGATGAGATCTAAAAACACATCATCTGCAATCGGCTGACGATCGATACAGATGCGGTCATTATGACTGAGGATATAGGGCGAAGTAAAGGTCCCCACATGGTAACCGGCAGCCATCAGGATGCAGGCCAGATCATTGACCGTACTGCCTTTCCCATTGGTTCCCGCTACATGGATCATCTTCAGACGTTGATATGGAAGTCCGATCTCATCCAGGATTTCTTTAAAACGCGCTAAAGTCGTCTTGTGCCTGCGTCCTTCTAAAAAAGCACAGGCCTCTTTGATATGTACAAACATCTTACTTTCCTTTCCTGCCAAATAACAGCGGCATAAAGACCGGTACGCGCTTCGACCATTCCCACTCATTATGGCTGGCCGTACCGATATATTGGAAATAGAGTGGTTCAATGCGCTCCTGCAGCAAGGCTAAGATGCGGGCATTGGACGTGCGATACCAGATATTCGCTTCCTCATCCCCACAGCCCTCATCGCTGCCAATATCAAAGTAAAAAGCTTCTATGGCGGATAGATCACTTT
Organism: Clostridiales bacterium CHKCI006; assembly: GCA_900018345.1. Taxonomy (GTDB): domain Bacteria; phylum Bacillota_I; class Bacilli_A; order Erysipelotrichales; family Coprobacillaceae; genus Fimiplasma; species Fimiplasma intestinipullorum. The sequence continues at coordinate 24,039 of FCNA01000065.1, forward strand.
GCTCGATCAGCGTCTGGAACTCATTTTCATAAAACCAGAAAGCCGTCGACAAGGCCGCACACTTCTTAAAGACCTCTGGATAGGCCAAGGCAGCATAGCTGGCAATCACCCCACCCATGGAACTGCCGCAGATTCCTGTATCCTGCGGATCGGTCGGATAGCGCGCATCGACCCAGGGCTTCAGTTCCTCGATCAGCCAACGCACATAAAGATCGCCTTCACCGCCAATGATCATTCCTGGCTGGTGCGTTTCATGAAAGCTCAGATCTTCATCGATCGGCCATGGTCCATATTCGTCCATGCGCTTAAATCCTTCCTGATTACAATAAACAGCCACCAGGATCACCTTCATCCCGGAACGTGTCACATAATCCAAAAAGCCCCAGCTCCTGTGTCCAAAGGCTGTTTCATCGAAAAAAGCATTCTCGCCGTCCTGAATATACAAGACCGGATAACGCTCCAAGCTGTCTTCATAATGATCCGGTACATAGATCACCACCTGACGATCCCTTTTTAATGAATGAATCGGTAATACAAATCTTTCCAGCATCTTTCTTCCCCCATTACGATAAATAAAAAGAAGCGATCGGTCGCTTACTGCTGCGTATTGTCATCGGGCAGCGTAATGACCTTCTCGCCTTCTTTTGTAAAAACCCAATACTTACGGGCATAGCGCGTAACATAATTTTCGTCATCCAACAAATCGAGCTGCTCTTCCAGCTTCTGACGTTCTTCCTCCAGCGTCACCTTTTGTGCTTCAAGTTCAGCTAGCTGTTTGGAATCTAAGTAATAATGATAGACGCGTTGACCCATAGAATAAAGCATCACACAAGATAAAATGACACAGGCAAAACCAATCAATCTACTCTTTTTGAATTTTCTTCTTTGCTTGGCCAAGTCCCATCACCTTCCTTGTTTTTCTTAGTATAGCATTAATTGAACGAAAAATGAAGCGAAACGGGAAAAAAAGCCATCGAACCAGGCGCATTTGCCGTTCTACCTGCCCCAGATAGAGCCGCGCAAAGCAAAATTCATAAACCATGACTCCCAAGCAAAAGGTCATCAGCATATACACATTCGTATAGCCGCCGTTGATTGCCTGAAGGCTGAAAAACAGACCAGCCGAAATCAGGCTGGCCAGGACGATCTCTATCAAATAGCCTAACAGCCCACGCCGGCAGCGATAGACCAGCCGGTTGATCCAGCCATACCCAAAAGAGACCGCCAGCCCATAAAGAAAAGCCGCCGCCAGTGATTGAACCTGTACTTCCAGTGACATTATTTTAGCAGTTTACCTAAAAATTTCTCCTTTGGTGCCGGTCCTTTCTTACTGGCGACATACGATAACGAAGTAATATTTCCCTTGATACTGACTTCTGCTTGCTCCTGATCAAATTTCACGAGTGTCAGTTCACTGCCGGTCAGATTCAAAAAGCCCAGTGAGGTCTCAATCAGAAATTCAGTCGCATCAAAGCTCTCTATGTTTTTGACTCCCGTCAGTTCCACGGTCTTGCGGTCCTTGATCACCACATGATGAAAAGGCGCCTGGTCGAAACGAAATGTATTGGTATGATCCATCCAATCCCTCCTTACATCTTCATTGTATGAGGGTGGATGAATGACTATGCTTCTATTTTTTCATCTTTCACCAGGCGATACATCAAATGACTCTCATCTTTTAAGACATGCTCCTTGAGCATCAGCACTTCTACTTCTAAACGGCGGCGACCAAATTCAACAGTGATCAGATCACCGATCTTCAACTGATGACTTGGCTTTGCCACCTTGCCATTGACTAAGACACGCTCACTGCCGGCCATTTCTTTGGACAGCGTCCGACGTTTGATGATACGGGAAACTTTTAAATATTTATCTAAACGCATGATATCCCTCCTTTGGAGGATTATATCACGCTACTGCAAGGCTTTCAACAAAAGCTCCCCGCTATAGGTCAATATTTCTTCATTCACGGTATCGAGCTCGCGCTGATCGGACATAAAAAACAACGCCCCTAAGAGCTCCCCATGATCATTCAAAGGCAGGATGCAGGTTTCCTGACTTTCTCTTACCAAGGGGATAATTTCAAAATGATTCCCGCGCAGCAGTTTGCGCCGACCAATATAGTCCACCATCGTTGGCGCCAGTTCTTTGCCTTCATAGGCTTTTTTAGCTGAACTGGTCACATAAACGATCTTCTCAAGATTCGCGAGCATGACATTAATGCCATAGCTAGCAGAAAGCGTATCCATGATGGCATAGCAGTATTTCTCCAGCTGACTGAATTCACTGTATTTCTTTAAGATAATTTCCTGCCTGTCATTCATATAAATTTCCAGGCTCTGTCCTTCATTGATCTTTAGCTGTTTACGTATTTCCTTGGGAATCACAATACGCCCCAGCTCATCGATCCGCCGAATAATTCCGGTTGCTTTCATATCCAAAAACCTCCATTTCTCATACTTCAAGTATTTACCAAATGGAGGGAAAACATACTTATTTTTTTAATGCGACAAGCTTCGCCGGCACGTTTGTGATTAAGGCATCGACACCCATGTTCATGAGCTTTTTAGCCGTGCGTTCATCGTTGATTGTCCACGGATGAACGGCAATCCCCAAATGATGACATTTCTTTACATAGGAAGGAATATTCAGGCAGGGATAATAGGGATGCAAAGCGTCTGCTTTGAGCGCTGTCGCATATTTCCATGGTTCATAGAGACCTTCCATATAAAGCAGGCCGATCTTGCTGGTGGGCTCGATCTGCCGCAGACACATCAAAGAATAATGATTAAAAGACGAATAGATGACCTGATCTTCCAGACCATATGCTTTGACTAAAGAAACCACCTTGGCTTCGATCCCCTTATACGCGTAGACATCGGTCTTTAATTCAATATTTAATTCGAGATGATTCTCTTTTACCAGTGCTAAGAGTTCTTCCAGGCGCGGAATGTGACAGAACGGATAATCTTTGCGATGATTATTCGCATTCACAGAAAGCAGATCGGCATAATCCCAATCCTTCAGATTTCCTTGCTTGTCCGTCGTACGATCGAGGGTCTCATCATGCATGATGACCACGACCCCGTCACGGGTCATATGCACGTCGGTTTCGATCCCATCAGCCTGCTGTTCTACCGCCAAAGCAAAAGCCTCCATCGTGTTTTCGGGAGCATCCTGGCTCGCTCCGCGATGAGCCCAAATTTTCGTCATGATCTTACCTCCTTCAAGACGACAGCCTTCATCAAAACTATCGTTGATCCACTATTTAATCATACCACAACATCTCCAAAATTGCATTGCGAAGTGTCAGGATTTTCTATATAATAAAGCTGAAAGCGAGGAATAATGAATGATTAAAGCTTGTTTTTTTGATATCGATGGGACCCTTTATGACCATGCGACCCAAAGCATTCCGGACAGCACAAAAAAAGCGATTAGCCAACTTGAAGAAAACGGGATCTTCTGCGGGATCGCTACGGGCAGACACCTGTTGGAAATTCAGGAAGGCAACCTGCTTGAGGATCTTCATTTTGACTGGCAGGTGACCTTGAACGGTCAGTTATGCTATGACCAGGATCATCTGGTCCATGCGCTGCCGATTGCTCCTGAGATCATCCCAACGATCCTGACAATAGCCAAAGAGGAACAGATTGCACTGATCATGGTTGAGGAAGATCGAATGGCATCTGTCGGTTACAATCGCTGGTTGGAAGCGGCGCAGGCGGCAGTCCACACTTCTATCCCACCTCAGGCAAACTATCAACTCCCTTATCCGACCATTTATCAGATATCTGCCTTTGGTCCGGAAGACAAACTGGCTCTGTTTCAAAGCATTGAAGGCTTACGGGTGACCCATTGGCATGATGGCGCCGTCGATCTGATACCTGCCAACGGCAACAAGACAGCCGGTATTCGCCAGCTCTTAGCCGATCACCAGCTTTCCATGCAGGAAGTCATCGCCTTTGGCGATGGTGCCAATGATCTGGATATGCTTAAAGCGGCAGCTATCGGTGTCGCTATGGGGAATGGGGATAAGACACTCAAGCAGCATGCGGACTACATCACAGCGCCGATCGGTCAGGATGGCATCGCAAAGGCCTTAAGACATTTTACTTTGATTAAAGAAAGGAAGGATGCATATGTCTGAACTCACGATTCGTCAGGCAACCCATCAAGATATCCCGGATCTCAACCGTTTATTATACCAGGTGCAACAGGTCCATCATGAAGCACGCCCGGACCTTTTTAAAGCCGGCGCCAAAAAATATACCGATGAAGAATTAGAGCAGTTGCTAAGTGATCCGCAACGTCCGATTTTTGTCGCCGTTACCAATGATCAGATCCAAGGCTATGTCTTTCTGGAATCCCTCGAACAACAGGAAAGTCATATCCTTCACGCTGTCAAAACACTTTATATTGACGACCTCTGTGTCGACAAGCAGGCACGTGGCCAGCACATCGGCAGTCAACTTTATGCCTTCGTCATCGACTACGCAAAACAGAAAGGCTACTATCATGTGACCCTGAATGTCTGGGCAGATAATCAAAAAGCCCTTGGATTCTATGAAAAATTAGGACTTCATCCACAAAAGATCGGAATGGAGATCATCCTTGAATGATCAAAGCGAAGCCATGTGCTCCGCTTTTTTATAATGACAAATAATCTTCGGACGTATCGACTGATATATGCAGGCTCGTTATGCCATTATTATCACGCATTATCGTCAGATCGACATCGTGATACGTTCGATCAAGATAGCTCAAATGATCCGTAGCCAGTTCCGCTTCCATTTCACTAAAGAGCATAGCAAAAGGCATGTCGCTCTCGTCTACGAAGTAAAGGAAAGGCGTATAATCGATGGCTTCATAATCCGTGATTGGGCCATCAAACAGCATCATGACCGTATAATTAGGCTGACCAAATGCATACTGGCTCATGGTCACATGGACAACCGGTGTCAATTCGTATGCTGTACCTAAACTGATGAAAAAATCAGACAGCTGATCCTCTTCAACCTCATATTCCTCAAAATGAACGACCGTCAGATTTAGATCCTGTCCAATTCTCTGCGCTCGCTGTTGGATAGAGGTAATCTGATCTTGCATCTCCGGATAGCTTTCCAACAGACTTTCAGCTGTTTCGTAGATTTCCAATGACGTATCCGCGGTGGTGGTCTTTTCAGTCGTCAAGCCGACGATCAAAGGCACCGCAATACCTAAAATAACAAGCGCAGCCACGAAGATGCCGATGATCAGTTTGAACAGCTGCGGTTTGGCCTTGGGTTTCGGCCTGGCATAGCGCAGCGCCTGTTCAAAGTGCTGCTGCAGTGTCGGCCCTTCTAACCTGGATGAGGGCTGCGGATGTTCAGCGCGCGTCATCACTCTTTCCTTAGGCATGCGATAGCCGCAATTGGGACAAACATCCACTCCAGGCGCTAGCTTTGTATGGCAAATATCACAGGTCCGCATGCAATCCCTCCTCTTCCATCCAGTTTTCAAAATCAGTGACGGCCTGATTTTTGGCTTCTTCTTTTTCCTGGTCATCACTAAGTGCATAATATGCTTCGCTCAAATAAGTATACTGACTGAGCACGGTCCACCCCTGCCGATGCTGAAGGGTCGGTGTCCAGGTAAATTCCAGATCCTCACGCATATTGTTGTAAAAATCGATTTGTTCCGCAGAAGCCCCCTCCTGATTGGCAGCATCCCGAAACTGCTTGACATTTAAATAATAGACCTGGAATTGACCTTTTTCATTGAGATAATTGGCCAAAAGGGGGTTAAATTCACGGCAATCCCCACAGTCCGGTCTGCCGATATATAAAATAAAATCCTGATTGTCATTCATCATCTGCATCAGCGTCTCGTAATCCAGTTCCACTAAATAACTTGAGCTGACCTCTTCGGTTGTTGGAAAAGGTTCGTAGACCTCCTCCGGTTGTGTTGTCCCGCAGGCAAAAAGCCCTAAGCATAAGACAATGCATAATCCTTTTTTCCACATGGGCAAGGCCTCCTCTCCCTCTCATTATAACATATCCTGAACTTAAAAAAAACCTGACTTGTGCCAGGTTTTATTGTGTCACTTGCAATCCTTTTTCAGTACTTTCCAGATGGGATGAATAGAAGGTACGGAGCGCTTCTTCCATATAATATGTATCCTTTACGCCCGCCATCTCATAAGCCGAATGCATCGCCAACTGCGCCAGACCAATATCAACGGAATTGATGCTGACCGTCCGTGACTGGATATTTCCGAGTGTTCCGCCGCCTCTTGCATCCGAACGATTCGCAAAGAACTGAACCGGTACCCCTGCCTTTTCGCAAATGCCTTTGAAAACCGCCGCACTCATCGCATCGGTCGTATAACTTTGGCTTGCGCAGGCCTTGACCACGATGCCCTCGTTCATATAGACACAGTTGAGCGCATCGGTCTTTTCCGGATGATTTGGATGAACCGCATGGGCATTATCTGCCGAGATCATAAAGCTGGAAGCCAGGGCACAGTGATAATCTTCTTCACTCTTGCCTAAAACCCTATTGATACGAGTCAGAGTGTCTTTCAGGAAAGTTGAAGCGGCACCCTGTTTGGTTCCGGAACCAACTTCCTCATTATCAAAGCAAGCAAACACATTGATGGACTTTTCATTTTCTCCTTCGATAAAGGCTTTCATCGAAGTAAAGCCACACTGCAGATCATCCAGGCGCCCTGAAGCGATCAGTTCATTGTTCAACCCTAAAATGGTTGGCTTCATACGATTGTAAAGGAATAGATCCAAGCCGTAGATGTCTTCTTTGGCAACCCCTAATGTCTCACTGACAAGCTGACAGATGGCATCTTTAGTAGGTGTCCCTGCTTCAAGCAAAGGCAGTAAGTCAGTCTGTAGATTATATTTAAACCCGTTGTTGGCCTCACGATTCATATGGATCGCTACATTGGGAATGATCAAAAGATCCCGATCAATATTGACCAGTTTTGTTTCATAAGTATCCCCTGATTTCACAATGGCACGTCCTGCTAAGGAAAGCGGACGGTCAAACCAGGTCGAACAAAGCATGCCGCCATAGCCTTCCGTGTCCAGTGTCGTATAATGTCCGCGAATTTCCAGCTCAGCATTTTCTTTTAATTTAAAGGTTGGTGAATCGCTGTGACTGGCCACAATATTGAAGCTGTAGTTTTCCAGTTCACGTCCAACCCGAAAAGCGATGATGCTTGAATCATTGCGTGTCACATAATAACGTTTGCCTGGCTCCAAATGCCATCTTTGGGCTTCTGACAAGCCGATCGCACCGGCTTTTTCCAGTTCTTCTTTCATCACGGCCACCGCGTGAAAGCTCGTTGGACTGCGATCGATCCAGGCCAGTAATTCTTTTGCCGCTTCTAAATACATGATACATGCTCCTTTCGAAAAGAACCTGGCTACTTGTCCAGGTCCTTGTTATTTTCTTGCTTTTCTTCTTCCTTTTTTTGTTTTTCGATACCTTCACGATAACCGGCTAAGATACTATAAGCCAGCTCATCCTCTTCTTTAGAGTCGGTATCATCTAATTTTACCCGAATTGGCATGCGCTCACCCGCTTACTTAACCAAAACGTTGCCAGTCATTTCTTCAGGAATAGGCAGACCTAAAAGCGTCAGGATCGTTGGTGCCAAGTCTCCTAATTTACCGCCTTCTACTAATTCAAGATGCGTATTCGTTACAATTAAAGGCACCTTGTTTGTCGTATGGGCTGTAAATGGATTGCCGTCCTCATCTAACAGCATCTCACTGTTGCCATGGTCAGCTGTAATCAGCATTGTTCCGCCTAAAGCAAAGACTTTATCATAGATCTCACCGACACATTCATCGACAACACTGACCGCTTTGATGGCAGCCGGAATCACACCGGTATGTCCCACCATGTCGCAGTTAGCGAAGTTGACGATGATCACATCATGAACATCTTTATCTAATTCTTCCAGCAGTTTATCTTTAACTTCATAAGCTGACATTTCTGGCTGCAGATCGTAAGTGGCTACCTTTGGTGAATTCACCAGCACACGGGTTGCCCCTTCGATTTCTTTATCCACACCGCCATCAAGGAAGAAAGTGACATGGGCATATTTCTCAGTTTCCGCGATACGCAGCTGTTTGAGGCCCTGACTGGATAAGTAATCCCCTAAAGTATTCGTTAATTTTGGTAAAGCAAAGGCAATCTCGCCATTCACCGTATCCGCATATTTCATCATGCAGACAAAAGCGATATTCTTTGGTTTGGTAGATGGCTGCCAGAGATACTCGTCATTAGTAATGACACTGGACATCTGGATCGCACGGTCTGGACGGAAGTTAGCGAAGATGATTGCATCATTATCTTCGATCGTACCAGGTACCGTCGTGCTGTGACCAGGAATCACGAATTCATCGAAAACTTCTTCTTTATAAGACGCTTCAACATAGGCAACAGGATCACTGAATTCTTTACCTTCACCCTTTACCATATTGTTGTAGGCAAGTTCGATACGATCCCATCTCTTATCACGGTCCATCGCATAGTAACGACCGGAAATAGAATACAGTTCACCTACACCCAGTTCATTCATGTAATCAACGATTTCCTTGACAAAACCAGCACCGCTGTCAGGAGCTACGTCACGGCCGTCCAAAAACGCATGGACATAAACTTTGCTTAAGCCTTCTTTTTTGGCCATCTGTAATAAGGCAAAGATATGTTCAATTGAAGAGTGGACACCACCATTGGAAAGCAGGCCCCAGATATGTAATTTAGAATCATGTTTTTTGGCATGTTCCATCGCACCTAAAAGCTTTTCATTGGTGAAGAAAGTACCATCTTCAACCGCTTTGTTGATCAGTGTCAGAGACTGGTAAACGATACGACCAGCACCGATGTTCATATGGCCCACTTCACTGTTTCCCATCTGACCGTTTGGCAGACCAACTGCCATACCGCTGGCATCGATGGTCGTCGTAGGATAAGTGGCCATTAAATCATCTAAATTCGGTGTATTCGCTAAGCGAACTGCATTTCCTCTCAGTTCATCTCTTAAACCATATCCATCTAGGATACATAAAACAACGGGTCTTTTTTTCATCTTATAAATCTCCTTCCCTTTTTCGCTAATATTATAGCGCCTTTTTCTCATTTTGACAACGAATTGAATTATTTCTTACCTGAAGGGCTGCAGATCAGATAAAGCCCGCCCAGGCAGAGTATGATCGGCCAATAATTTTGTATATTGGTAAGCAAGGTTGCAATGATTCCCTGAAACTCACTTGTGCTATCTAAGGTCAGCAGCACCCCTAACATCAGCAGGATGATGCCTAAATTTTTCTTCCATTCCATCCTAATCACCCACTTTTATCTTACCGGAAAACAAAAGCGGGTTTTGTCAGTTTGCCTCTAGCTCGTCAATTATTTTTCTTCCATAAGCAATAAAGGCCTCGACATCGACGACTTCCGTGCTCTTTTTGCTGTAAACAAAGATCTTTCCTGACCGCTTATTATATTCAAAACGATTGGAATGAATCAGCGTATTGATATCATTGCGCATATTGCCCTTCAGTTCAATAAACTGGCTCTCGGATAACTTGCGCAAGATCACCGCAGAGAGTGCCATGGCGATCTCCAGGTCGATATAGGAATTTTTCAGTTCCGCGTTAATGTAGCGATCTTCAATGGTCCCGCGTTTTGACTCCATATTGTTGATATGGGTCAAAATCATTTCTACATTGTCCAGAGTATTATCCAGATTATCGGCAAAGCGATTTTTACGTTTGGCGCGCTGGCTCATGAAAAAAGCGGGTGGATCCCACCCGCCAGGTTATTAACCTAAATTATTGATCATGGCAATGTATGACTCAGGCACAAGAGAAGCACCACCGACTAAAGCACCATCGATATCTGGCTGTTCCAGTAATGTCTTGATGCCTTCAGGTTTAACGGATCCACCGTACTGAATACGTACAGCTTCACTTGTTTCTTCTCCAAACATTTTCTTCACTTCATCGCGGATGATAGCACATACATTTTGAGCAATTTCATTCGTTGCCGTTTTACCCGTACCGATCGCCCAAACAGGTTCATAAGCAATCACGACTTTGGCCATGCATTTAGGGCAGCAATCTTTGAATGCTTTTTGTGTCTGTTCTCTGACAACGGTCTCCGTCACACCAGCTTCGAACTGTTCTAATGTTTCACCAACACAAACAATTGGGGTGATGTCATTCTTTAAAGCCTGCAATACTTTTGCATTAACCGTTTCATCCGTTTCGCCAAAATATTGTCTTCTTTCAGAGTGACCGATGATGACCCATTCCACACCGATTTCTTTGAGCATTTCTGCGCTCACTTCACCAGTATAGGCACCACTGTCTTTGAAGTGCATATTTTCAGCTGCAACGATCAGGTTCTTTGCTGTCTTTTTTGCTTCCTGTAAAGCTAGAAAAGGCGTTGCGATTCCCCATGTTGCATTATCTTTGACCTCAGGATCGACCGCATTGATAAAATCAACGGTTTCCTTGATGGTCTTATTCATTTTCCAGTTACCAACAATAATTGGTTTTCTCATTGTCCTTGCCTCCTATTTGTCATCGATTGCAGCGATACCAGGAAGTACTTTACCTTCCATGTACTCTAATGATGCGCCGCCGCCAGTTGAGATATGAGATACTTTGTCTGCATAACCTAACTGCATAACAGCTGCTGCTGAGTCACCGCCGCCGATGATCGTATTGGCATCAGGTAAATTCGCTAAAGCTTCGCATACAGAGATGGTTCCTTTAGCGAATGGTTCCATTTCAAATACACCCATAGGGCCGTTCCAGATGACCGTTTTTGCACCTTCCAGAGCCTTCTTGATGTTTTCAACAGATTTAGGACCAATGTCTAAGCCCATGTATCCATCAGGGATATCGCCTTCACAGACTTTGATATCTCCTTCAGGAGCAAAAGCGTTATTAATCACAGAGTCAACTGGTAAGATCAGTTTGTCGCCGCCTTTTTCGATCAGTTCTTTAGCGACTTCAACACGATCCTCTTCAACTAAAGAGTTACCGATAGAGTAACCTAAAGCTTTAGCGAAAGTGTAGTACATACCGCCACCAACGATGACTTTATCAGCGATCTTTAATAAGTTTTCGATAACTAAGATCTTATCTGAAACTTTGGCACCACCTAAGATTGCCACCATCGGTCTTTCAGGATCACTGACTGCTTTTCCGATGTAGTTAATTTCTTTTTCAACTAAGAAACCGGCTGCAGATGGTAAGTGAGCAGGGATACCTGCAGTAGATGCATGTGCTCTATGTACTGAACCGAAAGCATCTTCTACGAAAACATCACCTAAAGATGCCCAGTAAGCACCTAATTCAGGATCGTTTTTGCTTTCACCTTTTTCGTAACGCGTGTTCTGAACTAAGATAACCGCAGCATCATTCGCTTCTTTCACGGCGTTTTCAAGTTCAGGTCCACGTGTGCAGTTAACGAACTGAACAGGTTTGCCTAATAATTCCTGTAAACGGACGGCAACGCAAGAAAGATCGTTCTTGGCTTTGTCTTCTTCAGTTTTTACTTTACCTAAGTGAGAGAACAGAACGATGGCTTTTGGTTCATGTTCAATTAAATACTTGATCGTTGGTAAAGCCTGGACAATACGGTTGTCGTTAGTGATTTCGCCTGTTGCTTTATCTCTTGGCACGTTGAAATCCACACGAACTAAGACTGTTTTTCCTTTGACATCAATATCTCTGATTGTTTTTTTGTTCATGATTCATTACCTCCATGAAAAAATTGTAGCATAAATGACGGGAAATTCAATCATTTTTGCATTTTTCTTTCCGTCAAATTTGGGTTAATTTAAATTTTGTTGAAATATTCACAAAAAAAAGAGACGCTTCCTTCACGTCCCGGCAAGGCTCACATATCATAGCATTGAGGTGAGTGACATGAACGGAAATTGGCCTCTGGAAATTACCTTTGAAAATCTGGATCAGATGCCTCCCGGTCTCTATTTAGACATCCGCGATAAGGCCAGCTATCTGGCTGGCCATCACCCCCGGTTTATGCATGCCCCACTGGACCAGATCGGTCTATGGTCAAAACAGCTTGATCGTAGCCGACCCATCTATCTGGTCTGTGAACATGGCGACAGGGCCAAAGCGGTTGCACTCAAGTTAAGAGAACAAGGTTATCAGGCCTTTAGCCTGATCGGCGGGATGTATCAATATGCCATGACATTTAATCCGTTATATTATTAATGCTTGGGATCGAGCTGCTGGCGCCTTTATGACCCACGGCATAGCTGGCAGCCCTGGAAGCCAGTTTGAGTGCCTCCTGCACATCCTGATAACGTAACATACCGGCAATGAAGTATCCGGTAAACGTGTCGCCGGCGGCCGTTGTATCCACGACGTCGACCGGATAGATCGGCTGCTCATAGAAATGGGCTTCATCAAGATAGAGCGCTCCCTGATCACCCAGGGTCAGCACCACCTTTAAATTAGGATAAGCATGCACAATGGCCTTCAGGATGGCACGCGGATCCTCCAGACCGGTCATCTGGGCACCCTCGATCTCATTAAGGATCAGGTAATGGATCCGATCTAAATGACAATGCGTAATATTCTCGCGATAAGGGGAAGGATTCAAAACAATGATCATGCCTTTTTCAGCGGCTTTTTCGATGATCACATCCACATCATTGATTTCATTTTGAACGATAAGATAATCGCCGGCTTCGAAAGGTTCCAGCGCCTCTTCGATATGATCAAGCGTAATGCTGAAGTTGGCACCGCCATAAAGCAGGATGCAGTTTTGACCTTGACTGTCGACCTGCACGATAGCATGACCCGTCTTGGTCTGCCCGCATTTGACAAACTGCGTATCAATGCCGTAATTGCGGCATACCTCTAATAGACTCTTGCCGTCCTTGCCGATGGCGCCGGCATGATAGACATTCAGTCCTGCCAGCGCTAAGGCAACCGACTGATTCAGACCCTTGCCGCCACTGACTAGCTCAAGATCATCTCCCAGAACCGTTTCCTGCGGTCTGACTAAATGTGGTACATGATAGATATGATCCAAATTTAAAGATCCAAAGTTTAAGATTTTCATTGTTGTTCCCTCCTTTCCTGCTTGAGATCAGCTGACGCAGCATAGCAGGCATAGTCATATTCGACCTTTTCATTCAATTGCAACTTTCCATTCTTTTCAGCCACCGGACACAATCGTTCCAGATAATGACAGGCATCGTGCAGATTGACTTCTATATAACCATGGTGTTTGGCCAAGGCCAATGTATGCACCAGCATCTTACCGGCGATGCCCCGATGACGATAAGCCGGTGCGACAAAAAGGCGCGTTAGCTCCAGACCTTTATTCACTAAATCGATCTTTGTCTCATGATAGCCGATCACCCCAACAATCTGCTGATCCTGACAGGCTACATAAGCTAATTCCGGTACCCCCGTCAACTGATCCTCAAGGCCGAGCAAGGTTTTGAGTTCAGGGACGTCTCCACGTACCATCTGTCGTATTTCCAAACGCATGAAATATTCTCTCCTTTAAATCGTCACACTGACAGGCTCCGGCAAAGCATAGACCCAATCGGTCTTACCTAAATAATCCCGACCCAGATCCATTTCCAGGACCTCTAAAAGCCCCTCCTGGCGACAGATGACATACATATAACGATCATCATCAATCACAAAATCACAAGGATCATGGTGCGTATGTACCATATACAACAAATACAGTTTTCCGCTCTCAGGATTTCTGGCATACATCGCAATGCTGTCATGCCCGCAGTTGGATACAAATAAATGTCGACCCGAACGGCTTAGATGCAAAGTCCCTGCCTGACTCTGGCCACGAAAATGCCTGGGCAGTGTGGATATCATCTGAATCATAGAAAAATGACCTCCAGGACTGTAATGAAAGACCATGATCGTACTGGTATATTGATTCACTAAATAAGCAAAACGGCCATCCGGACTAAACAACATATGGCTTGGTCCTGACCCGCCCAAGATTTTCTGGCGACGGACCTCTTCTAAAAAACCATCCCTATAATCATATAGAACAATGTTATCCCCGTCAATATCTATACTGTAAATAAATTCCTCTTTTGGGGTCAAACCCACATGGCAAACATGTGGTGAATGATGGATTTTGTCATGTTCACGATAAGCAACCGAGATTTTTTTGATCACTTTCCCATGATCAAGAAGATAAGAAGCCGTCGTTCCTACCTGGTAATTGGCCGCAAACAAAAAATGATGATCCGCATTCAGACACAGATAAACGTAGCTGCGTCCACTGGAAGTATAATTATCATTATAAAGTAAATGGCCCTCCTCATCCATGCGGTAGCTGGCTACCCCGCCCCGGTTATTCTTGGGACTCATATTCTTCATCGCCGTGTAAATGCATGTATCACTACGGAGAATATAATGAGGATTATCCTGCGTGGGCAGATACTGGTCAAGATGAAATTCAGGCGCATCAAAATCGAGGACATAAAGTCCCCTTGACTCAGGTGGACCAAAACTCGCAACATAAATTTTTCGCATATGCATTTCTCCTTCAGCTACCTTTATTCTAGCATAACGCTAACCGCTTTCAAAGAAAAAGAACATGGAAATTTAAACAAAATTTGACATATATTTAAAAAAGACGCGCATGCCAATAAAGTATGGTACACTAAAAAAAAGGAGTGAGGCACAATGTTTGCAAAGGCATCCGATATTTTGGAAATGGCTCAAAAAGATGAAGCACTTCGTGAACAGCTTGCTCAATCAGGCGAACTGGCACGCTATGATTATCATCCACTGCTTGAAAAATGTCACTTGGAAAACGCTCAAAAGCTCCAGCACATTCTCAATGTCCACGGCTTTCCCACCCTGCAAAACAGTAATCCCCAGGTCGTTGAAGCATGCTGGCTTGTCATCCAGCACGCCATCAGCCAACCTGCTTTCATGAAAGCCTGTCTGAGCCAGATGCAGCAGCTGCCAGACACTATATTTCCCAGGAAATACCAGGCTTATTTGAGTGACCGCATTGCCTTTTACCAGAGACGCCCGCAGCGCTACGGGACGCAATTTGACTATGATGACAATGGTCATATGGCCATCTGGCAATTGGAGGATCCGCTTCAGGTGGACGCATGGCGTCAGAGTGTCGGACTTCCCCCGCTTTCTGATGTCTATGAGCGGCTGAAAACCTATGTTCCCATCTCTAAAGAAGCTGCCAGCGCGCATCAAAAACAGATGTTGGACTGGCTGGTCAGGACGGGCTGGTACCAAGTTGAAGACACCCAAACATCATCTTTTTTTGCACACTAAAGGGGACCTCATGGTCCCCTTAGTTACTGACGATCTGATAAACAACCAGAAAGATCCCTACGACACAAATGCCTGCTCCCATGCCCAGCAATGCGCCGCTCATAAAATCCTGAACCACACTGCCGCCGATGCCATGTGACAGCTGCATCATGATCATCCCCATAAGAACCATCACCACCAATGACAGTAGGCTGCGCTGCTTTTCGAGCTGGCTCACGCGTTCCAGCAGATTTTCCAATTCGACATGCCGCGCTTCTTTTTCATCCTGTCCCGCCAGCAATTCTGAAACCGTAATAGATAGTTGCTGGCAAAGCGCTTCAATCATACTGTAATCAGGCAGGCAGAGACCGCGTTCCCATTTCGAGATGGTCTTGCTGGAGACCCCCAACTTTTCCGCTAACTGCTGCTGGGTCCAGTTTTTCTTTCTGCGCTTGGTTGCAAGATAAACACCTGTCTTTTTTGCGTTCATATGATCACCTTCCACCCTTAGTGTATCAAAATCTTTCCGAATTGGACACCCCCTGGAAGGCGAATAAGGGATGAATCGTCCATTTAGGCTTTATTTTCTAACTAAAACAGCTGCTGATACGCTTCCTTCAGATAGGGTGCGATTTTTTCTTTGCTTACAATAAATGTAGGTGTCCCCATATACCCGGGGCCAACTTCATACTTATTAAACGGAATCGCCAGATCACCCTCTTCTGTCCAATAGAAGGCATGGGTCCCGTCGATCGATACAGCATCCCCAAAAGTCGGATCATCCACCCAGTAAACCAGCTGAGGGTCCTGCTTCATCGCCGTTTGCATCTGTTCTTTAATATCCTCTTCAATGACCTGAAAGAAACGCGCATCATCTGAAAGGTCTGCCAGAGTGATTTCTTTGCCGGTGCGCTTATCTAAATGATAATATCGATAATATACGTTCCCGCTCCCGCTGGCCTCATTGACCTGAATCTTGATCGTAAACCAATTAGGCTGGTTCATCTGCACCTCATAATCTGCATAGAGGGCCGTATGTCCCTGATCTCCAATCAGTTCGAGGTCCTGGTAGAATCGCTGCAGCAGCTGATCGGTCAGTGTCTGGATCTCCTGGTTAATAGAGGCAATGGCTTCATTATTCATCTCCACGATTTGCGGAACACGGATGGCCATGTCGTGCATAGCATCCGAATAAACATCATTACGAATGGTGACGACACGGATCAGTTCACCTAGAACAGGTATCGATTCCAGTACCCGAGCATAGGCCACGCTGATATTGGGCAGTATGACCAGGGCCACTATCAGCGTGCAGGCAAGCAGCATTTTCAAGGAAACAAACCGTAAACACCGGTGTTGCGGCTCCGGTAAACTTTCCAATGTCGCATTCAATCTTTTTTGGACGCTATCAGGCAATTCAGACCGTGCGATCACAGCATTCTTTTTTAGATACTCGTCAAAACCCTTCATTTTTTGAAATCCTCCTTTAGTTTCTCAAAAAGCATCTTACGGGATCGCGTGAGCTGCTGTCTGACCGTCACCCGATGGGTTTTCGTAATTTTGGCAATCTCATTGACTGAGAGATTCTCATAATAATACAGGACCGTTACCGTTCGATAAGGCTGTTTGAGACTTTCGACCGCTTCGCGAAGCAAGATACGGGTTGTCAGATCCTCTTTAAACGCGGTTGTCGGCAGCTGTTCAGTCTGCTCCAGCGGTACCAGCCTGGCATTCTTGCGGATCATCTCCACTGCCGTATTGTGAACGATCTTCAATATCCAGGTCTTAAAGGCTTGTGGGTTTCTTAATTTCGTGTAGTTTTTATAAGCGCGATAAATGGCCTCACTGAGCACTTCTGAAGCATCTTCATCATTATGCATCAGTGCATACGCCAGCCGATACATGGCCCCGGCATTTTGACGGATCTGATCGCAGAATTCTTCTTTCTCACTCAAGCAGATTCCTCTCCGTTCCTTAGCGCTGTCTGTTCCATGATCCATGTTCCCCACTGCGCATAGTATTTCGCATATAGGTGGGTCTGATCGGCGGATTTCTCTTCAGACAAATTCCCGCCGCCATCATCGAACAGCACATTGGCATCTAAATAAATTAAATTTTGGGTATTCGCCATCTCTTCCAGACTAGCATTCAAACGATCGATCGCCGCATTATTAAAAGTGGCATCCTGTTGTGAACGCTCACGCGTCACATGCAGATTGGCCTGCAGGTAAAGTTGGGCATCCGGCGCCTGCCTTCGAATGGTTTGGACCAGATGTCTGTATTGATCAATGATGGACTGTTCATCATAACCCAGATCATTGATTCCAAGCATGATATAGATACGGTCGTATGCCCGCCCGGCTAAAAGAGTCTCCAGCGTTACCGCACCCACACCGCCAACTTCAACGGAGACCTCTTCAACGCTAAACAGGCTCATCCCCACCGTACAAAAGAAGTCCGCTTCTTCTAACCCGGCATATTCCATCAGTCCCACGGTCCTGGAATCGCCAATGAAAAGCGTGTGTGCAAATGAAACATCCGCTGTATGGGGTGATCTGCGGCTTGATTCACTCAGTCTGGTGACCGTCTGGGTCAACGGCGTACCGATGTCTATCACATCGTCTTTACCACTGGGTTGTTCGAACGGGAGCGAACATAGTACCAGCACAGCTATCAGAAAAAAAGAAAGCAAAGTGATCAGATTCGATTTATACATAAATATCCCTCTTATCAAAATTGAAAATATAAAAATGGATCATTCAACCCTTGTTGCAGACAATAAACACTGGCTCCAAAGATCACCAGCAGCCCGATCCAAAAGATTCTTTTACGCCGCAGTTTGTTCATCAGACGCACCGGTAAGCGTGTTGAAAACAGTAGACCAGCCAGCAAGAACGGATAATAAAGAGAAAAATACTTCACATAATCATAGCGAAAGCTTGACCACATCCCACCATTAAAGAAAGGAAAGAGCCGCGTGAAGAAAACGCCCAGCTGTGAAATATCGTCAATAGCGAAAATAGCCCAGGTCAAAGGGATGATCAGCATCATATAAAGATGTCCGGCCAGGCGATGTTTCGTGAAGAACGAACCGATCCAGAACCTTTCCAGTACTAGGATCACCCACAATACCAGGCCCCACAACATAAAATGATAGCCCGCACCGTGCCAGATCCCCGTCAGCAGCCAGACTATGCCTAAGTTGCGAATGGTTTGACGCTTCCCATGACGATTGCCGCCAAGGGGAATATAGACATACTCTCTAAACCAGGCGCCCAGCGTGATATGCCATCGGCGCCAGAACTCTGTCATGGTCACACTGAGATAGGGATGATCAAAGTTTTTAGGCAGATGAAAACCAAGCATCTTGCCAAGCCCCACCGCCATCAGCGAATAGCCCCAGAAATCAAAATAGATCTGGAATGTATATGCCAAAATCCCCATCCAGGCTAATGGCGTCGAGACACTTTCGAAACCGATCGTGCCAATCTGTGTCCATAATTTTCCGACCGGATTGGCCAGCAGAACCTTTAACCCCAGTCCTAAGATAAATGTTGCGAGGCCCTGGCGAACAGTACTCCAGCGCATCTTTCTTGCCGTGAGTTCATTTTGCACCTCATGATAGGTCACGATCGGCCCGGCAATCAGCTGCGCAAACATAGAAAGATAGACTGCATAGCACAACAGGCTCTTCGCTGGTCTGATTTTTTGAGTGTACACATCGACAAGATAAGAAATACCTTGAAAAGAATAGAAGGAAATACCGATCGGTAAAACGATTTCCTCATTGAAATGATAGCCAGGAATGACTTTTTCAAACTCACTTAAAATAAATCCGAGGTATTTAAAGATCACCAGGCTCGTTAGATGAACCACGATCCCAAACACAAGAAAAACACGTCTGTAACGCGGGTAGTCTTCCATCCAGATTCCCATCATAAAATCAACCAGGATGCTAAGCAGAAAAAGCGTCAGATATTCCGGATGATCCAGTGTTCCCACAAGATAAAAGCTCAAGCTTCCAATGAGCAGCACCGCATTTTTAAAACGATCCGGCACAAGATAATAGCATCCAAAAAAGATAGGCATAAAAACAAAAATAAACGGCAGACTGCTGAAGACCATGGTGAATTCTCCTCCTCATACATATATAAAGATGAAGCAGCCCAATCAAAGGTGACAGGATTTTTTTATTTTTTAGACGCAAAAACGTTTTGCAGAAAAGACTGCAAAACGTTCGGTCTGTTCAAACTAGCCCAGATCTGCGACATCGCGACATTCGATCTCAGCCAGATCCGTTCCATGCAATTCAAAGATCTCGATCGTGTTTTTTCCAGGTTTCAGTAAAGGTCCTGGCAAATAGAGAGAGCGCTGTGGTCCTCTTTCAAAATAACGTCCCAGATTGAACCCATTGATAAAGACATTGCCCTTATGGAAATGATCCAGGTAAACAAACGTATCCTGTGCCTTTTCCACCTCCAATTCTCCTTTATAGAAACATGGTCCTTCGAGGTAAAGACGATCCTCATATTGAAGTCGACTTAGATCATCTAATGGCAAACACATGATCTGCCAGTCGTGCACCTCCTGTATGCCTAAGAGGACAGCTTCGGTGATTCCCTTGTAATCATAGAGTTCCGGACCATAGTTGACCCTTCCCATGTTTTCCACCAGAATATCCAAAGTCAGCGTCTGGCCCCTTTCGACTGCCACCTGGATCGTATCAGACGGCTGATCGCGTTCAATCACACCTTGGTACTGACCATCAAAGAAAACCAGCGCCCGGTCATGGACCTCTCTTAATTTGAGCGGACGAGACTGAAACGGTCCTTTGAGGGTCGTGCGATAGAGAATAAAGCCGAAATTCTGACCGACCTTTTCCATTGGCAATACCCGCGGACAAGACAGACGTTTGGTCACGATCTCATCGAGATGACTGAATAATGGTGCCGACTGACTCAGACGGAGCTTACCATAAGCACAGGTAGGCTGGTTATGGACTTCCAGCATATCGGTCGGAAAGCCATGGGCCTTCAGCACAGCCTTGCATGCCTCATATTTAGGGGTCATGTCCCCGTTCTCACTCAACAGGCAATGATAATCATAGCTTGTGACGGTTGGCTGATAGACCTTATCGTGGTTGGCTCCATTATAAAAATTAAAATTGGTTCCCCCATGAAACATATAGAAATTGACACTGCCGCCTTGAGCCAGGATCTCCTCTAAAGCCTGGGCCGTGTCATCAGCCGTGCGTACATGGTGTGCCTCGCCCCAATGATCAAACCAGCCATTCCAGAACTCCCCGCACATCAGCGGCCCTTCAGGCTGAACTTCTCTTAAATGCTGAAAATTACGAGTGGCCTGACTACCGAAGTTAACGACCTTAAAGACATCCGGTAAGGTCCCCCCATTCAACATGCTCATATCATCCCCATCACTGGTAAAGATAAACGCGTTGACCTCTTCTTGGTGATAAATATCCAAAAGGGCCCGCAGATAAGTGTGATCCATGCCATAGCTGCCATATTCATTTTCCAGCTGCACCATGAT
>FCNA01000067.1 GCA_900018345.1 Clostridiales bacterium CHKCI006
CACCTTAATTTTATACAAATACTCACAATGTCAATGTTCTTGATTCTTTTTTAGCTAACTTATTGCTTGATTTCCATTTTCATACTTTTTCATCGAAATCTCTTGACTTTTATATAGTTAGCTCCTTCGATTTTCGTCAGCTTCCAACCCGGAACCTTACACACCGGGCAGATTTCTGGCACATCATCACCCACATAAATAAATCCACAGATGCTGCAGACATAAATAGGGACGCCCTCTAACATCGTCTCCCCCTCTGTTTCATAACGCAACAACAACGATTCCAAAAGCATGGTTACCTTTTCCTGCCAGGTCAGTGCCCTTAACACACCGCGATCTTTTGCAGCTTGTGCTTCCTGTCGGAGCGCAGGTTGATAGTGTGTCAGGTCCTCCTGCAGACACTCTTTCATCAACGTCACCGTGCCCTCTGTTGGAACAGGCTCCAGTTTTTCAAAATGGGCTGCCAGAGCGTTAAAATGATCTGCTTCTTCAAACAGATACTGCTTTTCACAGCCACGCGCCAGATTAGAACATAAAACAGCTGCCTCCAGATAGTTCAGTGGTCGGATTTCCTCCTTTACTGGCTGGACTGTGTGCTGTTCTTCTGGTTCAGGCTCCAAAGAGCGTTCCTCAAACAAAGCTTTAGGTGCTTTACACCATGGGCAAACCCAACTCGATGGCAATTCTTCAAAAGGAATCCCCTCTTTGTCTGGATCGTAGGTGTAGCCACAGATTGGGCATACATAGACCTTACTCATCATTTCACTCCTCTCTTTCTTTTCTCCTCCTACCTTCACTATATAGCGCTTACATTCATTTGTCAAAGTGAATACACTTCTTTTTTAATAAAATCGAAAAAAAGTGGCTACTGACCACTTTTCTCCATCCTTATCTGTTGTAGGTGTGCCTGTGTCCATTCATCTTCCGGTTCTATTTCCAATGCCCTCAGATAATAGCTTTCTGCCTGCTTAAGCTCATTAAGTTGTTCATAAGCCCAGCCGATGTTGGCATTTAGCCAGGCCTGATCCACCATGCTATCGACCACGCTCAAATAATAAGACAGCGCCATCGGATACTGTTCCAAATTCGCATAGACCCAACCCAGCCGCGAACGAACAAGCGGATGATCCGGCTCGATTTCCAAAGCTTTTAAATAATCATCACGCGCTTTTTCATAATTTTCCAAAGCACTATAGACATATCCGCGCTCAACATAGAACCAGAGATCATTTCTCCCCATGCTTTCCACCTGCTTCAAGACTTCCAGCGCTTCTGCATAACGCTCCAGACACCTTAATAAAAAAGCTTTTTCTGAATACAGACTGAGATCATGCCTTCCTTTCTGTTCCGCTTTCAGCAAATAACTATAGGCTTTTTCGAATTCATCTAGTTCATCATAAATATCCGCATATTCGAAATTGACCCAGGCATCATCCCGACCATAGCTGACGGTCAAATCAAGATAATGTAAGGCTTCCGGGTATTTTTTCAGAAGCTTATAATTCCAGGCAATTTCTGCCGAGATCCAGGCATCTTTTTTAGTCTGCGTCGCTGCTTCTTTCAGCAGGGAGATGGCCTTTTCGTAATCATGATGCTCATAAGACATCACTTTGGCATATTCGCTTAAGACCCAGGCATCCTGCCTGCCCCCTTCATAAGCCCGACGTATGAAGGGCTCTTCCAGATCATAACGATCCTGACGAGAGTAGATATAAGCAATTTCTGTATTGATAAAAACTGAATCCTGATTTTCTTTGAGATACAGTTCCAAGGCTTCATCAAACCGCTCCAGCCGACTTAACGCATAAGCTTTTTCGATGCCTAAACCAGTCAGCTTGTCTTCTTTGATTTCTTCCATCAGAGCCAATGCCTGATCGTATGCACCTAACCCATTGTGTGCAACTGCCATCTCCAAACGCATCCAGTCATCTATCGATTGGGTCTCCTGCAGCTGCTCCAGACATTCGAGCGCTTTTTTATAATAGCCCAGCTTATTGTTCAGCCAGGCAATCTCACTCAAGACCCAACTATCCTGATTGCCTAATTCATAAACATTCATATAGTAAGAGAGCGCCTCAGAATAGTTTTCTAAATGGATATAAACATTGGCAAGCTGGATGTTGATCCACATGTCTTCAGGTTCTTCATCAAAGGCCTGTTTGAGAAATTCCTCCGCTTCCTCAAAGTACTCCATTCTCAGATAGATCGAACTGGTCTCACAGAAGACCCAGGCATCTGCTCGCCCAAGATCCATCGCTTTGAAAAATGCATCGAGCGCTTCATCGAGTCGATCCAGACGACTGAGCGTAAACCCATACTCAGACCAGAACCAGATATCCTGTCTGCCCATCTGATAAACGTGATTCAGGACTGGCAAAGCCTCCGCATGACGTTCCATCCGATTCAATAACCAGGCTTTTTGGCTAAGAAGATCATCCATATCTTGCCCCGAAGCTAAAATCTGTTCCACTAATTCGAGTGCTTCTTCAAAGCGCTCTTCATCAATTAACCGATCTAATTCATCTCTCATCGCTTCACCTGCTTTCATATGTATTGATTATACCACAACCTTGAACAGAAAGAAAAGACAGAATACTGATTGTATCCTGCCTCTTGATTGTTTACTTCAATGGGTGGTCTTTGCGAAATTGGGCATGGATATCATTCTTAGCCGTCAGGCAACTAAAACAATTTCCACTGCAACCATGTTTTTTCTTTTTCATTGAGCGAATTGCCAAGACCACCCATATACCAATCAACAAAATGATGAAAATATCCATATCTATCACCCTATGCCCATTATAGCATAAGGTTCAATACAACTCAAAGAAATTGCTTATAAACCTAAGATACGAACGGTATCACGAGCAATCATGACTTCTTCATTTGTCGGAATAACCATGACTTTGACTTTAGAGTCAGCTGTAGAAATGACTCTCTCATCACCACTGCGAACAGCATTCAGCTCTTCATCCAGATGAACACCTAAAGCCTCTTCAACATCCTTGATCACTAAAGTACGGATGTAGGCCGCGTTCTCTCCTAAGCCAGCCGTAAAGGCAATCGCATCCACACCGCCCAATTCAACAAAGTAAGAACCGATGAATTTAGAGACAATGCGCGCATAAAGATGTGACGTACGAAGCGCTGCAGGATCACCTTTCTCATAGGCTTCTTCGATATCGCGAGAATCTGAAGAAATACCAGAAACACCTAACATACCAGATTTCTTATTTAAAACATTCAGCATCTCATCAATATTCAAGTTTTCTTTACGCATCACATAAGGCAGAATAGAAGGATCCACATCACCGCTGCGCGTTCCCATCATCACACCCGCTAAAGGGGTAAATCCCATTGAAGTATCAATACATTGACCATCCTTAACCGCACTCAGGCTTGCACCATTACCTAAATGGCAGACAATGATCTTAGAGTGTTCCGGGTTACCTAAAAGATCGATCACACGGCCAGAGACATATTTATGACTAGTTCCGTGAGCACCGTAACGTCTTACCTGATATTTTGTGTAATATTCGTAAGGTAAAGCATATAAATATCTTTCTTCATCCATCGTCTGATGGAAAGCAGTATCAAAAACAAAAACATGTTTTGCATGAGGCAGTGCTTCTCTGAAAGCACGCATTCCGACCAGGTTCGCTGGATTATGTAAAGGTGCCAGCTCTGCGAGTTCCTCAACTTTTGCTTCAGAATCTGCATCTACAATGCAGGAATCACTAAAATAAGGGCCGCCCTGTACAACACGATGTCCGCAAGCATCGATTTCATCATAAGAAGCAACGATCTGATGCTTAACGAGCGCTTCCAGCAGCATCTTGACAGCGACACTGTGATCTGGAATCGAGGTCACTGTTTTCACTTTTTCACCATTAACCTTAATCGTGAAGATTGCATCTTCAAAGCCAATTCTTTCAATATTCCCTGAAGTGATGACAGTTTCTTCAGGCATATTGAAAAGCTGGAATTTCAATGAAGAACTGCCGGCATTAACTGCAATAATTTTTGACATTTCATTTCCTCCCTTTTACTATCATTTTTATGATAACGAAATTCACGGTCAATTTCAATTCTTTTTTAAGCGTTTTCAGCAAATTCAGTTTTCCTTCGTCTGTTTAAAAAGAATCTAGAGACATCCTGTACTTCAAAAACATTTTTGTTGTTCGGATCAGGACCCAAGTTAACCTGTCATTGACGGTTTTGATATTTGTTTTTTGATACTGCTTTCCATCATCGGGGGCCAACAACCAGAGATACAGCATGGCATTTGATGCAGCTATCCATTAAAAAAGTCAAATGAGCTTACTCATTTGACTTAGTCTGCATATTGCAACTGGCCTTCTCAACTAAATCAGCAATTTTCTCAAAAATATGGGTCTTTTCATTAACCGAAAGAAGTTCGACCGTATCCTGATGGATTACCAAAAAGGCCACTGGCATAAGACTGACGCCCGCCGCTGATCCACCGCCAAATGGCAGCTGACCATCATCTTTACGATGATTGCTGAACTCGGATCCGCCGCTGCCAAAGCCAAAACCTACCTTACAGACCGGAACGACCATTGTGCCATCTTCTAGCTTGATGGCATTCCCTACGATCTTGTCGACATCCACCATCTGCTTGATATTTTCAAGCGAGGTGCTCATCAAATCATGAATGGGATGCATGTATCTTACCTCCTTAATAATTCCCATATTAGTTTTGCCAGACAGAAAGTAATTATACCTTTGAAAGAGAACTGGCGCCAGGATACTTCTTTGATATGCACATCCGCTTTCACTTTTTTCGCTTTTAAATAAGCCAGCACCCCGGGAACAAAGGCCTGCAGGCAGAGAATAAAACAGAGATCCGTATCAAAATCCCCTGTCTGATTTCCCAGTTCGACTTGGAGTCTTCGTAAGCGCAAAGCACCGATAAGACGAATCGGTTGGATCTTGAAATGTGATTTTTTGATGTTAGATTTTTTGACAGTCGCATTTTTTCGAAAATAATGTCGAAAACAAGCGAGCTGGACATAGCTGAAATTGACTTCAAAAGAAAGCGGCCAGGGAATAAACAGGATCAATAACATGAGAAAAAACCAGAACACAATGCATCACCGCATTTATTATGGCCACAATAAAAGAGATGCAAACCTTTTTGCATCTCTAAGTCGGATTATTTACCCTGCATCTGATTCTGAGCCATGGCAACTAAACGTTTGGTAATTTCGCCGCCAACGGAACCATTTGCTCTTGCGGAAGCATCTGCACCAAGTGAAACACCAAATTCGTTTGCGATTTCATATTTCATTTGGTCGATCGCATTCTTCGCACCAGGAACGACTAATTTATTTGTATTCTGGTTGGTAGGATTGTTCATTGATCTCACCTCCTGACACGCTTATTGTGTGCCGACCAGACATTTCTATACCTATTTTTTATTTCTTTTTTGACATATTTGTGTTAAAATGGCAAACATGGAGGAATGCTTATGCAACTGATCGTTCATGCAATTCTACGGCTTTTATTTATTATTCTCATGATTACTGATTTTCGTTTAAAAAGACAGATCAAGAAAAAAGATTATACAGCCCACGTGGAGATCACTCAGTCACAAAAGATTCAAAAGATTGCCAACTATGTTCTTTTTGTTGTCGCCATGATATTGCCTTTTGGTTGGGCATGGTTGCTATTGGAAATTGCCTGTCTGGTCTATTTCTTTATTTTTACGGATCGGGAGATCGAAATTGGCAGACATCGTTTCTACATGCGCGGAAAAGTGTATCAAATCGCACAGATCAAAAACATTCATTTTGAAAATGATTGCTTGACCTTTCAATATCAGCGCGAAGAATTAAAGCTGTCACATCCTTTGGTCGATCCCCATTTTTTAAACGAAAATCTAATCAAAAAAGTCGAAAAACGCAAACATAAAGAGCACTAAAAAACCAGCCAAAGCTGGTTTTTTTAAAATAAATCGGCATTCTCATCGACTGCATCTAAGCCGATGATCAATGTTTCACGCGCGGCGACGCAATCTTCAACCATCTGATTGAAATCCCAGCCTTGCTCGTAAGTTTCACACTTTTCCCTGCGTGGCTTTGTTGCCGGCTGCTTAGGTGTAAAGATCGTACAGCAATCTTCATAAGGACGAATCGAGATATCATAGGTTCCGATTTGTCTGGCCAGTTCCATGATCTCAATTTTATCCATACAGACCACCGGACGGATAACGGGCATATCGATCACACAATTGATGGCTTTCATACTGTCAAGGGTCTGACTAGCAACCTGCCCAATGCTTTCTCCGTTTGAAATTGCCAAACAGTTCTCCTGTTCAGCCACACGCTGAGCAATGCGATACATCATGCGACGCATCACGGTCATAGCATAACTCTCTGGCGTATGCTCATAGATTGCCAGCTGCAGATCCGTAAACGGGATCACATGCACACGAATGGTTGGCTGATAAGCATTGAGTTTTCCCACCAGTTCCAGCACTTTCTCACGCGCACGATCACTTGTGTAAGGCGGAGAAGCAAAGTGAATGCATTCGATCTCCACGCCGCGTTTCATTGTCAGATACCCTGCTACTGGTGAATCGATCCCGCCAGAAAGCATCAATAACGCCTTGCCGCCAATTCCTACCGGATAACCTCCGGCACCATGAATCACATCATTCATGACATAGCTGTCTTTTTGACGCAGTTCGATACGAATACGAATATCCGGATGATGCACATCCACAGAGAGATCCTTTTGCGTATGATGAAAGATATAGCCGGCCACTGAACGGCTGATTTCCGGAGAAGTCATCGGGAAGTTTTTATCATTGCGCTTCGTATCGATCTTAAATGTCTGACCTTCGGTTTTTTCAACCAGGAAGCTCGCTGCTTCCTTGATTGCCTCCAACTCAGTCGGTACCTTGATAGCCAAAGAGAAAGAGAGGATTCCAAAAACGTGTTTGAGTGCCTCTGTGACTTCTTTTTGATCCTCACCATTGAGCAGGATGTATAAACGGTCATAAGTCAATTCATAAGTGAGATGCTCAAATCGCAAAAGAGCCTCTTTGGTATTCTGAAATAACTTCTGGATAAATGTTTTACGATTTTTACCTTTGGTAGTTAATTCTCCAAAGCGTACTAGGATATGATTATATTCCATCATTTTCGCTGTTGTTTTACCTTTCTTAAAATGTCATTAAACGCCTGTATGAATCGATCAATATCCTGATCCGTAACTAAATGTGACAGGCTGATACGCAAAGCGCTCATGCCGACTTCCTGGCTGACCCCCATCATTTTTAAAGTACGGGACATATCCAGTTTTTTGGTCGAACAGGCACTGCGCGTTGAAATATAGATTTCATGATCTTCCAGGGCATGGGTCAGCACCTCTGGCTTATAACGGAGCATGGATACATTCAGAATATACGGTGAGCCATCTTCAGGGGTGTTGATCACACAATCCGGCAGACCCGAAAAGTAATCTCTGAGGCGCTGATTCAGATGGCGCACGTGGACGATCTTCTGATCCAGATCAGCAAGCGCCAGACGCATCGTCTTTGCCAGAACAATATTCGTAAACGCATTGCTTGTACCGGCCCTCAGGCCAAATTCCTGCTGACCACCGCAGATCAACGGCTTGATCTGGCAGGATGTCTTCTTATAAAGGATCCCGCTGCCTTTCAATCCGTAAATTTTATGAGCCGAAAAGCTTGCCAGATCGATACCATCTAAATGGACAGGTAACTTTCCTAAACACTGAACCATATCCACATGAAAATGGCAGTTTGGATAGTCCTTGAGGATGTCCTTTATTTTTTCTAATGGTAAACAAAAGCCGACTTCATTATTGACCGCCATACAGGATAACAAGATCGTATCCTTACGAATTGACTGCTTCAAGACATCCAGGTCTAGGCGTCCTTGTGAGTCAACAGGCAAATACGTGACTTCGAAGCCAAATTCATTTTCTAACTGTTTAAATGTTTCATAGACACTCGAATGCTCGACAGTGGTCGTAATGATATGACGGCCGCGTGACTGATACTGAAAACACACCCCTTTGATGGCCATGTTGTTGGACTCGCTGGCACCACTGGTAAAGATAATCTCTGCAGCCTCTACGCCAAGCATTGAGGCAATCAATGCGCGGGAACGCTCCATCAATCCTTCGACTTCCAACCCCAATCCATGAATCGAGTCTGGATTAGCGAATTTTGTCTTCAACAAATGAAAATAAGCTTCCCCAACCTCAGGATTGAGCGGGGTCGTCGCCGCATAATCTAGATACAACATACTACACTCCTCATTTCTCTTTAGTATTATATGCTAGAAAAGGTCTAAAAAGCAACAGGAAGTCAAAAAAACGTGCTATAATAAAGGAACAAGGAGGTTATTATGAAAAAAATGATTGCTTTAACGATTCTTGCCGGTGTAGGAGGTGTCGTTTACTGGCAGAAACATCGTGATTTTTTTAAACGTCTGGACCTGGTACTACAAAGGCAGGGGATTGAGGTAATTCAGGTGACCGAAATGGCCGCTCATCTTCTAGGCGCCAGTGAAGGTAAAAAATATATCACGGATGCAGGGACTTTTGAAATCTATCGTTTCGCTAAAGACAGTCCTATATGGCATACGATCACTAAGACCAATCAATTCAGTCTAGAGCCCGCAACATGTTTTCCTGTCATCCTCAATGGCTGTTACATGCTCTATGCTTCACATGCCGCACCGCTGATTACTGATCTTTTTCTCTCACTCTAGATCCACCAGGGATCTTTTTTTCATAAACAAAAAAAGTCCCGAAGGACTTTACT
This sequence comes from Clostridiales bacterium CHKCI006, assembly GCA_900018345.1. Taxonomy (GTDB): domain Bacteria; phylum Bacillota_I; class Bacilli_A; order Erysipelotrichales; family Coprobacillaceae; genus Fimiplasma; species Fimiplasma intestinipullorum. The sequence continues at coordinate 8,822 of FCNA01000067.1, forward strand.
GGGCAGCTGATGCATTATTCTTCTTGACCAGCTTTTCATAAGAACCTGGTTTGATCTTTTCAATAATATCCACTGCTGTCGAGAGTGCTTTGGTGTATTCGCCGTTGCGATACAACACTTCAGCTTTGGTCAGTTCTGTATTCACTTCCAAAAAGCTGGAGCGATAACGATTGCCATAGACGATGGCTTCCTCAACCATATCCGCTGTCACGATCAGATTGTGAATATTGTTGTAGAGTTTATAAATAATATCCCGAGCCGTGTCTACCTGATTGGTCAGGTTTTCTAGGATGATCGGGCGAGATTTGCAAAGAAAACGAATTTCATTCGCTTTCTTATAAGAATCAGCAATGTAATCCTTATAAGATTCATTGATCATCGGCAATTGTTTATTTTTGATTTGTGATTTGATCTCAAGCAAGACAATATTGATATTTTCCAGTTCATCCAAAGCTCTCTTTTCCGTCAGATACATTTCATCTCGTTTCGCAAAGAAGACTTGCAGCTTCTTTTGGAAAGCTTCTCCCTGACTGTCGAGATCCTTTAGTTTTTCAACCACTTCCTGATAAGAGAATTCCTGAGAGTTGATTAAATCCTTTAAAGCAGCCATTTGCTCAAGCATGCCTGCGAGCGCATGGGCTTCGGCTGTGATGTCCATGCCCTGATCCTCAATCACATAGAGCTTCTTCAACTTCTCTAATTCTTCGGTTGCATAGCTGTAATTCTGGTTCAGTTCATTGACCCGTTTAAAGATATCCTCATAAATCTTGTTGAATTCGTTTTGGGCAGCCTCTTCCAGTTCAAACTCATCGTTGAGCTTGGAAATTTCTTCAGTAATATGATTCAGGATCTCTCCAACTTCACTGATATCTAAATTCTGAATATCATCCAAAGCCTTCTGCAAATTATCCTGCATTGCAATCACACGATTCTCAGCGTCGATACGAACCAACGAATATCCTTTGCTTTTCAGATCCAGAATACGTTTTTGAATCTTTTCTATTTCAGTTGGGATGTAACTGCTGGCAAGGGACAGATAAGTTGGCAAATCGCGAATATTAGCGCTTAAGAAGTCAATCTTCTGATCGATCAAATCGCATTGCTTCTTCGCTTCATCAAATCGCTGTGAATTCATCATGTCTTCTAAAGTGACGAAATCCTTGTCGATTTGTTCGTTCAGTTCAGAGATCCCTGGGATCGCATCATCAAGTTTATAACGGGAATTCTCGTAAGCCGCCTGCACATCGCGATACTTCTCTTTGACCCGAATGATCTGAAGTCTTTGTACATTCTCAATTTCTGTCACTTTTTCAATCTCTGCTAACAATTCCTTAGCATCTTTTTCAAACTGATCCATCAGATCATGAAGTTTGACAAGCTTACCTGAAACCTTATACATCTTACCGAAATACAGTTTTTCGTCAATCTCATTTAAAAGCAATGAAATTTCATCTTTTTGTGTACTCACCAGCTGCGTATAGCGCGCTTCAAAAGCATTATATTGATCCATCAGTTCAGGTGTATTCTTGGCAATATTCTGAACCCGGCCCAGACGATATTGAATCGGCAGGCTTTTGATGGCTGACAAACGATTTTCAATCGCCATGATTTCTTTACGACGCTTCTTTAAACGATACGTGCGCCAGAAGATCAGACAGAGGATCACAATTACAAGAACGACTGCTCCGATAACCAGGTTACGTGTACCGATTCGATTGATTAATTCTTCAAAATTCATCTTTTTCACCTCGACTATATCCTATATTGTAGCACATCTCCTAAGCTATTTCACTTACTTTTCAAAAAAATGATGAATTTGTCTTTTTAAGAAAATCACATGCATTTTCAAAGTGAATCCATTATAATCAGTTTAAGGAGTGTGATTTAAATGAAACAGACCCAATGGTGGAAAAAAAGCGTTGTCTACCAAATCTATCCACGCAGTTTTTGTGACAGCAACGGAGATGGTATCGGTGATTTAAAGGGAATCATCTCGAAGCTGGATTATCTGAAGACCTTAGGCGTCGATGTTCTCTGGCTCTGCCCAATCTATCAGTCGCCCAACGATGATAACGGCTACGACATCAGCGACTATCAGGTGATTATGAAAGAGTTTGGAACGATGGATGATTTTGATGAGCTGTTGGCCCAAAGCCACACCAGAGGATTACGAATCGTGATGGACCTGGTTGTTAATCACTCCAGTGATGAACATCGCTGGTTTGTAGAAAGCCGACAGTCTAAAGACAACCCATATCGTGATTATTATATTTGGCAAGAAAGCAAAGCCGATGGTTCCCTCCCAAATAACTGGGGATCCTGGTTTTCCGGACCTGCATGGGAATATGATTCGACCACAGATAGTTATTATCTGCACATTTTCTCCCGCAAACAGCCAGATCTCAACTGGGACAACCCGCGCTTACGCGATGAAATCTTTACGATGATGCGCTGGTGGCTGGATAAAGGTATCGATGGATTCCGGATGGATGTTATTAATCTCATTTCGAAGACGGAAGGACTGCCTGACGGTCCTATAGTCAATGGTTCAGGTGATCTTTCTCCGCTAGTCTGCAACGGACCGCACGTCCATGATTATCTCAAAGAAATGAACGCTAAGGTTTTATCCCACTACGATATCATGACCGTTGGTGAAACCCCAAATGTTGATGTGGAAACTGCTCATCTTTACACCGATGAAGACAGACATGAGCTCAACATGGTCTTCCAGTTCGAGCATATGGGAATCGATATGGGCCCTTATGGCAAATGGACTGATCGTCGTTTTGCTTTAAAAGACCTCAAAGAAGTGCTTTCCAAATGGCAGACCGGAATGGTCAGCTCCGGTTGGAATAGTCTCTACTGGAACAACCATGATCAGCCTAGAGTCATTTCTCGCTTTGGTTGTGATAGCAAGCAATGGCGTGAAAAATCCGGTAAAATGCTCGCAACCCTTTTGCACATGATGAAAGGCACCCCGTATATTTATCAGGGGGAAGAGATCGGTATGACCAATGTCGCTTTTGACAAGCTGGAGGATTATCGCGATATCGAGATCCTCAATGCCTATCATGATCTGGTCACAACCCGCCATCTTTTAAGTCATGAAGAAATGATGCGTGGGATTCATTCCAAAGGCCGTGATAACGCACGTACCCCAATGCAGTGGAACGATCAGCCGCAAGCCGGCTTTACGACCGGTACCCCATGGATCAAAGTCAATCCAAACTATGTGGACATCAATGCCAAGAAAGCCTTAGCCAATACGCATTCCATCTTCTATTACTACCAGAAGCTCATTGCACTCAGAAAAAGCTATGACATCATCATTGACGGGGATTACCAGCTGCTGCTACCTGATGATGAACATCTTTTCGTTTATAAGAGATGTTTAGATAAACAGGAATTGCTGGTCATCTGCAACTTCACTGACCAGCCTCAAACAGTTTGTCTCAACGAAGAAATGGAAAACAGCATACTGCTGATCTCCAATGATGAACCGACTGCATTTAGTAAAGAAATGACCTTGCGCCCTTATGAGGCCCGCGTCTATTATCAGAAAGCCAAGTAATCTAGGCGCTTCAACTCAAAAAGCAATTCCCGATCATATCATCAGGAATTGCTTTTTTCTTGCCTTCTTAAGACTTCCATTCAAAAACCGCTTTATCCAAATAAAACTTCGCGTGCGGGACACGATCCTTGGGATCTGGCAATTGCATATAATCTCCATAAATATGTTTAAGGATCGTATCCGAATGATGAGGAACATAGAATTGTGTATCCTCAAAAGTGTGTAGCTGAAGCGGAAAAAGGTCTGAACGGCGCATACGCAAACGTTCCATATGTTCGATCCCTACCTGAACATAGGCACTTTTTTCGTCCTTTTTCAGCCGATCAGCCCGTTTGCGGTTATAGCGATAGATCCAGGCTGCCGGAATCGGTTTAAAAAGCAGCTGCAAGGCAATACGCAAGTATTTCTTGACCCCTTTCAACTGACTTGCATCGATCCGCATCTTCAGCGAACTGAGCATGCTGCAACGTTTCAGGGCTCGATTTAAATTGTCTTCATCGACGACATCGTCCAAAACAAAAATGTCGATAAAGGCCCCCTGATGATAGAAACGATCCGGCTCCTCCAATAAAGTCGAATGCTGATCACGGACCTTATAAGGAACATGCAACAAACGAAAATGACGATCAGAAAGTGGTGTCTGTAAAAAGAAACGCTTCGGTAATTTTGTTTTAGCCAAAGCTTCAAAGCGTAAATAATCCTTACGCATCATAAAGATATCCATATCATCGTCCCACGGAATAAAGCCATCATGGCGAATGGCTCCTAAAAGGCTTCCATAGGCCAGACAATAAGGTATCTCATTTTCCTCTAAGAAAGCATGCAGATCCTTCATCATATCAGTCATGATATGCTGGATTGCTGGCAGGGAAATACTTTCATAAGCTTCCCATTGATGTTGTTTCATATTAACTCACCCGTCTCTATTATCCGGATTCACACCCATAAAGTCAATCATTTTAGGAATAAAAATGGGATACTTTGTGGATATACTTGTTTTTATGTCAAATTAAGTGTTTTCACGTGACATTTGACGACTTTGCATATACTGATTGATCGTAGTCTTTGGATCATTGAGAACCAGACGATAAGATTCCTCTCCTTCCTGGCGGATCCCCAAGAGATAAAACCAGTTAGAGGCCAGGCGCAACTGATCAGAGGTTGCCTCGCCAAAGATATGTACCTGATCCATGAGCGAGAGCGTTCCCAGTGGGGTTTCGATCTGCAGTTCAAGACGATAGTTGCGATCGTTCACATAACCAAACATACCCGATGCCGTATTCATTGACCGACGTGTCACCAGCTCGACATAACGGATATCCCGATAATCTAAATGACTCATCAGATCATCCTGTTGTCCCTTTTCCTGCGCTTTGACCCAAATATATCGTTCAGACAGGGTCAACGGCTCACAATAGTCCATTCCTTCGACATCAAGGCGAAAATAGTTACCAGTAAAATGTAAAGCATTTAAGAAGAAGATACGGTATAAAAGCACCGCAGCAAGCCCATAGACAAGCGTGATGACGCCCCATATCCAAAGCAAAAGCACAAAACGAACCAGGATCACAGCTAATAAGCACCAACCTGCCAAAAGGAAAAGAACGCTCTTCTTCTTCGCCTCTTTGATCTCACTGACTGAAAAATGATCCCCCAATTCCAATGGCAGCACAAGCTGGACGGGTGATGGTGTGCCCATCTCGGTCAGCGAACGATGAGATATGAATTCTCTGTCATCAGGCATTCTCCAATGTCCATCCTGCGTCTTAGTAGCCCAAGCGAGATGAAATGAATGTTGATCATCCAGATGAAAAAAATCATGAGGCAAACGCCGCTGCAGCTGATGCATATCTGCTTTAAAGAAAAAAGTCCCCTTTTTTGTGACTGCCTTGACAGTCTCATAATCTTTCTTTTCAAAATAATAAACTTCATCTAAAAAAACATCGATACGTCCCACCTGACCAATATGGTACTGCATATAATAGTAGTCTAAAAATAATCGAAAAGCCTGTTCAAAAGTAGCCTTCAAGCGATTCCTATCCAGCCAGGCTGCCAGGCATAATTGGCAAAGCTGAACTTGTATCCGGCTTAGATGCGATTTTTCCGTAATGACCATCGTCATTACAGAGGGAGATAATTGATTGAGAGATCGCTCATCTGCAATCACCAGATCAGGTTTCTCTGAGACATTCTGCCATTCCAGTGCATTTGCCTGACACAAACCATCGAGCCATTCAGCCAATACATCAGGTGTTTCGATCAATTGAATCCGTAACATCTATATCACCTCTATTTTCATTGTACGCAAAAACCAGTCTGAACTCAAGCAGACTGGCATCTATGACATGATTCTGGCACCTACAACTGACTTCAGACCAAACCGATATAGCAGGTATAGAGAATGCAACCTTCGATTGGTGTCGGAAGCACTTCAGCCAACTGATGATAAAAAGAATTTAAAATGGCTTTTTCCTGACCGGACAACTGAGGCAGCAGCATTTGCACGGAACTTTTCGATAGTTCGCAATTCCATAAAGACCTCGCCTCAAACAGGGCCCACTGGCTAAAATGAATCTCGCGCACAAAGCGAAAAACACGGCTTTGTTTCAATGAAGTCAGGTGTCCGGCTTTTGAATAAGGCGGTCTGGTATCCAAGCCTTCTCTTGTCAGCCAGATAGACAATTGCCTGCGCATCTTCTCCAGGATCAACTCTACTTTAGCCCCCAACATGAATTGCCAGTCATAGTCAACGACAAAGAGCGCCCCATCGGCTTTTAAAACACGACCAAACTCCTGCAAGGTCGCCTGAGGCTCCATCCAATGAAATGCCTGTGAAACGATAATCCCATCTGCGCAATGGGAAGACAGCGGCAGAGCCTCACTGTTGCCTTCCATAAAACGCATCACATGATTGGTCTTTTTTTTCGCAATGGAAAGCATCCGAACATTCGCGTCAATGCCGATGACCTCTTGCGCATGGGCAGCAAGCTGTTCAGTGGAAAGCCCCGTACCACATCCAACATCGACAAGCGTATGCAAAGAAGCCGGATGATAAAGGTGCATGATCTTGACAAACTGATCCCCTAATTTAGGCCGAGATGCTTCATAAATTGCTGCTCCGGCATCAAACCGTTCATAATATGCCATGTTCATGCGTCCTTATCAGCAATCCACTGGATGGCTAGACATCCTGGCCCGCCCTGTGTAATAAAGACAGGTGAGAGTTCTAAGACCTCAATATGTAGATCAGGATAATGCTTCAAAAAGAGATCCTGAACCTTTTGAGTCTGAGCCGGAACACCGGCATGCGTAATATATAAGCGACAAGCCTCTGGATGCGTTTCCTGACTGAACACTTTCAGCACATTCTGAACACCGCCCATGAACGTACGTGCAATAGAAAACTTTTCCAGGCGCATACCATCTTCTGTTTGCGTCATCACTGGCTGAATCTTTAAGAGTCCGCCAAGCTTTGCCGCCAACGGTGTCAAACGTCCGCCTCTTTTCAAAAAATCAAAATCCTGCGGCAATAGAAATGAGCGCGTCGTATCCATCAGTATCATCAGCTGATTGATAATTTCAGAGGCACTGCAACCCTCTTTGGCCATCTGAACCGCTACATCCACTAAGTAACGATGCGGCCCGCAAAGTGTACGTGAGTTGATCACATGAATGTTAGTGCTATTGTCGAGTCCATCCTTAGCTCCTAAAGCAGACTGATACGTCCCGGATAATCCATCGGCCATGCTGATTACTACGACCTCCTCGTCGGCATAGGCTTCATAAAGTTCCATCACCGCCCCGATGGCAGGCTGAGAACTGGAAGGCAAATGTCCCTGTTTGACCAGTTCTAAAAAATCAGCGGTGGAAATATCTGTATACTCCCGATAAGACTTACCATCCACATAAACATTTAAACACATTACATCAAAGCCTAACTTCCGTCCCTCTTCAGGCGAATACAAACTAGAAGTATCCGTAATAATCTTTACCATCTTTTATTGCTCCTTACTCACAAATTTACGTCATGTAGTTTTTAAAACTATATATAGTATAACAAACCGCTTATAAGAAAACAACAAATTTTAGCGAATTAGGCGTTTAACCAGTCAATTCTTCAGTGCGAACATAGAATACGAATGTAAGGGAGGTGAAATCAATGAACTGCGGTTACAATTTCTCTGGTTGTCAGATGCCAACCTATCTTCCAACCTACTGCATGACACCTTTTAATATGAACAATTGTGGTGGATTTAACGGATTTGGCGGTGGTACCGGCTGGTTTGCCATTGTCTTAGTTGTCTTCTTATTATTGATCATCTGCGGCTGCACTAAAATTTGCTAAGGGGTTTCCCCTTAGCTTTTTTCTTGGCATTTTGTCGGGGATTTGCTAAAATAAGGGATGGGGTGACATTTATGCTATTAATGAAAGACATTATTGACGATAAAAATCCTCTGATTAGAGAAACATCACAACCTGTATCCTTACCACTTGACGATCAAGATCGCCAGACATTGATGGATATGTTCGAATACTTAAAGCTCTCCCAGGATGATGAGCAAAGCGAAGCCTATGGTCTAAGACCAGGGGTAGGTTTGGCCGCTGTCCAAATCGGGGTACTGAAAAGAATGTGCGCGATCCTGATCTATGATTATGATCAGGATGGAAAGATCGTTGGCCAAACAGCCTACGCACTGGTCAACCCGAAGATCATCTCTTATTCAGAGCGAATGGCTTACTTAAAGGACGGCGAAGGGTGTCTGTCTGTAAATGATGATCATCAAGGATATGTTCCACGTTATGCGAAAGTGACCATCAAAGGATATGATGCACTCACTGATCAAGAGGTGAAGATCGTTGCCAGAGGCTATGAAGCGATTGTTTTCCAGCATGAACTAGATCATTTTGATGGCATCATTTTCTATGATAAAATCGATGCAGATGATCCATTTAAACCTATTCCTAATGCCATGGCAATCTAAAAAAGAGATACTTGGTGTCAATGTCATTAAGTTAAGGATTAGAATCAATCAAGTCTCTTTAGATAATACGCCAAGAGACTTTTTTCTTCAATTTTTATTGACAAATGGTCGGAATAGTGCGGCTATTAATGAATTTTTATGATTCATTAATAGCCCTTTTTTAGTAGATAAGATTTTTTAGAAAGCATCTATCATGATGAATCAATCAAATTCTAGCATCTACTATTCACCAAGTAAAATTAAACAAATTTTTAGATAATACTATCGATTTGTCTCTTGAGGCTATTCAGAACTATTGCCTTGACCCTGTTTCCAATTTTACTCGCCTTCGCAAACTTCCGAATGTATTATGATTTTTTCTAATTATTCTACGCTCAGTAAGATGTCTCAATTCTTTCTTGACATTGAGGATATGCCTACTCACTTTGCGCTTTGTCAACGCAGAAAATTATTGAATCCTGATATCTTTAAACGTATCAACCGGCTATTCCTATACAGTTTTGATAATTACGTTACCATTAATGGCTATCACATACTGGCTCAGGATGGTTCTGATATTAACATCCCTTTCATAGATGGTGATACTAAGATTACAAACAACGATCTTGTCATCCCCCCCTGCTGCCGGTATCATATTAATGCCTTATACGATTGTCTGAATCATACTTTTCTAGACTGGCGTATTGATACTGCACAAAAAAAGCAGGAAAACGATGCATTGATCAATATCATCTATCATAGCGACTATCCCCAAAATACTGTTTTTACCGCTGATCGTGGATATGAAAACTACAACCTGATTGCCCATATCATCGACAATAACCTTAAGTTCGTCATTCTGGTCAAAGACATTAATACTAAAACTGGTATTATGACAAACATTCAAACTCCAGATGGAACTTTTGATATCAATGCGACTCGTATACTGACTAGACTTCAAACTAAAGAAGTTAAAACTGATAAAAAGAAAGATGCCTTCAATAAGGTCAAGAATACATTAGGTATGATTTATTTTCACGCCATAAACAGAGTATTGATTCAACAGGACACCAATACGACCTTTCTGATGTATAATGTTTCTGAAGTAATGATCAATAATATTGAGATAAATCAGAAACAGAATCGTCGATATCGCTATAAAGCCAACTTCGCCAACGCAGTGACCAATATCAGGTTGTATTTAAGAAATCTACTGAATGAGAAGAATCTTATCTCGTGAATAAAAAAATTCTGGTCCCAGAACGACCAGAAAGATCTTATGAACGTTCTATGAAGTCAAAATCAGTTAAGCTATTTAATCATAGAACCTCATAACACAATTTGTTATAACATGTTTGTTTAGAACAACCAATTTTTTCGAGCTTGATGACAAGTTCTTTTCATGTGCGTTTAAAATGTGCTTGGTGATTATTTTATTTAGAATGAATCGAAAAGGTACCGATTCTTAGTTCAATCAGTACCTTATCTTAATCCTCAAAATGTCATGCCTTCCTTTAACTAAATGACATTGGCTCGGTGTATCTCTTTTTTATAATGAAAATTCACTTTTTAAACAAAAATTGCGAAAGCATCTTACGCCTTTTTTGGATAAATGCATTGGTATTAAACAGGAAACGCGGCAAAACAGAGCTGCGTTTCACTTCAAAATAGGTGGTTTTTCTTTCAATTTCATTGCGTTTTGTCAAAAAGACTGCCGCCAGGATCTCATAATGATCCTCTAATTGTTCACAGCACTCCCCTAACTTCTGTTCAAGTTCGGCCGCCATCCTGGCATCTGTCTCATCATTGACACGCTGCAGGATATTTTTATGAAAGATCCGATACTCATTTTTAAACTCCGATAAACGCGTCTCCCAATTCTTAAAATGACGCACATTGCAGCGTGAGACCTGCATGTCATGCAACAGATCGTCCATCAGCGTCAAGAGCTGATCACTTTTCACTTTGACATATTCATTATAAAAATCAAACGGTTGTTTCTCTTGCACATCACACACCACCCATCATTACTATGGCTATTTTATCAGTAAAATGTGAATCAAGTATGAATTAATCTAAATCTAATGGGAAATATACACCCACACCCAGCGTCTTGGGACCTGTATGGTTGAGGATCACTGCACCTAATGATTCGACCATTATTTCCTGATTCGGGAATTTTTCTTTCAATAAAGGAATGACCAGATCAGCCATTTCATCATAATGGTAATGCAAGACAGTCAGCTTTCCGCCTGGTCGCTCAGCCAAGGCTTTCTGCAAGCCTTCTACAACGATCTGCAGCGCTTTTGTCATCGTGCGAACCTTGCTGTATAAGCCGATCTCCCCATTTTTCAGCAGCAGAACTGGTTTGATCTTCAATAAATTGCCTACTGTTGCTACTGCAGGCGAAATTCTTCCCCCACGCTTCAAATATTCAAGCGTCTCGGTCAAAATATATATTTCATCTCGATCAGCTGTGTTTTCAATACGCTGTTTGACTTCTTCGATATCCATGCCCTGATCGAGCAGACGCTTAGCCTCGATAGCTACCCATTTTAATGGGCTGACTGTTCTTAGTGCATTGGCTACCACGACCCGGCCTTCAAAATCACGAGCTAACGTACAGCCGGATACATAGGTGCCGCTTAGCTTTGAAGAAATAGGAATATAGAGAACCTGATCATGTGTTTCCAAAAGCTGATTGAACATCTCATAGACACCTACAGGAGAGGGCAATGAAGTAGACGTTTTTCTTTTTTCCTGCTGATACATTAAAAACTCATCTGTCGTAATTGCTCTGAGTTCTTCATACTCTTTACCATCAACCATCACATTAAGCGGGATCAGATGAACATGATTTAATTTTGCTGTCTCAAAATCCAATCCACTGGATGTATCTGTTATGACAGCGACTTTTTTTGCCATGGAGTGACCTCCTCCCTTCTTTTTCTATTCTATCATAAGTTGTTTTGAAGTCAAGTACGGCTAGGGCAATTGACTAAGTGATCGTTCAAAATGCCGATGGCCTGAAGATAGGAATAAATGATCACTGGACCGACAAAACGACAGCCACGCCGGTAGAGATCCTGACTGATCATTGCAGATAAAGGGCTTTGTGTCGGCACCTCTGACATCGTTCGATATTGCCCATCAATGATCTTTCCCTCTGTAAAATGCCAAATATAAGCATCAAAGCTGCCATATTCCTCTCTAAGTGACTGCACGATTTGTGCCATACGAATGCTATTTTCAATTTTCCGACGATGACGGACGATGTTAGGATTAGTAAGGAGCTCTTCGATCTTCTTTTGATCATAAGCAGCCACACGATCGATTTCAAAATGATCAAAAGCTTCCTCGAAAGCCTCTTTTTTCTTAAGAATGGTCAGCCATGACAGACCGGCCTGAAAGCTTTCCAGAACCAGATATTCAAATAAAAGACGATCATCGTGACAAGGGCGACACCAGATCTCATCATGATAAGCCCGCAACAAAGGATGCGTCAGTGCCCAATCACAAACACTCATCGCTGCACCTTCTCAATCACAACCAAATAAGGAGATTGATGCTTATTGGCCATGCTTAAAGACATGACCTGATAATCGTGTCCATCTAAAGCCTGGACAAAACAATCAATGGCCTGACTTTCCAGACGTCCCGCTTCATGTCCCGGATAAACGACCAAGACGATCCGACCACCCGGGATCAATAAGTCCAGTGCATCTTTTAATGCAATCAGGGTCGTCTTTGCCAATGTCGTGATTTCGTGCTTTTGACCAGGCAGATAACCTAAATTAAAAATGCCGGCCTTAAAATAAGGTAAGTATTGACGACAGAAAGCATGGTCATCTTCAATCAGATAGACACCGGGACGATGACGCACTTCAGCGACCTGATCCAATGTTAAGAAGGCAGCGTTCAAGCCCGCCTCTTCCAGGCGCTTAGCGGTCTTTTCAAGAGCCGTACGCTGAATATCAAACGCATAGACCTGTTTGGCATGTTTCGCTAAAAAAAGCGTATCATGGCCATTTCCCATCGTAAAATCAACTGCAATATCTTGATTGCGCATGATCTCCTTGAGAAAATCATGCGCATAATTGACCATCATCTTCATTTGATCACCAGCAATTCTTCAACATTTTTGCGTTTAGGCGCCTCTGGCATTTCATCAGCATAGCCAACCGCAATGACTGCCACGACTTCCTGATCATCTGCTAGATCAATGGCCTGAGCGACGACCTGTTCATCATAATACCCCATGATCACTGTGCCTAAACCTAATTCATAAGCTTTTAAGCTCAACAACATATTAGAAAGGCCCACATCATACATCTGCCAGCCTTTTTCTTTATTCGTTGCAAAGGAACCATCTCGATTATATCCAGAACGCGCTTTTTTTGCACAGGCCACAAGCAAAAGCGGTGCTTCCAAACAGGCTATCTGATTAAACGCCGGCATGCTTTGGGCAATTTGGTTTTTCCTGTCTTCCTGTAAAACAGCATAATAGCGGGTGACCTGACTATTTTTCCAGCTAGGTGCCCAACGGGTTGCGTCAACCATCGCGACGATATCTTCATATTGGACAGGTGTCTTTTGAAAACGGCGGATGCTTCGCCGATTGGTGATACATTGTTCCAATTCCATCTTTCTAACCTCCTAATGCCTAACATTATAGCATATTTTTATTTCAACGCATACGCTAATTATATATTTTAGTCATCCGCAAGTTTTTTTTGGAAACGATTACGAAAATGCGTGACAAGCGAGCAAAAATGTGGTTTAATATAAGTAGCCAAAGGATATTTGGTACAAATTCTATAATAAAAGGAGATAATCGAAATGGTAAGAATTATGTTAGCCTGTGCTGCAGGTATGTCAACAAGTTTATTAGTTACAAAGATGGAAAAAGCTGCTGCTGATGCTGGCGTAGAAGCTAAGATTTGGGCTGTACCAGAATCAGAAGTAGAAAAAAACATTGGTGAATTCGACATTTTATTAGTTGGTCCTCAGATTCGTTTCAAAGCAAAAGCTTTCGAAAAAATGTCTGCAGGAAGATTCCCAGTACACGTTATCGATATGAGAGACTACGGTACAATGAACGGTGGCAAAGTTTTCGCTACTGCTATGGAAATCTTAGGAAAATAATGTCGATCAGGACTCTCTGCCAAACAGAGAGTCTTTTTTTATTGAAAAAGGGACCTTACTGGTCCCCTAAACTGGCATAGGCTGTTTCCTGATATCCAACCAACAGCTGCTGGCCGTCCCATAATAAAGGACGTTTGATCAGCATGCCATCTCCAGCCAACAGATCCGCCATTTCTTCCAGGCTCATCTGTGACAACTTATCTTTTAAGCCATATTCCCGATACTTCTTGCCCGATGTATTAAAAAGCTTTCGTGGCTCTTTTTGAAGCTTCAGGAAGGTCAGCAGTTCTTCTTTTGAAGGTGGGTTGGAAACAATACTGCGCCATTCATAAGCAATATGGCATTCATCCAGCTTCTTTTGCGCCTTCTTACAAGTCGAACATTTCTCATAACACCAGAAAATCATCTTTTTGCCTCCTCTCCTTTACTTCTATTATAGCCTGTTAGCCAAAACAAAAAAAGAGGTTTCCCTCTTTTATTGCTGATTCGCTTTGACCATCAGATCACAGATAGCATCAGAAAATGCCATTGGGTCATCAATCGTAAAGCCTTCAATCAGTAAAGCCTGCTGATATAAAAGGTCAGCATACTGTTTTACAGCTTCTTTATCCTTTGCGTATAATTGATTCAATGCGTCAAAGATTGGGTGTGATGGATTGATTTCTAATACGCGGGTTGCTTTCATGCCATATGGATTTCCTTCTGGCATGCTGTCAAGGACTTTCTCCATTTCAAAAGACATTCCTTCTCCACTAGAAAGGCAGACCGGATGTGATTTTAAACGACTGGAGAGCTTGACCTCGCTGACCTTCTCACCTAAAGCTTCTTTCAGATAATCCAACAGCTCTTTGTTCTCGTTGTTTTTATCCTCAAGTGCTTTTTTCTCTTCTTCACTGTCTAAATTCAGATCGCCCTGTGAAATATTCTTAAACGTCTTGCCATCATAATTGCCCATGGCCTGTAAAGCAAATTCATCCACATTATCGATCATGTACAGGATCTCATAGCCTTTGTCCTTCACCAGTTCACACTGAGGCAGCTTGTCGATCAGATCGTAAGAAGAGCCTGACATGAAATAAATGAATTCCTGACCTTCTTTCATACGGCTAACATATTCTTTGAGGGTCACCATCTTCTTCTCGCTGCTTGAATAGTAAAGCAACAGATCCTGTAAAAGCTCCTTATGCATACCAAAATCCTGGTAAATGCCATATTTCAACTGCAGACCAAAGTTCTGATAGAATTTCTCGTAATTCTCACGATCATTCTTCAACATATCTTCTAACTCAGATTTGATCTTCTTTTCAATACGTTTAGCGATAAATTTCAGCTGACGATCATGCTGGAGCATCTCACGGGAAATATTTAAAGACAGATCCTGTGAATCCACCAGGCCTTTGACAAAGCGGAAATATTCTGGAATCAGTTCACTGGCTTTATCCATGATGAAGACACCGCGGCTATACAGCTGCAGGCCCTTCTCATAATCCTGTGAATAGAAATTCATCGGTGGTTTAGAAGGAATGAAAAGCAATGCGTCAAAAGAAACATTTCCTTCCACATGGGTATGGATGATCTTCTGTGCATCATTGTAATCATTAAATTTATCTTTATAGAAATTCTGATACTCTTCTTCAGTGATCTCGTTTTTATTGCGTTTCCACAAAGGCACCATTGAGTTCAGGGTCTCTAATTCCTTGTAATCCTCATATTCATCACTATCTTCTTTTTTACGTGATTTCGTCATTTCCATCACAATTGGATAGCGGATATAATCAGAGTATTTCTTGACCAGTCTGGAGATCTCGTATTCATCCAGATATGTATCATAATTTTCATCATCTGTATTCTCTTTTAAGTATACCGTGATCGTCGTTCCACAACTTTCTTTCACAGCTGGTTCGATCGTATAGCCATCGCTGGCATCGGACTTCCAGACAAAAGCCTCTTCACTGCCCGCCTTGCGTGAAATGACTTCCACTTCCTTAGCGACCATGAAAGCCGAATAGAAGCCCACACCAAACTGACCGATAATATCAACATCGTCATCGGTTTGTTCGCTCTTTGCTAATTCTTCTTTGAAAGCCAAAGAACCACTTTGGGCAATCGTTCCCAGATTTTCTTCAAGTTCAGCTTCACTCATCCCGATCCCATTATCGCAGATCTTAATCGTTCTTTCAGTCTTATCTAATTCAATCAGGATCTTCAGATCTTCACGCGAAACCGGTGCATTGGCAGCCAATGCTTCATAATAACGTTTATCAATGGCATCGCTCGCATTGGAAATCAATTCTCTTAAAAAGATTTCTTTATGTGTATAAATAGAATTAATCATTAAATCAAGCAGACGTTTGGATTCTGCCTTAAAAGCTTTCTTTTCAGCCATCTCTATCCCTCCATCTTTAGCACTCATTCTTTTTTAGTGCTAAGTCTATTATACTCCTATTTTTAGCACTGTCAATATTTGAGTGCTAATGTTTTTTGATTTTTTTGTAAACCCAGTAAAATCAATGGTTTGCAAGCAATTTTCACTCTTGAAATTGTCATTTTTCTTCAGTTTGATACCTATTTCCACAGTCACATCTAAATGAGCGTATCCTATGATGCATTGTAACACCTTACTTTGAAATAAAATACCTATCCAATCAGTTTTGCTTCCAGACGGCTACGCATATCCTCATTAACGCTAGTGTGAGGATCGCCGTATTCGTCAAAAACGGTTCATCTCAAACCAGATCGTACGCTTGTAGTAGGACAGAACGGAGGGATACGGACGTTCGATTTTTTGTCCGCATTCCTTCAAAAATATCTTTCAATCGATCGCTCCTATCTTAACTTTGAGTATAGAAAAGCGGTTGATCTCCAAAGGAGTAACCGCATTGTGTGGAATATGAAATTGTTTATTGCTTTGTATGGACGCTTAACTGTTCTTCAATGTTGCGTCCGCTGTACATGACACGAAGAATTGCTACCACCTGTTCTTCCACATCTGAAAGATAAAACACGATATAGTTATCTACCGCAACAAAACGTAAACCTCGGCTATGCCAAGGTTCTTTCCCATCTCTTGGAAAACGTTCCGGCATTTCATCTAAACTTAATATCTGTTTTTCTAAACGTTCCAGCTGCTTTTCTGCATTTTTTGGTGACAAAAGTTCAAAAGCGATATACTCAAATATCCCTCGCAAATCTTCCTCGGCCTGTATTGATATGACTACGTTAAAAATCATAAATCATAATCTTTGCGAATATCAGCAAAAACCGTCTTTGCATCTTTGGTTCGTCCTGCTTTCATATCCGCATATCCTTTCTCCAGCTCAGCGTGCAGTTCTTCTGTTCCCAGCATACTTATATCTGTGGACGTTCTATCTGGGATTTTCACTTCAAAGGGAAGTCCTCGATGTAAGATGACCTGTTTATAAAACATATTGATAGCATTAGAAGCAGGAATACCCAGTGTGGAGAGGATTTTTTCAGCCTGTTCTTTGATTTCAGGCTCTATTCTCACATATAAATTTGCTGACTTTGCCATAATAACACCACTCCTTTCTCGCACATATCCTTTTCTTTATTATACACAAATGTCCACACATTAGCAATACATTATCTCTTATTCTCCAATGATCCAGCGGAACAGCTCTAACGTTCTGTCCAAAGTGGTCCGTTTTGCGCTTCTCCGGCTCTCCGTCCACAAAATGGATATAGTAATTGATGATAGAAAAAGCCGTCTATCTCTGAACGGTTGGAAATAAAAAGGTATCTCTCTGCTGATTGACACCAATTTTTAATAAAATGACGATTTCTGACGAGTTAAGATAAAATCATAAAATCCGAGAAACACCCATAAATAGGCACTTACGGCACTGTATGAAGTTAGACAAAATCCACACTGCGATAACAATATTTGAGTGCCAATTCTTTTAAAAACGGCAACTTTTTTTGTTCAAAGTCTAACTTGCATCATCTTCGCACATGCTTTACAATAAAAATGAATCAACAAGCCAGCGCATTCACATCAGGCATGCTTGATATTGATGCGCACAAAGAATAAAAACGGAGGATTTATATGAGCACACCCATTGCACCACCTTATATTAGAAATTATGAACAATTAGGTCTTGGTCTATTTGTTCACTGGGGACTCTATTCACAGCTTGGCCGCGGTGAATGGGTCTATGACATGGAAAAAATGAACATGCAGGAATACCAAAAACTAAAAGAGCACTTCACAGCCAAGGATTTTGATGCAGAGGATCTGGTTTTGACAGCCAAAAAAGCCGGCTGTCGCTACATTACCCTCACCACCCGCCATCATGAAGGATTTTCTCTCTATGACACCTGCGGTCTCAACATCTTTGATGCCCCTCACAGTCCGGCGAAACGTGATCTGGTTTTAGAATTTGTAGAGAGCTGCCGACGTCATGATATCCTGCCCTTCTTTTATCACACGACCCTGGACTGGTATCAGCCGGATTTCGAACACAACTTTGATGCTTACTTAGCCTACCTGCGGCGCAGCATCGAGATCCTCTGTACGCGTTACGGTCGCATCGGCGGATTCTGGTTTGATGGCAATTGGAGCAAGCCTGATGCCAATTGGCAGGAAGAAGCTCTCTATGCGACGATCAGACACTATCAGCCGGAAGCCATCATCGTCAATAACACGGGGCTGTCTGCACTAGGCGAAACGGGAAATCCGGAGATCGATGTTGTCACTTTTGAACAAGGACAGCCAACACCGCTTAACCGGGAAGGCATGTCAAAATATGTGGCGGCGGAGATGTGTCAGACCATGAACGACCATTGGGGCTACGCAAAACAGGATCTTCATTTCAAGAGTCCTAAAGAACTCATCGAAACCCTTTGCCACTGTCGTAAAGTCGGCGCCAATTATCTATTAAATATCGGTCCGGATGCGCAAGGCGGCATTCCTTTGATGTCTAGAGCGATGCTGGAGACGATTGGTGACTGGATGCATTATTTTGGTGAAGCGATTTATAACGGCCGCCCCTATCCGGCCAGCGGTATTGGCAAGAATTTTATTTTACGTCATGAAAAAACGCTTTATTTGTTTGTCTTTGATCCAGGCCGACGTGGGAATGAGAATGTCACTGTCGGCACTAGTTACAGCGGCAGTTATGCTTTCGGTAACGTCAAAGACGCCGTCTCTTCTATCCAATGGATGGATAACGGAGAACCATTGGACTTTGTACAAAAAGGCAAGATGCTCTGCGTTGATTTTTCCGGTCAGGACTATGGTAAAAGCTTTGGCGTGCGGGTTGCTAAAGCCCAGCTCGCCTAACCCAATGCCTTTTGATCAATATCATCTTGCATTATCTATAAAAACGCTCCCTCAATCATAAGGGAGCGTTTCTACATAATAAGCCTGCGCGATATAACGCGAGGTTTCCGTCACATTCGTACAAGTTGATAAAGTCAAGATCGATTCAAGCTTGTCAGGCGTACTTACCGGTGTTCCGTGTGAAGCCTGGACACGCTGATTCAAGTAATTCGCATAAGCTTCATCACTGGCAAAAGACATGGTATAGATATCACTGGTCGCTTCGACAACATCACTTGAAAAAACGCGATAATGTGCAATCCCGTCATCCAAATACAAATAAACATCCTGATGACTCGCCAGATAATCCGCATCTCGGCAATAATTCTGGATATCCTTGAACATACTGCCGTTTTTCATATGATGTCCATAAAGGATCGTGTTTTGATCGCTGAATCCCGGCGTGTTATTCGCGTCCACAAAAATACTGCCGGCGCGGCTGCTGTTTAAAGAGGCATCCAGATGCAGATATTTGTCATTATCTGCTGCCTGTGTGACCGGATAACTGATATTGGTATCGGGAACATAAAGATAAGCTACGATTTCGGGATTGATCTCTCGCAAAGCATTCAGATCGACTACAGGCAGACCATCATCTTCAGGCATCGTGACCGCTGCTTCACGCAAAACTTCATAGCTTTCATCCATCTGCTGATACTCTAGATAAATGGAGACCAGCTGATAACCACAGTATAAGAAAACACCCAGACAGACAACTAAAAGCAGATTACTGAACCAATGGGATTTCTTTTTAACGTTTTTCTTTCTTTTCTTAGCCATATCCTCACCTCACTCTTTTATTTTACTGAGTTGCCCTTACAAAAGCAAGTAAAAGCATTCTTATTTAGACAAATCGAAAAATGAAAACTTATGCGTAGACAAAAAATAAGGATGGTGTTAAGATATTACCAGAAATAAAAAGGAGGTAGAATATGATACGAATTGGTATTAATGGATATGGAAACCTAGGTCGCGGTGTTGAAAAAGCCATCGCAAAGAATCCAGATATGGAACTGGTAGCAATCTTTTCTCGTCGCGGTGAACCTGGTATGATGTCAGATGGTCATCATCCTATCTATAACTTAAGTGAAGTAAGTCAATTTCAAGACAAGATCGATGTGATGATCCTTTGTGGCGGATCTGCCACTGACCTGCCTGAACAAGGACCTGAGATGGCAGCGCTGTTTCACACAGTAGACAGTTTTGATACGCACGCAAAGATCCCAACCTATTTTGAAAAAGTGGATCAGGCAGCAAAAACGCATCAGCACCTCTCACTCATTTCCTGTGGCTGGGATCCAGGTCTCTTTTCATTAGCCCGTACTCTTTTTGAAAGTGTATTGCCTGAAGGCAAACATTATACCTTCTGGGGAAAAGGGGTATCTCAGGGGCATAGTGATGCGATCCGCCGTATTCCAGGTGTTCAGGATGCCAGACAGTATACCGTTCCTGTGGATGCAGCGGTCGAAAGAGCCCGCAGCAGCGAACGTCCTGAGCTGACGACAAGAGAAATGCACACCCGTGAATGCTATGTGGTCGCTAAAGAAGGCGCCGATAAAGCCAAGATTGAAAAAGAGATCAAAGAAATGCCTAATTATTTTGCTGACTATGATACAACGGTTCATTTCATCAGCCAGGAAGAATTAGATCGTGACCACAGCGGTCTGCCTCATGGCGGCTTTGTCATTCGTAATGGGAACACCAGTGACCAGACAACCCAGATTGCGGAATTCAAACTGACATTAGACAGTAACCCAGAATTTACCAGCAGTGTCCTGGTTGCTTATGCACGTGCGATTTATCGTATGGCCAAGGCCGGCAAGACAGGTGCTGTCAGTGTCTTAGATATCCCATTTGCATTGCTCAGTCCTAAAGATCCAGCTGAGCTTAGAAAAGAATTACTCTAATCAAGGGAGAAAGCGCTGCTTTCTTCTTTTTGTTACTATTCACCGATAGAAGAAGGTGAAAAAACTTGTCAAGAGGAAAACTAAAAAAATTTTTCTTGCTAATTTTTCTCTATAAGACGCATTTGATTTTTCGGATGATTCTTCCTGCATTTGAATGTTAACTGTACGCTAGCGTTTATTATTGGACGGTAACCATGATGTTTATCGTCCATTCTCTTTTTTTATTGCCTCTTTATCACAAAAGTTTTCCACACCCGTCTTTTTTAATTTAGGGTATATAATGTTCTTGTTAGGAAAGGACGGTGTCTATTGATGAAGACTTCTGATAAAAAATCTTTGGAGTTTATCTTGAAGCACAAGGATCACTTTGATCAGAAACTATTGGAGATCATTGATCATCTTTCTACGACTGTTGATCATTTGTCGCTTAAAAACACATCACTCTCGTCTTCCAATCAGTCTCTTAAAAAGT
>FCNA01000070.1 GCA_900018345.1 Clostridiales bacterium CHKCI006
AAAAATGAATCCTTTGAGGATTAAAAGTGAGAACGAGTAGAGCTTATCCATATACTATCTGATGTTGAAACTTGAGAATAGGCTGTGTTTTCATCATAACATAGCTTACAGTTAACCACCCCTTTTTAAATATGAGAGGAATCTGTTTTCGATTCGTTAACTGGATGCAATCATTTCAATTACATTTTTTAAAGTACAACTTCCAAAGTTGTATGATTAGACATATTGTAGATGATCATTATTCATGATGAAAGTGTGTGATACAACCCAAGTTTGCCACCTAAAATAGGCTAAAAAATAAGAGAGATAGTGATGAATTCAAAATAATATGAATCTCACTATCTTTTTTGCTTTTGTAAATATAGGACTACATTATGAACTACGTTGTAATCTTTATTCCCGTCTTGAGGCTCTTCAAT
>FCNA01000072.1 GCA_900018345.1 Clostridiales bacterium CHKCI006
GAAAAATAAAGAAAAACTGCAAAATAAAAAAGCCAATGGATGGCGCGTTATGCCGTATTCAACTGCATAATGTGCCATCTTTTATTTGGCTGTATCGATCATATGGGTTATAATGAGGTTATATAAATATTCAAGAAAGGAGAAAAAAGAAAAGACAGCTCGTTATAGATTGGCCTCTTTAACACTGTCTTTTCCTGCAAAACAGCTTTCGCTGTTACCACATAACCATGATACAAGATTTCTTCCACATTTTCAAGACCTATTTTAATAAAAAACTTCAACAACCTGCTTTTCATAATGAACCTGGTTTTAACGATATTGACAAGATCGAACAGCTCTGTGCTGATCATGTACTTCACTGTCGTTGGTCATTGGATGCTTTGATCAGTCATTCTTATCATGGTGAAAAATGTTCTTCTCCCCACCTTCGTTATTACCAGCAGTATTCCCGTCATTACATTACTTTTCATCATACCGTGGAGGATCATATACTGGATGTCCACGTTTATTTGTGTGAGAGTGACGGGCATTTCCACGCTGTTCTCCCTTCCGTTTTTATCACCCCTTATTCACCTTATTCTATCTTTTTTGTCCTTCGTGTTCTCTTCCTTAAAAATCATTCTAAAATGACAGTTGCCCAGATCACAGAGCAATTTCAAATATCTGTCTCTACCCTGTATCGATGGATAGCGAAATATAAAGTGATCTTACGTATCTTTCAACAGCTTAAAGATCGTTATCAGATGCATTTATTCATCCATATGATGTACGACCACACAGATCTTTGTGCTGAACTGTATGATATTACAGGTGAAGCACTGTTTGAACAGAAACGCAAGATAGGCCAACTGCATCATAACATAAACTCATACAGTAGCCCATAAATAGGATGGGAATAGCCACTTATGCCTCTCTGTTATACACTATTCTCGAGGAGGCGAGAACATGAGTGAATTCAAAATACAAGATATCGAAAGCTATGAATATCGAAAACGCATAGCTGAGATGAAATTTTCTATCATTGGACCGGTCGTTGCAGGGACTTATACGGATCGTTCGATCAATGCCTATTTTCAGCGTGTCCAGAATATGGAAATCGAACTGCCGGATGGCACGAGAAAAAAATATTCCTGGAAGACGATGAAGTGGTGGTTCTATGTTTACAAAGCAGAGGGCTATGACGGACTGATACCTAAGGGCCGTTTGGACGCAGGAAAAACAAGAAAACTCGACGATACACAAAAACAGTATATACGAGAGCTGGTCAGGGAATTCCCGAAGATCACAGGTGTCATGGTTTATGAAAAGATGATCGAAAAAGGACTTCTGAACCAGAGAGACTGTTCCGTCGATACCATTCAGCGCTATATCAGGAAGAGTGGTCTGAGAAATAGCGGGAATACGACCCTGACCCATGAACGAAGGGCCTGGGAATATGCCCATGCATGTGATGGTTATGAAGCCGATACGTGTCATACGTTCTATATCACTGATGAGAATGGAGAATATCGAAAGACCTATCTGATTGCCATCATTGATAATCATACCAGAATGATGGTGGGAGCAGAATTTTTCTTCAATGATAATTCCGCAAACTTCCATAAGGTATGGCACGATGCCGTACTTCGTTATGGGCGCAGCAAGGTGCTCATCCTAGATAATGGTTCAAGCTTTAAGAACAGGAACACTAATGAGATCGCAGGCAGATTAGGCACACAGATCATTTATAACCCACCTTACAAACCAACGAGCA
>FCNA01000082.1 GCA_900018345.1 Clostridiales bacterium CHKCI006
TATACAGATATCAAATATAAAAAGCAATATAGATGGAATCTACCATGGCATAGCGAAGAAATATATCAATGGATATATACAGGAACATGCCTGGAGATTCAATCATAGATATAAAGGCTTCAAACTTTTGTTCTCCATGATGAGAATCGTCAGCTACTCAATTGTAATGACTAGAAAAATGCTTAAAGATTACTACAATAACGCAAGTGTGTCTGATGGTCTATGAAATTAAAATAAATTAAACTATTAAATACCTTGTTTATTAAATTAAACACTTATACAGTAATAACTTAGAAAAAACTATAGATAGCGTCAAGAATTTTGTGTAACCATGACCAATTGAATTAAGCTGCTTTCAAATCATTTCTCAAACATTTCTTGCAATTCACTTTGAACAACATCAAATCCTCGGTGAATACGACATGAAAATCTTTGATTATATTCTATGAATTGATTACAGATAAACCTCTCCAATGAATCTTCATTTGGAAACTGTTCTTTGCGGTTTGTATAACGCTTTAACTGCTTATTCAATCCTTCTATTAAATTGGTTGAATACAGGCTTCTCTGTATCTCTTTTGGAAAACTTAAAAAACTGAACAAGTTGGATCTATCTCTGAATTTATCAACATCTTTAGGGTAACGTTTAGACATCGAAGTAATAAATGCCTCTAAGTTTAGATTTGCTTCTTCTTCAGTCTTTGACTGATATACTGATTTAAGCTTATCAAGAATTTCCTTTCTATCTTTAGCTCTTACAAGTCTTGCAACCTTTCGACTGATATGCACCCAACAGGATTGATGCATTGCTTTAGGATAGACACTTAAACAAGCATCTTTGATACCTGTTAATCCATCACTGACAAAAAGAAGAATTTCTGAACATCCACGTTTTTGGATACTTTGGAGCATTTCTTTATAGTTTTCGCATGATTCAGATGGATAGATACCAAAATCAAGGACTTCTTTATATCCTTCTTTTGTAATTCCTACAAGGATATGAACAGCTTCTTTAGAAACACTGTCTCGTCTAACATTAAGCATCGTAGCATCCATGTAAACAACTGCGTATTGTTTGTTCAGCTGTCTTTCATGAAATTCTTTAACATGGTTTTCCATTGTTTTAGTAATATTTGAGATGGTTTGTTTAGAGTATGCATGTCCATACATCTTTTCAATCAGGACAGCAATTTCGGACGTCGTAATTCCTTTTGAATATAAATGTAATATAGTCGTTTCTAAATCATCGGTATTACGTTTGTATGGAGCAATCGTATGCTGTTTAAACTCGCCGTTACGGTCTCTAGGAATCTCAACAGTAATTTCTCCATATTTTGTTTTAAGATTTCTTCGATATGAACCATTTCTTGAATTACCAGAGTTATAGCCAATTGGATCATAGGGTTCGTAATCTAAAAACGAAGTTAGTTCAGTTTTCAGTAGCAAATTGATTGCATTTTCAATTTCTTTACGAATGAACTCATCAATTGATGAACCTGATAGTAGCGCTTTATAAAGTTCTGTGTTAGAATTAAACATGGGAAGTCTCCTTTCGAATAAGTGTCGCAACTTAATTCTAACTGGTAAGACTTCCTTTTTCTATAGGATTTACGTTTACACAAAATATTTTATACTATCAAACTATATGCAAAAGTGCCAAATACTAATTTTCATTTATCTTTTTTATTAATAAAGTAAACTTATTTCTAATATAAGTTTTTGTTAATTACTTTAAGTAATGATTCAAAATTCAAATAAAGGATAATAAATAATTATCCTTTATTCATTTGCGTAAAAATAAAAAGATAGAGTTCTCTATCTTGAGCTATCATCGTTGTGTTATGAAACACACATATATAATATATAAGGGTAGGCTTCGCCAGTCCATTTTTTGTGAAATGGACTCGTTTCCTTATATCTTCATTCAATCTGCAACGCGACAAAGCGACGATTACTTCATAAATGAATATGTATGCTATATATTCTCAGGATGATAAGTAGGTACTACCTGTTGAACCATCTCTCGAATATGATCTGTTTCTGCGTAAGCAGCTTTTTTTAGATCTTCTAACTGATGATAGAATTTCTCATCATCGATTTCTATTGGCTTACCAATGTGAATCAGATGATTTGGTGTATCTTGAAGTCCTTCTTCTTTCATAAGAAGTTCTTCATAAAGTTTCTCACCAGGTCTCAAACCCGTGAATTCAATCTTGATATCTACATCTGGTTCAAAACCAGAGAGTTTAATCAAGTTTTTGGCCATATCCAGAATCTTAACCGGTTCCCCCATATCTAAAATGAAGATTTCTCCTCCTTTAGCATACGCACCTGCCTGTAAGACAAGTGACACGGCTTCGGGAATCGTCATAAAGAAACGAATAATATCAGGATGCGTTACTGTTACAGGTCCACCTTCCTGAATTTGCTTTTTAAACAATGGGATAACTGATCCGTTAGATCCTAAGACATTACCGAAACGTACTGCTACATAATCCGTTTTAGAACGCTTGTTGTAAGTCTGAACGATCATTTCGCAGATGCGTTTGGTTGCACCCATGATGTTCGTTGGATTGACGGCTTTATCTGTTGAAATCAAAATAAAACGCTTTGCACCATACTTATCTGCTGCTCTTACACAGTTCAATGTGCCAAACACGTTATTTTTAATGGCTTCATTTGGTGAATCTTCCATTAATGGCACGTGTTTATGCGCTGCGGCATGATAAATAATATCAGGATGGTACTTTTCAAATAAAGCATTGATTTTTACTGTATTTCTTACAGAAGCAATCATTACTTTCAAATCCAACTCTGGGTACTTCCTTTTTAATTCTTGCTGGATGTCATAAGCGCTATTTTCATAGATATCGACAATAATAAGCTGCTTTGGCTTATTGGCTGCCACTTGTCTACAAATTTCGCTGCCAATCGATCCTCCGCCACCTGTAACCATTACCACCTGATTAGTTACATAGTTCATGATCTCCTCAAGGTTTACCTTGATTGGATCTCTGCCAAGTAAGTCCTGAATCTCCACATCCTTAAAGTCTGAGATGTGAATATCCCCATTAATAAACTGGAACATACCTGGAAGACGTTTGATCTGGCATTTGGTTTCCTTACAAACATCCAAAATTTTTGACAACTCTTTTTTATCGGCTGATGGAATGGCAACCAGAATCTGTTCAATGCCATATTTTTTAGCAGCTTCAATAATCTTATCTCTGCCACCATAAATAAGGACACCGTGGATCGTACGATTCCATTTTGCTGGATCATCATCGATAAAACACTTTACTTCCTGAGCTACATAATTGCTGTCATTAATCTCTTTGAGTATCTTTTCCCCGGCTAATCCAGCACCGATGATCATGACTTTTTGAAGACCTAACTTTTCCTTAGAGCCTAGTTTATGCATGCGGATATAACGATACATAAAGCGTGATCCGCCTAATAAAATCACAACCAATAGGAAATAGATAAAATAACAGCTCAGCGGCATCTTATTTCCTGTCGCTTCACAAATCATAATATTAAGAATTGCACTACAAATACTTGCATAAATGATGTTGCGGAGTTCAGGTACTGATGCGTACTGCCATAAGCTACGATACAGTTTGAATAGACCAAATATCACAATCGAAATTAAGCCTAAAGGCAAAAAGACATAGCTCAAATGCTTAAGATACAGGCTGTCAATCGGCCCGTTGAATCTTAAGAAAAGAGACAAATAACTTGATACAATGACAATGATGAAGTCCAGAATAACGAGCAGAAATTGTCGAATCAACATTTTCTTATCTCCCAAAAATAACCTCCCCCTTATTCTGTTGTCAAGTTATAAAAAATATCACTCAATAAAATTGAAAAAACAAAGCATTAACATGCTTAACGTTAATTTCACTATCGCCTGCGTGTCCTTAACCTATCATTTACATTGTAATTTTCAATATTATTTCATCGTGATATTACCCTTATACTATACACTTTTATCACTACAAAATCAATGAAGAAAGTCAAAAAATACGTAGTATAGTTGTCTGAATTGTCTTATATGGCTGATTTTTCCAATTTTATGCTTTAACTGTGCAATATCCGCTTAAATAAGAAGGTCATGAAACATTATTTTCTATTTTAGTAGTTCTAAAACAATAGAGAATATGTTCTGTTCGCTCCTTTTTGTTACTATACTACAACAAGTCTTCAATTTCTTATAATATTGATTAGATGGATACAAACATCCAGTCAAAGAAATATAAAACACATCTTCTTTTTTTCGAAATCTAAATCTCACAAATATGCCAATCTTTGCAGTCTGAAAAATTAAAGGATAATTATTTATTATCATAAATTGAAGGAGATTTAGCCATGAAACTGCTGATTTTAGGGGCGGGTGGACATGGAAGATGCTGCCTGGATATCGCCTTAGACATGGGTTGCTTTGAAGATATTGCCTTCCTTGATGATGGTCATATACAGGCAGTAAGCAATTATCCTGTATTAGGGAAATTAGATGAATTGGAGAATTTCGTGTCTCTCTACCCTAATGTTTTCATCGCCATTGGCAATAACACACTAAGAAACAAACTTTTCCATTCAGCCAAACAAAGAGGCTTTCATATATGTTCATTAATTAGCCCTCGTAGCTTTATTTCTTCTAGTGCTTCATTGGGAGAAGGCTGTGTCATCTTTCCAAATTTAGTCATTGAGTCAGGTGCCAAGATTGGAAATAACTGCATCATCGCTGCTAACAGCACGATCAATCACGATGCTTGTATTGAAGATGATGTGTTGATTTACTCCAATACTGTCATTCGTCCAAATACGGTGATCGGTCATCAAACTAGAATCGGCAGTTCATGTGTGATCTCCTTTGGATCTATTATCGAAGCTTGTAGTGATATTCCTGATGGAAGCATCATAAACAGTCAGGAAGAGGTGAAGTGAATGTATAAGCATTTCTTTAAGAGATGCCTTGATTTGATTCTATCCATTATCGGACTCATTCTTCTGAGTCCTCTTTTTATTATTATCTGTATCTGGATCAAATGTGACAGTAAAGGTCCTGTCTTCTTTAAACAAAAACGTGTCGGTAGAAATAAGAAATTATTTGGTATCTACAAATTCAGAACCATGTATACGGATACCCCCAGTGAGATGCCTACCCATCTGCTGAATGATCCGGATCGTTTTATTACCAAAGCAGGTCATTTTCTAAGAAAAACATCTCTCGATGAACTTCCACAGATCATCAATATCATCAAAGGAGAGATGTCTATCATTGGACCAAGGCCGGCTTTATGGAATCAGGAAGATCTGATCAAAGAGCGTGATCAGTATGGTGCCAATGATCTCAGACCAGGTTTAACTGGATGGGCACAGGTTAATGGTAGAGATGAACTGGAAATTGATGTTAAAGCAAAATTAGATGGTGAGTATGTGGAAAAGATGTCATTTTTGTTCGATGTAAAATGCTTTTTTAAAACGATCACCTCTGTATTGAAACATGACGGGGTTGTTGAAGGTGGGACTGGAGCACTTAAAAACAAGGGGGATACTTGATTATGGAACTAGTGTCTATTATTATGCCCACTTATAAAAATGATGGAATAGCTTTAAAAAGAGCACTTTATTCTTTAATAAACCAAACCTATCAAAACTGGGAATTAATATTAATTGATGACAATTCAGACCCTCTATACTCTTCAATCATTTTAAAAATAATAAGTAACTTTGATGATGATAGAATTCATTATTATAAAAACACGAAAAATCTTGGATCAGCGAAATCTCGTAATATTGGTATCAAAAAATCTAGTGGAACATATATTTCCTTTCTAGATGATGACGATGAGTATCTAGAAACTAAGTTAGAAAAACAAATAACGCTAATGAAACAACAAAATTCAGATTTTTCAATTATGGATTTAAATTTATACGACGATGCTGGAAATCTAATCAGAAAAAGAAGACATCGTTATTTGAAACAAATTAAATGTAATCAAGATTTACTTATAGCTCATTTAAAGTATCATTTGACTGGCACAGATACTTTTATGTATAAAAGATCATTTTTGTTTGATATTGGGTTATTTGATGAAATAGATTTAGGGGACGAATTCTATTTGATGCTTAAATCTATTTTAAAAGATGGGAAACTTGCTTATCTATCCGAACCGCTTGTAAAAGCTTACGTACACGCAAGTGGAATAGGACTAACAGCCGGATCAAATAAAGAACACGGTGAATATTCTCTTTATGAAAAAAAGAAACAATTCTTCCATCTCATGAGAAAAGAAGATATAAAGTATATTTCTATGAGACATTATTTAGTACTATTATCCTGTAATTTACGACAAAAAAAATATATAACAGGATTACTTAATTGTATTAAAGCATTTACTGCAAACCCATCTGGATTTATTCAATTTAGTTTAAATAGAAAGGAATACTAAAGATGAAAAAAGTAGGAATTGTAACGCCTTATAAAGGATACAATTTTGGCACAAGTTTACAGGCCTATGCCATTAAACAATTTGTTAGTCGTTTAGGTTATGAACCATACTTGATAGGAAAAGTATCGATGAATAAAGGTAGAGATATAAACTTAATAAAATTAGCTGTAATGTTTACAAGAAGTTTTTTCAGGCCAAAAGTTTTTATCGATACTTTTTTTTCCTATAAAAGCAGTATTTCTAAAGAGTTGTCTGAGACTAGTAAAAAAAAGTTTATTTCATTTCAATCTATACTAGACATACATAAACATAGCTATTATGAGTTAAAAAAGTTTGCAAAATTAGATGACGTGTTTTTTTTCATCTGTGGGAGCGATCAGATCTGGAACGCTACAAATTTGTACCTAGACCCTATCTATTACCTACAGTTTGCACCTAAAGAAAAAAGAATAGCTTTTGCACCTAGTTTTGGAAAATCATTTATCCCAAATTATAACAAGACACCCATAAAAAGACGTATCAAAGATTTTTCTAAATTATCTGTTCGAGAAGACACAGGTGTAACAATAATACATGAATTAACTGGTAGAAAAGCAGAATGTTTAATCGACCCAACATTATTACTATCTCTTAATGAATGGAAAAAAATCATAGATAATCCTGTTGTTGATTATGAAAAATTTGTTATTTTATACTTTTTGGATCAGCCTAATCCAATTGTCTTTGATTTTCTAGATACATTAAGTAATCAAGGATACGATTTTCTTTGCTTAAACTATTCATATAGTGGATTTGAAAAACATAACACTATAAAAATTGATGCAGGCCCAATAGATTTTCTAAAATACATTTTAAATGCTCAATTGATCCTAACCGACTCTTTTCACGGTACCGTATTTTCTATTAATTTCCATAAAAATTTTTATGTTTTCAATAGATCCTACGGAAATGCTCAAAATCAATCAACAAGAATTACATCCATTCTAAATAAATGCTCTCTAGAAAGCAGGTTAGTAAGCGGCACAATGAAAAACATAACCGAAATAACAGAATCACAATTTCAGAAAGCTGATTGTTTTTTACAAAAAGAACGACAACATGCCGAAAAATACCTTACGGAGGGTATTCAAAGTGATTAAAAATAGTGTTTTCGAAACCGATGACTTATCCAATTGTACTAGCTGTGGTATATGTGCAGCAACATGCCCAAAATCCGCCATACAATTATGTTTAGATGAAAGTGGTTTCTACAGACCAATCATTAACGAAAAAAAATGCGTATCCTGTGGTATATGTAAAAAATATTGTTATCGATTCGATAAAAACATAATCGATACTGTTGATAATATTTACGCCTATAGCGCGATTACAAAAGACAAGTCTTTATTACGAGAGAGCTCCTCAGGAGGAATTTCTGAAGAAATTATGAAAGAGTGTATATCACAAGGATATACAATAATTGGGGTTGAATATGATTGTCAAAGTAATAAAGCGTATTCAACTTTATGTAAAAACACAACAGATTTAGCAAAATACAGAGGATCAAAATACATGCAAAGTTATACTCTTGATGCGCTCAAAATTATCATTGGAAATACAACTTCAAAATATGCTATTTTTGGTACCCCATGTCAAATATATGCATTAAACAAATATGCAAAGAACATTAAGCGCGAAAACCTACTCCTTATTGATATATTTTGTCATGGTGTTCCTTCCTATTTTTTATGGAATGCATATATTAATTCATCTGGGACTACTTTCTCGAATATTAAATTTCGAACTAAAGATTATGGCTGGCATAATTATGCAATCAAGATGACGAATTCTCAAGGTAAGACTACATTGTCTAAAAAAATAAATGACCCTTTTTTTGATTTGTTTTTTTCAAAGTTGTGCTTCAATCCTGCTTGTTATTCTTGTAAACTCAGAAGTACATTTGCATACACTGATATACGAATTGGAGATTATTGGGGGCCACGATTTAATAATAATTATACAGGAGTATCTGCTGTTATCACACTTTCTAAAAACGGAGAAAACATTATCAGTAACATTTCTAATAAAATATTGATCAATTCGCGCAATTGGAATGAGATTATTGAAAATCAATCTTACGGAAAGACACATAAATACGATAAAGAAAGATACGATCAAATAATTTCTAATTTAAAAGCCAACAAAATCAATGAAGCTTATACAATATACTTAAAGACTCTAACAAAAAGACAAAAAATAATTAAAAGCATTAAGAATATTATAAAAACATTACCTAAACCACTGCAATTTTCTTTACGCAGTTTTTTTAGATAACAAAGGAGATTTCCATGTCTAAGATAGAAGTTTTAGCAGTTACTATGAATGCCGAAAATTTTGATTTAGTAAACAAAATGCAAATCACCTCAAATGCAATAATTGCTAATCAAGCAAGAAAGAATGAATACGCAGTTTATAGTCAAAACAAAAATATTAAAATGGTTACAACCACAACTCGTGGCGTGGGTGCAAACAGAAATTTATGTCTTTTATATGCTAGCGGAGATATTTGCGTACTCGCTGATGATGACATGATCTTTGATAAAAATTATGAGCAAACAGTTTATAGAGCGTTCACCGAGATACCTGAAGCAGATATTCTTATTTTTAATCTAGATACAATAGGAGAAATCACACGGAATAGACGAAACAATACAAAAATTACAAAAGTCAATCGATTCAATGTAATGAATTATGGTGCGGCACGTGTAGCATTTAAACTCAACTCTATTCGAAAAGCAAATCTGTTTTTTTCTGTATTATTTGGCGGTGGATGCCCATATAGCAGTGGTGAAGATACGTTGTTTCTATACACTGCATTAAAGAAAGGATTAAAAATTTACACCTATCCTAAACGTATTGCAACTGTAACACAAACAACATCATCATGGTTTGAAGGATACACTGATAAATACTTTCGTGACAAAGGTGCTTTATATTACGCATTGACATCAAATAAAATTACCTATAATCTTCTCTGTGTGCAGGATGCCATTCGTCATCAAAAACTATACAAAAGAAAAGTACTAGATATTTTGCACTTAATGATAGAAGGCATGAATACATACAAAAATCATTAATAGGATGGTGATATCATTGTTCCAAATAGATTCTAATTCAGAGTTCGGTTTTCTTTCCATGCTCATTCCTGAAGCATATGAAAGTGAAGTACGCAAGAATGCTGTAGGAACTATGCAAGACGCAGCTAACTCATTACAGTGGAGTATATATAGCGGATTAACAAAAACACTTAAAAACAGTCCAATAAGAATTTTTAATATTCTTCCCATTGGAAGTTTTCCACAATACTATAAAAAAAGTTATATTAAGTCTAACTATTTTTCAACGAAAGCATCAGACACTAATATTAATATTGGTTTTTGTAACTTGAAATTGGTTAGAAAATATGATCAAACGCGTAGGATATATCGCGAATTATCGCAGTGGTGTCATAACTCGAACATAGATCAAATTCTTATAGTTTATACTATTAATCCCACCTATATAAAAGCAATTAGCAAATTAAAAGGGAAATATCCTAATCTTAAAATATGTGCAATTGTTGCTGATTTACCAAACATGGTCAGTCTTTCTAGTAATAAGAGTTTATTAAAACAAGCGTATGAAAAACATGCTTCAAAGATTGCATATAAGCATTTAGGCAATATTGATTGTTTTGTACTACTAACAAAATATATGGCAGACTATTTAAAAATTAAACAACCATACTGTGTAATAGAAGGTATTTCCACAGAAATACAGGAAATAACTTTACCACGAAAAAGTAAACATATTCTTTACTCAGGAACATTACACAAACGATTTGGAATAATTAATCTTCTAAATGCTTTTAAGAAAATCAATGATCCTGAATATAGACTTTATATATGCGGGACTGGTGATTCTGAAAAAGAAATACTTGAATCCAGCAAAGAAGATCCAAGAATAGTTTATCTAGGACAAATCAAGCGAAATGATGTACTTCAGTTGCAACAAACTATGAACGCGGTTATCAACCCACGCCAAAATATTGAAGAATTTACAAAATATAGTTTCCCATCTAAGAACTTAGAATACCTCTCGTCAGGAGTTCCTCTCATTGCATATAAATTAGACGGGATCCCTGAAGATTATGATCCATTTATTAATTATGTTGAAAATAATTCAGTTGAAGCGTTACAGAAATGCATACAGATAGTTTGTGAAGATACGACTGGTCAATTCATAGAGAAAGCTAGAAAAGGACAACTCTATGTTTTAAACGAAAAAAACGATATTAAACAAGTCAGTAAAATAATTGATTTATTGAGGAAAATAAAATGAAGATCAAATTAGAAAAATCTGATTTAGCTAATTCCAATATATACATCCTTCTCTTTCTTTATGCATTGAATCTATACAACTTGTCTGCCTATCTAATC
>FCNA01000008.1 GCA_900018345.1 Clostridiales bacterium CHKCI006
GAGAGGGCCGATATTATAAATATATTTTTTACGAACAGAACGAGAGCCGTCCGGTTTAGTGAAACGTTGGGACTGGACAAGACGAAGATAAGGGATACCGTTATTAGAGAATTTTTCGATGAACAAGTAAACCGCCTCCTATATACTAATGGACTACTTAAAGTATAACATATAAACAACTAAAAGTCAATATAAAAAAGACGAAAAATAATGAATAAGCCAATAAATTTCGTCTTTAGTAATAACTTAATGATAATAAACAAGGTGGCAAACTCGGGGCGGGTTTACGTTTTTTTTACAACGATAGTGCATTTTCTCTTTACAAAAAAAAATGTGCGTGGTATGATAATGCCAACGAAGGAGTAGTCTCACGAAAGTGTGATTTGGTCAACAATCGCGAATAATTCTTATTATTCTGGCCAATCTTAAAGACAAGATTCGTTAAAGAAAAAGTGTTTTTCTTTAACGAACCTTGTCTTTTTTTCGTTAAAGAAAACAGAAAGGAGAAAAATGTATGTTTTACAACAAAGAAAGTGACGCTGTTCTTCAGGAACTGGGCGCCAACCGTGACGGTTTAACCAGTGAAGAAGCCAAAGCCAGATTGGCTAAGTACGGACCAAACCAGCTGGAAGGAAAAAAAGAAGACAGTGCCCTCGTCATCTTCCTCAAGCAGTTCACCGATCTGCTTGTCATCATCCTGATCATTGCCGCTATCATCTCAGGAATCAGCGGACAGCTTGAGAGTACTTTCGTTATTCTTGCCGTTATTACCCTCAACGCTATTTTAGGAACGGTTCAGACCATCAAGGCACAGAAGTCGCTGGATAGTCTTAAGCAGCTTTCCGCTCCTAAATCCAAAGTTTATCGTGATGGTCAGCTCGTCGAAGTCGATGCCAGCCAGTTAACGGTCGGTGATATCGTTTATGTAGAAGCCGGCGATATCATCGGTGGAGACGGTCGTTTATTGGAAATTGCCAATCTGCAGGTCAATGAAAGTGCATTGACCGGTGAGACCCTGGCCGTGGATAAAACGTTAGCCCCTATTACTGACGAAGTCCTGATTGCTGATCAGACAAACATGGTCTTCTCAGGAAGTCTGGTGACCAATGGTACCGGTCGATATGTTGTAACGAGCATCGGTATGGGAACCGAGATGGGTAAAATTGCCACTTACCTGAACGAAGCCAAAGAGAAAAAGACACCTTTACAAAAGAGCCTGGATCAATTCTCTGTCTATTTAACGATTGGAATTGTCCTGATCTGTTTGGTCGTCCTTGCTTTGAATATCTTCTTAGCACATGAAAATCTCTTAGATGCGCTGATGATTGCTGTGGCGTTAGCTGTCGCAGCTATCCCAGAAGCACTCAGCTCTATTGTTACCATCGTTCTTTCTTTAAGTACACAGAAGATGGTTAAAAAAAATGCCATCATCAAGAATCTAAACTCTGTCGAAAGCTTAGGCTGTGTATCCATTATCTGTAGTGATAAGACCGGTACACTGACTCAGAACAAGATGACCGCTGTCGATGTCTATATCAACAATGCGCATGTCAAACCAGAAGCGCTGGATCTTCACCATCATGATGTGGACGCGCTCTTAAAAGGCTGTGTCATCTGTAACAATGCCGTTGTCGATGGCGATCGTCGCATTGGTGACCCAACCGAAATGGCACTGCTCGATCTGGCGCAGATGCATCAGTTCGATTTAAAATCCACACGTCGTGAAGAAATTCCATTTGATTCTGATCGTAAATTAATGAGTGTCGCTTCCGACAACCATTTATATACCAAAGGTGCTTTTGATGAGCTGATCTTACGATGTGATGAGATCGTGCTTGACAGTAAGAAAGTTCCTCTGACTAAGGAGCATATCAATCATCTCAAAAAGATCAACCAGGAACAGGCCGAAAACGGTCTGCGTGTCTTAGGCTTTGCCTATAAAAAATTCAACGAAACCAAAGAATTGAGTGAAGATCATCTGACTTTCGTTGGTCTGATCTCTCTGATGGATCCACCTCGTCCTGAAAGTAAAGAAGCCGTTGCTCAGTGCCGTATCGGCGGTATCAAACCAATCATGATCACCGGTGACCATGTGGTAACTGCCCAGGCCATCGCCAAAGACATCGGTATTTACCAGGAAGGCGATATTTGTCTGGAAGGACGCGCTTTAGCGAACATGAGCGAAGAAGAGCTGGATGAAAAATTACCGCAGATCTCCGTTTATGCGCGTGTTGCTCCTGAACATAAGATCCGTATCGTTAAGGCCTGGCAGAAACGTGGTAACATCGTTGCCATGACCGGTGATGGTGTCAATGACGCACCAGCCTTAAAACAAAGTGACATTGGTGTTGCGATGGGTATCACCGGAACCGAGGTCTCCAAAGATGCTGCCAGCATGATCCTGACCGATGATAACTTTGCAACGATCGTTAAAGCCGTTATTACCGGACGTAATGTCTACAACAATATCAAGAACGCTATCTTATATCTGTTATCCGGTAACTTTGCAGGTATCCTCTGTGTGCTCTTCTGTTCACTGTTGATCCTGCCTACCCCATTATTAGCTGTCCACTTACTCTTTATTAACCTGATCACGGACTCCTTACCAGCGATTGCCATCGGTATGGAACAAAGCAATGATTCTATCTTACATCAGAAGCCACGTGATCCTAAGGAAGGCTTATTAAATAAGAATACGATTTCAAAGATCGGATTTGAAGGTATCGTGATCGCTATCATGACCATGGTTGCTTACTTTGCCGGTCTGGAAATGAGCGAAGGTATGGCCAGCACCATGGCATTTGCGACCATCTGTTTAGCACGTCTGCTGCATGGTTTCAACTGCCGTTCTCATCTGCCTATCAGTAAATTAGGGCTGACTACAAACAAAGCGTCTATCATGGCTTTCTTTGCCGGCTTTATCTTACTGCACCTTGTCTTATTTGTGCCAATCTGTCAACGTTTGTTCTCTATTACCGCATTGGATATGACACATCTCATGATCATCTATGGCTGCGCACTCGTACCAACGATCATTATCCAGATTGCTAAAATGCTTACTTACAAAAAAGAAGCTTAATTTCAAAGAAAAACAGCTCACTTAACTGGTGAGCTGTTTTTTTCGTATCCATTCATTGATCGCTTCACGGCTGGTAAAAGTCATGACTTTGTCTGGACAGGCTGCCAGTAGGCGGCTGATCTCAGGTACCTGATCCTGTTCAAAGGCCTGGATATACGCTTTAAATTCCGGATCCAGTTCTTCTTCAACCCAGGGCAGATCCTCACGCGGATGACCGATGCGTGAAATGGCCCCTTCTAAACACACATCTGTAGGCAAATGCAGCCAAATGACGGTGTCCGCTCTTTCTAAGCGTCGAGGTAAAGTGCGTAAATAATTGCCGTCGATGATCCAATGATCCTGACGCAAGATCCTTTCCAGTTCTTTATCAAAATCCGCTCTGTCTATCTCTGTGCCATCAGGACGATGCCAGATCATATCCAAATAATATAATGGCAAGCCTGTTATTTGTGCCAATGCTCTGGCTAGTGTACTTTTACCTGATCCCGGACAGCCAATGATCAGGATTCTGGACATTGATTAACCTCCTTTTGAATTCTCTCTAAAAACGCACAAGCTTCCAGTCCATCCATCTGCACGTGATGAAACTGAAAGGAAACCTTAAGCTTTCCTTCTTGCTGTTTGCCCCAAAAAAGCATCGGATTATTCAAGCCGCAATACATATTCACCAAACCATCAATATCATAATGAATCAGGCTGCTCGTACCGATCATCATATGATCTGTTAATTCCAGATCCTGACAACTTTCATAAACCTGTCTGGTTCTTTCAAGATAGGCTTGTTCATAAGTATCGAGCTGGTCTGAAAAAGGGATATCGCAGTTAGAAAGCGTCCCTTGTCTATTTTTAATGATCACACTGATCCCTAACTGATCATATAAGATAAGTTTCTTTTCAACCGGCAGTAAATAAAACTCAGGTATCGTGCTGGCTGCCTTACCGATGCAGTAAGTGAAAAGCATATTCAGTTTATGCCCTTCCTCTTTTAACTTGAATAGCGGTTTGATATCCAACGTCTTGAAGAGGGTCACCATCGGCATCGGAGCATTGATAAAAGCTGCGTAACTGCTGGCTCGCCCAGTCTTTTGCCAATCAACTTCTCTCATCTGAATTCCTCCTGTAATAATCCCAAAGCGCGCTGGGCCTCCATATAATCTCGAATATACTTCATCCCATAACTAAGCGTACGAGTCCGTCCGTTACGATAATAGCTTTCATAGAACAAAAGACTGCCTGTCCCGTCACGATGCACCTTCAGCATGGCCGGAGGCAGATTCGCTGGGGTATAGAAATGAACGCGTCGTCCTTCTATAATGATCAGCTGTCGATTGGTAATAGCATAGGCCGTATGCTTCAATAGATAGGCTTGATGGATCAAACGAAAGAAAAGCAGATAAAGTCCGATAGCGATAAAAGGCAATCCCCAAAGCACCATCAATAGCGAATCGCTGTAAGCGATGGCCTGCCATTCCCAAAACAATGAGAAAGCCAGCCAGAGCAGACTGAAAGGGATGAGGATCACATCCTGTCCGCCTAAAATATGGATACGATCCGGTTTCCCGCACCAGAGCAAATATTCATCCAGTTGCATATAAGGTTTAAAAATGGGCTGATCGATCATTGTGCCCCCTCCTTGAAATACATTTCTTTTAAGATTTGTTTTCCCGTCGTCGTTCGAAAAAACGGTTTGCCAAAAACGACGATCGCATTCAGTTCATAGCCGGCTTCATCGGCATTCACTAGATAGTCTGCTTCAATCAGGATCTGATAATCAAGATCATCGATCGACTCTGGATGATGGTGGTGTCCAACTAAATAAGCGATCCGTTCTATTTCACCTGGAGTCAGGTTAAATTCAGCTAAAAAAGCCGGAATCATTTTCGCCCCTTCACGCTCCTGATCTTCTCCCAGCGCACGACCATCTTTCTGACGACAAAACGGACAGGCAATATCGTGGCATAAAGCGGCAATTTCCAGTATCTTCTGTTTCTCGTCATTCAGCTTTTCGGCTAACCCGATGGTCCTGGCATACACCCAGACCTTTAAAAAATGCTGGATATCATGTCTATTTCCCTGACTGTGTTGAATCATCTTCAGGGTAATGGCTTCAATCATCATCAAACCTCCTTCATTCCTAGGCACAAAAAGTCCTGTAAAACTACAGGACTCCAATTATTCCTCATTAAGAACACTTAACGCATAATCAACATAGAGCTGACAAGAAATCTGCAGCGTGTCTTCATCGATATCAAAATAACCATTATGATGAGCCACTCCGGTATGAGGAAGATCTGCATTATACGTACCGAGGTAGGCATAGACGCCTTTGACCTTTTCTAGATAATCCGCAAAATCATCAGCACTTAAGGCTTTTTCCCGGTTTGTGATGATATGATCTTCATCCAGGAAGCGCGCACACACCTGATAAGCTTCTTGACAAGCATCCGCATCATTGATCAACGGAGCAGCGTAATCCTCGAAGAGAACTTCGCACTGGGCCCCATAAAGCGAAGCAATATCCTTGGACATGGAAACCACTAATCCATTGACCCGCTCACGTGTTTCCTTACTAAAGGAACGCGTCGTTCCCTCCAGCACCGCCTGATTGGCGACGATGTTATATTGGGTACCGGCTTCCATCTTCCCGATTCCCAGGATCACAGTATCGATCGGATCGGTCATGCGCGAAACCACGGACTGCAGATTAACGACGATCTGACTGGCAACATAGAGCGCATCCACGCCTAACTGCGGTGTTGAGACATGGGCTCCCTTTCCTTTGACTGTGATCTTGAAGTAATCACAGCTCGCGTTGTTTGGACCTGGTGTCAGCGAAATATAGCCTGATGGAATACTGGAAGCCACATGCACCCCGAAGACTCGTTTAGCCCCATCTAACAGGCCCGCTTTCACGAACTGTCGGGCTCCTTGACCAATTTCTTCTGCCTGCTGGAAGAAGAAACGCACCTCGCCTTTAAATTCTGCCTGTTTTTCTTTTAAGATCTTGGCCGCTACCAAGAGCGTGGCCGTATGGGCATCATGCCCACAGGCATGGCAGACGCCTTGATTTTGTGAACAGTAAGGCGCTTCCTGCTTAAGGTCATCCATTGCTAAGGCATCGATATCCGCACGCAGGACCATCACTGGACCTTCTCCCTGGCCACCTTGCAGCCAAGCATAGACCCCCGTATCGCCAATACGACGATGTTCGATACCATACCGATCGAGCTCTTCTTCAATTTTCTCACAAGTATGATATTCTTTGAGACTGACTTCCGGATGCGCATGGAAATAACGTCTCAATTCCACA
Source organism: Clostridiales bacterium CHKCI006 (assembly GCA_900018345.1). Classification (GTDB taxonomy): domain Bacteria; phylum Bacillota_I; class Bacilli_A; order Erysipelotrichales; family Coprobacillaceae; genus Fimiplasma; species Fimiplasma intestinipullorum. Next base: position 6,390 of record FCNA01000008.1, read on the forward strand.
AGTAGTTCTTTATTTTCGCTAACGTAAGCAGCAATCATCATGAGCCCTCCTTACCAGGCTGGCAGGAAAGCCCCATCATAAGCATCCTGAAGCGTTTGTTTAACTTCATCGGTATGATAAGCATCTACCACTTTCTGATAAACTTCATTATTGGCATCTTCGGTTCTCACCGCAATGACATTGATCAGTTCACTGACATATGGATTGGTTTCCGGATTCACATCCTCCGTAAAGATGGCATCCGTTGAAGGATTTAAACCAGCTGTATACGCATTCCCACCATTGATGACAGCCGCCACTCCATCAGGTAATAATTTAGATAAAGTTGCAGATTCCCCTTCAACGATATTGATATTCACTTTGTATTCCGTGATATCTAATTTAGTAGGCATATATCCTTTGGCAGGATCACAAACAATCAGACCCGCTGCTTCTAATAATTTCAAAGCACGTCCACCATTCGTGGCATCACTAGGAATATAGATCGTATCGCCGTCTTTGATATCGGCTACAGAAGAGATCTTATCTTTGTTGTTGTAGATGGATAAAGGTGCAATGATCGTATCCCCGATAGAGGTGATATCATAGCCAAAGGTGGCAATATCATTGGCAAGATAAGCTTTATGCTGGAAGGCATTCATATCGATCTCGCCATCGTCAAGCGCACGATTGACAGAAGCATAATCGGTATATTTCTTTAATTCAATATGAATTCCGTCATCAGCCAATAACTCGTTCATTGTATCGAACTGAGCATTGTATTCTCCCACGACACCGATGGTTACCGTTGTCGTGCCATCATCACTGCCTCCGTTAGAACATCCGCTGATCCCGAAAGCCAGGCTCAGACAGAGTAAAGCACTCAATAATTTTTTCATTTTCTTTCCTCCCCAATTGTTAATGTGTTGTCTTTTTAATGATCCAATTTCCAATCGCCTGAATGATGCTGATCATGATAAGAATAATAATGATCGTTAACCACATCAGGTCCATAATATTCATCTGATAACCATAACGGACGGCAAAGTCACCAAGACCTCCCGCTCCGATGGCACCTGCCATCGCCGTCAGACCGATCAGATTGATGGCTGTGATCATGGTCACACGTGTAATGGCTGGGATGCTCTCTTTGAGATAAACACGCCAGATAATATCCCATGGCCCTGATCCCATGGCTGCCGCCGCTTCCACAAGACCCCCGTCAACTTCCGCCAGCGCTGTTTCAATCTGTCTGGAGAAGAAAGGGACCGTTCCGGCAATCAAAGGAATATAGGCACCCGTGACCCCACTGCCGGTTCCCATGATCATCCGGCTAGCCGGAATCAAAAGAACCATCAGGATCAGAAACGGAATCGAACGAATGATATTAATGGCTTTATCCAGCACATTATAGACCACTCGATTCTCTAATATACCATCTTTGCGTGTTACAATCAAAATAACCCCAAAGATCACACCCAGAATAAATGAAATCACACCTGATACCAGGGTCATTTGCAGCGTCTGCTGCGTACATTCCAAGAGTTCTTCCCCCGCTCTTTCCAAATTGGGAAAGATATCATATAAAATCCCTAGCATGTCTTTAACACCTCCACCTGTACACCTGTATCCTTAATATAAGTGATGGCTTCTTCAATATGTGACTGTTCGCCGCTTAACTTAACCACCAGACTGCCCAGCGACTGATGCTGCAGCACCTCTACATTACCGAAGATGATATTCGCATCAATATCAAACTTCCGTGAGATTGCCGAAATCAACGGCTCATTGGTGTTATGCGGTGAATACGTCAGCATCAACAGCTGCTCACCTGGATTCAATTGAACAACCTTGGCATTTTCTTTAAGCAGATCGCCGATCTTGGTGAGGTTGCTCGTCGTGGCAATAAAATTACGGGTAATCTCAGCCTTTGGATGGGCGAAGATATCGACCACATTCCCTATTTCCTTAATGCGTCCTTCTTCCATCACGGCCACCCGTGAACAGATTTCCTTGATGACCGCCATTTCATGGGTAATCAAAACGATCGTCAGACCCAGTTTCTTATTCAGATCTTTTAAAAGCTTCAAAATGGACTGTGTCGTCTGTGGGTCGAGGGCACTGGTCGCTTCATCACAAAGCAGCACCTTTGGATCATTAGCTAAGGCTCTGGCAATCGCCACACGCTGCTTCTGTCCGCCTGAGAGCTGTGAAGGATAGGCTGAGGCTTTGTCCGACAGCTCAACCAGTTCCAAAAGACTCGCTACCTTCTGGTTGATCTCCTGTTTACTCAATCCGCTTCCTTTTAGCGGAAAGGCAACATTTTTGGCAACCGTTCGCGATGGCATCAAATTGAAATGCTGGAAGATCATGCCGATCTTCTTACGGCTTTGACGTAATTCAGATGCCTTTTGTTTGGTTAGATCCTGACCATCTACGATCACACTGCCGGTAGTTGGTCGTTCCAGTAAATTGATACAGCGCACCAGTGTGGATTTACCGGCACCACTAAAACCGATGATTCCAAAAATCTCGCCTTGCTTGATCTCCAGATTAATCTCCTGACAAGCCCTGACCTCTCCATGAGGTGTCTTAAAGATCTTGGATACATCTGTCAATTGAATCATCTTCATTCCCCCTCTTAAACAAAAAAACTTTCGCCCCAAACATAGGACGAAAGTAAAAACTTCGTGTTACCACCTATCTTCATCAATACCTCACGATATTGACCTCATCGAGTACCATCATACTCTAGCACGTTAACGGATGCATCCGGCACAAGCTCAAAACATTCACTCATGCGACTCCAGGACCATCTTCATTTATCTTCTGCCTGCTCTCTTCCACCAGCCGAGAGCTCTCTATAAGGTTCGTATAAACTACTCTTCCCTTCCTTGTCGTTGCTTAAATGATAGCGTATTTAGAAACGAAAGTCAACGGCTTTTTTGTTTTTTTCCTATTTCATCTGCCAGGTATGGCTTTTCTGCTGCAACGAGAGCATATGCCAATAGATCCCTTTCTGTTTTTTCAAATCTTCGGGCTTTCCCTCTTCAAGGATCCGACCATCCTTTAAGACAATTAAATGATCGGCATTAGTGATGGTCCGCATGCGATGTGCGATCATCAAAACGGTACGTCCCTGAACCAGATGACTTAAGGCCTTTTGAACATAAGTTTCACTCTCGACATCTAATGATGCACTTGCTTCATCTAAAAGAAGGATGGGAGCATTTTTTAGAATGGCTCGCGCAATGGAAATTCGCTGACGCTGTCCACCGGACAATTTAGATCCATTCTCACCAATTAGTGTCTCATAGCCATCCTCAAAATCAGCTACAAATTCATCCACATAAGCAAGTTTAGCCGCTTCAAGCACTTGTGCATCTGTCGCTCCCCTACGTCCTAAACGAATATTCTCCATGATCGTACCGTTAAAAAGAACGACATCCTGAAAAACGATGGCAACTTGCCCTAACAGGACTTCCGGATCGATCGTCGAGATATCGACCCCACCGATACGGATCGTTCCTGCATCAATATCATAGAAACGACAGGCAAGATTAGCAATCGTGCTCTTTCCGCCACCGCTGTTCCCCACGAGTGCCGTCACTTCATTTTGTTTCGCCACAAAACTGATGTCTTCTAAGACCCGCTGATCCTCTTGATAACCGAAGCTGACATGTTCAAAAGTGATGTCATAGTTCTCAGGCTGAAAGATCTTTGATCCAGTCTGTAAAGGAAGATCCTGAATCTCACTCAAACGCTCAATACGTGAACTGCAGCCAATCATCGCTGCCAGATTTTGTAAGGTGGCATTGAGCGGATCATAAAGTCGACTGGCGACAATCATAAATAGCAGAAATGTCTTAAAATCGATGACCTGTTCATAAAGCAGATATAATCCGACCAACACCGTTGTGACCAGACCTAGCTTAAGGATCAGCTGTGAGCTAACGACATAAAGCGCATTCGTCAATTCTAAGCGAATCTGACTCTTCTCGCAATCTTCGATGATATGCTCAGCTTCTTTTAAATACTTGTTTATAGCCTGATTGGCTTTCAAATCGCGAATCGCCTCGATGCCCTCCTGAATGATCTTCGTCCTCTCTAACTGCCTGACCCGGTCTTGCCGGCCTGCATTTTGTAAACGTCGGCTGGCTAGTCCAATCAAACCAAAGGCTACCGGGATACACCAGATGCTTGCCAGCGCCATGCGCCAGTCAAAAGTAAACAGACCCAGACATAGAAGACTGGTTGCCAGCAAGGAACCGACAAATTCCGGAATGAAATGAGAGAGTGCCTGCTCCATATAAGTGACATCCGATAGGATCGTCGCCGTCAGATCAGAGAGATCCCGCCGCGCAAAGAAACTTAACGGAAACTGACGCAAACGTTCAGCGACCTCAATACGCAAACGAGCACTTTCCGTATATGTGTTATAAAAAGTCATATTGTATTGGAGATAGTGAACGACAAAAAGCAGGATAAGTAATGCCCCCATTTCGACAAGACACCATCCAATGGGAATGGCTTGATCAATAATGCCGCTGATGACCTGATAAATAATCGCCATGCCAAGCGCAATGACTAAATAAGACAACGTACAGGAAAGACATGCCTTGACTAAATTTTTAGCTCCTAAAGGAGTCAGAGCAAAACGTCTTTGTATTTTTTTAAGCATGTTCATCACCTACTTTCCAATCAATGGATTCCTGATAGCTTTTCCACATCGCAGCATACTGGCCATTTTGAGAGATCAGTTCTGCATGCCGACCAGACTCAATGATCCGTCCCTGATCCAATACATAGATACGATCAACATTCACGATCGTTGATAAACGATGGGCGATCATGATGGTCGTCTTCCCTTTGGCAAGCCGTTTTAACGCTTTCTGCATCGCTTGTTCATTGTCGCTGTCTGCATAGGCAGTCGCCTCATCTAAAAGCAGGATCGGCGCCTTTTTCACAAACGCCCTGGCAAGACAAATCCGCTGTCGTTCTCCACCAGAAAGATAGACCCCTTTTGCTCCGATCAACGTCTTTACACCTTCAGGAAACGCATCGATCATCTCCTCGCACTGCGCATCCTTCAAAGCCTGCAAGATTTCTTGGTCACTCACATCATATCCCATTCGAACATTATCAGCAATGCTCTTATTCAGCAAATGGGCATCCTGGAATACAAAGGACATGAGATCCATGCGGGTCGCTTCATCCATCTGACGAATATCCACTCCGCCGATACGAATGCTTCCACGACTGACATCATAGAAACGCGGAATCAGAGAAACAAGTGTCGACTTGCCCCCGCCGCTATGACCGACGAAGGCAACCGTCATCCCTTCAGGAATCGTTAATGAGATATCATGTAATACTTCCTGCTGACTGTTCGGATAAGTAAAACTGACATGATCAAAAGTAATCTCAAAGCCCTGGGGCGAAGCAGGCGCATCGGGCTCATGAAGGGGACTGGTGGCCAGGATCTCCTGAATCCTTGTCAAACCGTCCTTGGCCATCATTGTATTTTCACTGGCAAACATCATCTTGTTAGTCGTTAGAGCCACTAATGGGCTTAAGATCAGATAAAACATGAAGTCAGGAAATAATCCTTGAACGTCCAGTCCGCTAGTCAGCAGTAAAAAAAGACAGCCAACAATAAAAATAAATAAAGCATTGACAATGGTGGAAAAACAAGTCATCGGAAGGCGCATCTGCCTGGTGTATCCTAAAGCAAATTTCTCATAGTTTTTAATTGCTGCATGAAACCGTTCAAAGGAAAAGACCGTTTGCTGAAAAGTCTTGACAACCGGGATCCCCCGCACATACTCCACCGCTTCATTACTCATCTTTTCCAAGGCATCCTGGTAAGCCTTCATGGCATCTGCCAGACCCGGACCAATCATCTTAAGCATATTCAGCATAGCCAAAATGACCCCCATCAATGTCGCTACTCCCATGCGCCAGTCAAAAAGAAACAAACAGATCAAAATGACGATCAAAGTCGTCAGTAACTGAACAGAGTCCGGCAGTTGATGAGCCAGGTAGGTCTCTGTGGAGGCCGCTGCTTCATCAATGACCTTGCGCAGCTTACCACTGCCCTGCTCCATAAAGTAACCCAATGGTAATTGCGCCATGTGCTGCAAAGCCGCCTTGCGCATGTTGCTGGCAATACGAAACGCTGCCAGATGGGAGCAAAACAGGGACAGGACATAGATGAGGATCCCGCCTAAGGCACTGGCTAAAGCAAACCAGCCATAGCTTAGCGCCTGATCATAAGCAGCCTGCTGCAGCCCATGTTGCCAAAGGACCTGGATCACCGCCCAAATCATGACAAAAGGAAGGACAAAAAGCAAACCGCTCAACATCGAAAGAAACAGGGATAACATAGTCAAATAACGATGCCTCCCAGCAAAAACAAACAAAGATTTCAAAACTGACATAAAAAACCTCCTTTGGTTAGTTTAGACTAACTATATGTCAGTATAATCGATTCACCTGTTTTTAACTACTCCATTCTTGCCCAATCAATCCATTTTCGCATAAAGTTGGCGATATTGTTGAGGGGTTAAGCCGGTTTCCTGCTGGAAAGCCGCCGCAAATTTACTTGGATTGGTATAACCGACCTTCCCGGCAATCTCAATAATGGACGCATCCGTTGTCTTGAGTAACAGCTGGCTGTAGGTGAGACGATAGTGTTTATACCATTGATAAAGTGGCATTCCGTAAATTTCCTTAAATAAGCGACGCACAGTAGACAGCGAAAAAGAATGTTTTTTCGCTAAAGCATTATAATCCGGACGGCTGGATAAGTCATGGATCATTTCCTGACGAAAACGTTCCAATGCCTCAATCACCTGTTTAGGATAATAAACCTTGTTTTCTGCCACCTGCTCAAAAGCCGTCTGGCTCAAAAAAAGCAAGAGTTCGAGCACTTTGATTTGCAGATAATGCTGACGGATCCCAAGCGGCAGATCATACATCTGACTAAAAAGATGACAGATGGTTTCATTAGCTCTCTCGATATACAGATGATGGGATAAGCGCAAACGCCTATACAGGTCGTTGATATCGATTGCGAACTGATCAAAAATATCCAGTAGACTGGCTTTGGCCACATCAATCAGCACTTCCACTCCCTGATAGTAACCAAGCGACAATCTTGCGCGACCGCGATCAAGCAACCAGCTGCTCACCGAAAAATCGCCCACATCCAGATAAGCCAGATGATGTGCGTCATAAGGGCATTCAAATTTACCCTGGCGACAATGATTGATCTCGAGATAAGCATCCGTAGTATAAGTGCATTCAGGTAAGTCAAAGCAATGAAAATCATTATAGATGACCTCGATTCCATCCCAGAGCTTGATACAGTACATGCGGCCATCTCCATTTACATCATCGACGATCCATAAGTACTCGCTCTGACCATATGACTGAATATGCTTAGCTTTGATCTTTGATTTTTCAAGCATTTTCTAGCCTGGCATATTGTGATTTATGTGTGATGTGCATCATGATCCAATCTCCTTTTCCTTTCTAGCAGCTTTTTCCGTAGCTGATAACGGTCAACGGATGGTACCTATGTACGCAGATGATCGTCCAGGATAGACCGGACATTTTTCAAAAAATGAAACGTCCTCAAGACGTTTCATCCTTCAATAATGGTTGTGTCGCCAGTGCCGTCAGCACAAACGTCGATGTGTTATGCAGTAAGGCACCTGTTGTCGCTGGCAGCCAGCCTGCCATCCCACTGAAGATCAGCGCTGAATTCATGGTCACGATCTTGGCATAATTCAGATGAATGCGGCGCATCAGTTCTAAAGCGAGACTTCTGAATACCGCAATCTCTTCCAGGCGTCCATCAAGCAAAGTCACATCCGCCAGTTCACGGGCGATCGCAGAGCTATCCTGCATAGAAATAGAAACATCTGCACTGGAAAGAGCCGGTGTGTCATTGACCCCATCGCCGACCATCACGACGACGTGCCCCTGACTTTTCAATTCCTGAATATATTGTGCTTTATCTTCGGGAAGGATCTCATAACGATAATCATCCACTTCTAATAACGAAGCAATGTGGCTGGCTGCCTGACGTCCATCCCCTGTCAGCATGACGATCTTCTTAAAGCCCAGTTGACGCAAACGGACCAACGTCGATCTGGCCTCCTGTTTGAGAGGATCATCAATGCTGATGATCCCAGCCAGCTGTCCGCCAATGGCTAAATAAATCAGGGAACTGGCTCCCTCTCTTTCCAATTGGTCTATAGCAAGCTTCACCTCAACTGTCAGAGGGATCTTCTCATCCTCAAAGACAAAATGGCTGCTGCCAATCACAACTCGCTGTCCGTCTAAGCTTGATGCGATCCCATGAGCAATGATATATTCCACCTTGGCATGTCTCTCTTCGTGGATCAATCCTTCACTGGCCGCCCGGGTAACGATCGCATTGGCCATGCTGTGCGGAAAATGTTCTTCCAGACAAGCCGCAATGGATAAAACTTCCTCCCGACTATATTGGCCTAGACCTACTACCTGTTGCACATGTGGACAAGCATGGGTCAATGTACCCGTTTTATCAAAAACGATGACATCAGCCTGAGCCATGGCCTCAATGTACTTACCGCCCTTTACCAGAATGCGATGTCGGCTGGCTTCCTGCATTGCACTGATCATTGCGACAGAAGTGGATAATTTAATCGCACAGGAATAATCCACCAGCAAAAGTGACATTGCTCTTGACAAACTGCGTGTGAAAAACAAGGTGCCAAGGAAGCCTATAAAACTATAAGGAACGATGGCGTCGGCTAAATGTTCCGCTTTGGCCTGAATCGCAGCTTTCGCCTGTGAATTCGTTTCAATCAGACTGATGATCTGCTGGATGCGACTGTCCTGTTGAATCTCACGAGTGTATATCTCGATTTCACCTTCTTCAACAACAGTCCCGGCAAAAACACTCTGACCACCTCCCACCCGTTTAGACAAAGGTTCACCTGTAAAACTGGCTTCATTGACCATCGCTTCACCGGATATGATCTCGCCGTCAACTGGGATCATCGCTCCCGTCGAAACAATGACAATATCACCGCGCTGCAGTTGATTGCTGGCGATCTGATGACGACCCGTCGTGTCTTTTACCCAAACTTTTTCAGTTTGCAGCGACAATTTTTCCGTCAGTGAGAGCGTGGTCTTATCACGCGTATAATCTTCTAAAAGGGCAGAAATCGATAATAGCAGCATGATATGACCCGCTGTCTGCATATTTTGACTCAATAGAGATAACGTAATGCTTGTCGCATCTAAGACCGGAACGTCTAAATGCCCTGCCAGCAAAGAAGACATCCCTTTTTTGAGATAGTGCCTGGCTGATAGACAACGTAAAAAATACTGAAGCGGCAACGGCAGCATTTTAGTCATCATATAACGTAAGCCTATGCGAATCAATTGACCTCTATACTGCCTGAAGATCGCTTTCTGTCTCTTCTCATAACTAGCCAGTTCATCCAAATAACCTTGATATGCCGTATCATCCAGCTGACTTAAGGATAATGCATCCAGGCATTCTAACAGTGCTTCTTTTCTTGTGGCATCATAGTAAAATAACAGACTTCCTGTCCGCTCATTGACCTCGACTTGCCTGACCATTGGCCAGGATGAAAGCACTGGAACCAGTAATTGTCCGGTCCGGTGATCAAAAGCATAACGTCCTAAACGTACGCGCAAGCGTCCAGGCATATCATGCACGAGTTGATAACGTGCCATCACTACTCACCATCTTTTTGCTTTTTGGCTTCATAGCAAAGATCTTTGGCATCTTCTCGGATGGTCTCCAGAGCCGCCATGGCATCATCCTTCGCTTTCATTCCGGTAGCGAGCGTCTTCACCGCCAACTGACGCGCCTTATCACTCTTAAGCAGTTTTGCGCCTGCTACAGCAGCTGCCACACCTCCTGTAAATGAGAGAAGGGCTACATTTCTTAAAAAACTTTTCATTCTTATTCCTCCTTTGAGTTAGATGCATCTAACCATTAACAGCATACGCTTTTTTGAAGAATAGTCAATATGATGTTAGTCTATGCTAACAATTTTAAACAACATTATTTTGCTTTTCCCTGATTGGCCACCGCAGCCATTTTTTCCTGAAGTGCATTTTCATCTCCTAAATAGTAATGTTCCTTCACTTCAAACTGATCGTCCAGCTCATAAATCAGTGGTACACCGGTTGGAATATTCACCTGCAGGATTGCTTCCGGCGTCAGCTTCTCCAGATACATGACTAAGGCACGTAAAGAATTACCATGTGCTGCAATCAAAACACGCTTGCCCATTTTCATCTGAGGCAGGATCGCTTCACGATAATAAGGAACCACCCTGTCAATGGTTGTTTTTAAGCTCTCACAGTCTGGAAGTAAAGATGGGTCGATATCAGCATACATAGCCTGATTTGCAGGATGACGATCATCGTCCAGATCCAAGGCAGGCGGCAAGACATCATAAGACCGACGCCAAAGCTTCACCTGTTCATCACCATATTTCGCTGCAGTTTCAGCCTTATTCAATCCCTGCAGGGCGCCATAATGTCTCTCGTTTAACTTCCAGGTCTTAATGACCGGCAAATAACAACGGTCCATTTCTGTCAAAACGTGATCAAGCGTATGTATCGCTCGTTTAAGATAGGACGTATAACATAGATCCATATGGATTCCAGCCTCTTTTAAAAGACGCCCAGCCTCGCTGGCTTCCTTATGTCCCCGATCGCTCAAGTCAACATCTGTCCAGCCTGTGAATAAATTCAGCTGGTTCCATTGACTTTCGCCATGTCTCAATAATACAAGTTTCATTTACATTCCTTCTTTCTTCATTGAGTTAGTCTAGACTAACTATATATATCGTATAAAGAACGACAACGACTGTCAAATAAAAAACCGGTAAAAATATTAGAGATAGCTGACAAAAAAAGAAGGCCGTTAAGCCTTCAGTAAAGCGAGTACCGTTTCAAGATTTTTCTTTCCGAAAGTGACCTCTTTCTCATCGATGACAAGACAAGGAACACTCATGATCTTGTATTCTTCCTTCTTCTGCGGAAAATGATTGATATCAAAGATGCTGACATGAATCTTCGCATTTTCAATGGCCAATCGCTGGCAGGCCTGAACCAATTCCGGACACATCGTACAGGATAAAGAAACATAAAGATCTAGACGATGCGTATCCAGTGACTGAATGGCTTGCTGGATCGATGCATCCAAAGGTGTGGCTGTCGAGCAGCCTGAAAAATAGACAGCCAGGACAAAGGAGTTGAATTCATGTCCGCCTGGTACCAGATGGTAGATGATTCCCTGATCCTGACCTTCAGCCAAGACCTCAATATAAGGTGAAGCAGGAGCATCCGTTCTTTCATCAAGACGAATATGATCGTTCAAGGCTGCGAATTCGCTGGCAAACTGCTTCATCTCTAAGCCAAAATCATCGTTGGTCACTGCAACTTTGAGAGTGACCTCATGGTCTAATCGAGCTAAGATAGGCGCTAACTGTTCGATGATCTCCTGACTGATAAAACGATCATCCGCTAGTGGTGCATCCGCATGCTTCACTTTGGGTTGAGGCGTCTTTTGTATCTTGATGGTTTCAAGATGCGCTTCCTGACATGTTTTGGAAATATATTTTTCTAAGGCAGTCGCTGCCAAAGCGCCATCACTGACCGCTGTGACGACCTGCCGCAGATCCTTCTCACAAATATCTCCCGCGCCATAGACACCGGCAATGTTGGTTGCCTGGTGTCTGTCTGTCACTAGATAACCGCCTTGATTCAGTTCAAGCTGATCCTTGAACAGTTCATTGGCGGGCACATAACCGGCAAAAACAAAGATACCAAAACGCCCATGTTCACTGGCCTCATAACGCCAGGTCTCACCTGTCCGATTATTCCGGAAAACGGCATATTCCAGACTGTCTTCACCACCGGCCTCAATGATCTCAGTCTCAAAGATACATTCGATCTTCGGATGTTCACGTGCTTCATCTGCGATCGATTTGGCCGCAGTGAAATCTTCCTCACGCACGATCATCGTCACTTTGGTTGCATATTGCGTTAAGAAAACAGCCTCTTCACAAGCCGCAAACCCACCACCGATCACAAAAAGTTCACAACCCTCGAAGAATTCTCCATCACAGGTAGCACAATAGGCAATGCCGCGTCCCTGGAAAGTCTTTTCACCCGGAAAGCCAAGCTGACGTGGATGAGCGCCGGTTGCCAGGACCAGTCCAACACAGGACAATTCTCCTTTATCTGTCTTGACCTTTTTGATACTGCCTTCCAATTGGAGTGACTGCACTTCACACAACTGAAATCTGGCACCAAAGTGTTCTGCCTGCTGGCGCATCTTCTGTGTTAGTCCGGTTCCGGAATCTTCCAGCACACCAGGATAATTCACGATCTCAGAAGTGATCGTGATCTGTCCTCCGAATTTTTCTTTTTCTAAGACCAGAACAGAATATTTTGCACGTGCCAGATAGATCGCGGCAGCGAGCCCGGCAGGCCCGCCGCCCACGATAATGGCATCATAGATGGTTTCCATTAGAGTGCACCAACAAGATCAAAAGATGGCTTCAAGGTCTTTTCGCCTGGTTTCCATTTCGCCGGACAAACCTCATCGCCATGTTCATAGACAAACTGGCTGGCCTGAACACGACGCAAGAGTTCTTCGGCATTTCTTCCGACACTTCCAGCGATGACTTCATAAGCGACGATCTGCCCTTCCGGATTCACAATAAAGGTTCCACGTTCCGCCATTCCATCACTTTCAATATACACCTCAAAATCCTTCGCTAAAGCTGCTGTTGGATCCGCCAGCATGGTGTACTGAATTTTCTGAATCGTTTTCGATGTATCATGCCAGGCTTTGTGGACATAATGTGAATCACAGGAAACGGAGTAAATATCACAACCGATCTTCTGGAACTCATCATATGTGGTCGCTAAATCTTCTAATTCTGTAGGGCAAACAAAGGTAAAGTCCGCTGGGTAAAAGAAGAAGACATTCCATTTTCCCATCACATCTGATTTAGATACTTCTTTAAATTCTCCATTGGCATATGCCTGAACTTTAAAATCACTGATTTCTTTTCCAATTAATGACATAAGTTTTCCTCCATTTTTCTTTATTTAGTTAGTTAGTTAGTCTTGGCTAACTTACATCTCCAGTTTACTTGACTTGCTTGAAAGACGCAAAGGATATGCAATCGATTTTGTCAGCCTATGCTAACGAACAGTTTTAGTATGCCCCATTTACCTTAAATGATACGCATATATCTGTAATAGCGTTTTTTCAAACCTTTCTTGCAACCAGCGACTCTCACTGATTTCATCCTCATTCACACCTAAACAAAAAACCTGATGATTTGAAAACCATTCTTGTATCTTCTCACAAGTTGATACCTGATCCATTCCGCCTACCCAATACACCAGCAATAAAGCTTCTTGTGACAGCTGATCTTGAATGATCCTAAAATTCTCTAAATTCATATAGGGAGCCCCAAGCACGACCAGGTCCATGCCTCCTAGCTCGCACGCATAATCATTCAATTCACCTGTCTTAAAATCTGTTGTCGCGATCAGCGCATCCGTCATATTATGTACTAAGTCGTTGTGATCATCAACAATAACGCATGCATCTAACGGAAAACTAATCATCATGATTTGAAGCAGCAGACTGATTATGATTCTTCCCATACGTATCACCCGTTACAAGCATAAATCCTATTCACAAAATAATATGTCGAAACAAGGATATAGATACATAAATACAGATAACCCATTAAACAAATGAAATGCGTACACAAAGTAAAAAAATGAATTTACCTGTCTGCATTGGGAGAGCATGTGATGTTTTAATGCAAGCTGCTTGATCTGCTAGTGAAAGATAAAAAACATCAAAAAAGGGCTTAGCGATAACAAAATCGATAAGTCCTTTTCTTATTTCTGTTTACCGGTAAGCAAGACCAGTCACCACTATCTTTAGCAAAGTAGCATCAATCAGCTAGTCCATTCCGCTTTACTGGCATATGATTCATTGATTCAAACCTCTTCAATGATTTCTAAACGTAAGACATCATTGATCTTGATTTTTTCTCCTGACTTGAAGATCAATAGATGTAAGTTTGGATCTATTTTTTTGAGATGCGCCTTGAGCTCGCAATACTGTCCACCCGCCTTATGTGTGTCGGGTACATAGTAAACCACGCGCAAACAAGACTCTTTTTGTGTAAGTGCCATTTGTAAAGTTTCATCCAGGCGTGATTTTTCATCCTCAGTCAGCGTTCTTTTGGGTTCTGTCATACGCTCTTTTTCTTCGACCATTTCCTTATGGCCCGATAAGGCGGCAAAAGGAGCAAATTGAGCCGCTCTGGCTTCTCGACTCATCTTTGGATGAGAGCTAGGCGGACGGGAAAGGTGAATGATATCTTCATATGGGGATGATGAATACTTCATGCCTTATGTCCTCCAATGGTTTGGTTACGTTCTCTGGCGGTAGCGCCTTCTTCAAAATCCGTTCCTTTGAGAAGAGCGTTTTTACCGTATTTTTGTTTGATAGCCAGTGTCGCTTCCATGAGTTTCTTTTCCTTTTCCTGATCCTTTTCTTTTTGCATCTCGCTCTCAAGATTCGTGAATAGATCTAACTGCTTGTAATGCGTTGTCTCGCTGCTTTCGATACGCACATCCAGGCAAGAAAGATTGAGGCGACGGATCGTCAGCTGCCGATTGACATGATGATCATACCATTCCAGAATAGCCTTGGTCCAAACCGAATAGAGATTAGAAGGAGCATCGAGACGGATGGTCCCATGCGTGTGTTTGGGAATCTTACGACCATAGCGATCTTCCATCAGATCTCCCTGGTACGTCTCTAAGTTTTCTTTATCATAGCCGACACTCAAGACCATCTGGCTGGAAACCAACCCCTTCGAAACAAGCTCCAGAGTCAGGGACTCGATCATCTCTTGAACGACTAAACGTGCTTTGGTGAAGGCATAAGGGCAGCTGAGAACCTGACCGGAACCAATACTTTTTTTCTCAGGACGATAATGCTTGATATCCTGCATCGTACACGGTTCATAGCCCCAGGCATGATCGATCAACAGTTCTGCATTGACACCGAACATGGAAAACAGGAGATCTTCATTATAACGATCGGTCAGCTTGCCTAATGAACATCTGGCGATATCGCCCATGGTGTATAGACCAACCTCTTCGAGACGTTTGGCGTAACCTCTACCTACACGCCAGAAATCTGTGAGAGGCCGATGGCTCCAGAGATACCGGCGATAGCGCTCCTCATTCAAAACGGCAATACGCATTCCGTCTTTATCCGGTGACACATGCTTGGCCATGATATCCATGGCCACCTTGCATAGATATAGATTGGTTCCGATGCCAGCCGTTGCCGTCAATCCCGTTAGATCATAGATATCCTTTAATACTTTTTTAGCCAGGGTACGAGCCGATGTATTTTTTAAATAAGGCGTAATATCGATCATCACTTCATCAATCGAATAGACATGAATATCCTCAGGGGCAAAGTGTCGCAAATAGATCTCATGTATGAAGGTACTGTACTCCAAATAAAAAGCCATGCGTGGCGGTGCGATGTAGTAATCCAGTTTTAAAGAGGGATCCGTATCTAATTCATGGGCATAAAAGGAGCTTCCTTTAAAGCCATAAGGCGCCTTTTTGGCACGGACTGCATTGATTTCCTTAACTTTAGCCACCACTTCAAACAAGCGCGCCCGTCCGCCTAAACCATATTTCTTCAAAGAAGGCGAGATCGCTAAACAAATCGTTTTCTCGGTACGACTGGCATCAGCCACCACTAAAAGTGTATCCAATGGATCAAAACCACGTTCGATGCATTCGACAGAAGCATAAAAAGACTTTAGATCAACGGCCATATAGACATGCTTAGTCATGGCGATTTTCCTTGAGATATTGGAAGAGAGGTTCAAAACGGGTTCTCTCTTTCGTTAGACAATTCAAATAGAAAGGCACATGGGCTTCTGAATTGGAAAACGGAACGATCACACGTTCATCCATCTTCCCTTCCCGTTTGATTGACAGATTCGTCGTAAAAGAAGGCAGCAAAGAACTCTTCACGATCTCATTAAAAGTGCGCCGCTCATCCTGCTGTAAAAAGCGGGTGTGAGGCATTGTGCGGTCATGGAGCTTTTGCCAGAATCCGATCTTCGAATACAGCAGCATGGTTTCCCCGGCCAGGTCCTCAAATTCTACTTTTTCACGGTTGGCCAAATGATGTCCTGGGGGCAGGGAAAGATACAGATCTTCATGCAGATAATAATTTCCGTACACCTCTGGATCATTGATCTTACCGGGTGTGATCACCAGTTGATAGGTCTTATTCTTCAGTTCTGGAATCAGCTGTTCTTCATCAATTACCGCGCTAGTCAGATGCAGGCTAGGATCAAACTGCTGATAGAGGGGTTCAAGGTCCCAAATAGGAGCAGGTGCACAACAGGCAATCGATACCTCGAGATGTGAGCGTGCAAAATGTCGAACCGCCTGCACCGATTGTTCCAATTCCTGCAGGATCTTTTGGGCGCGTTCCACCATCATTTCGCCATTGGCATTTAAAACAACGCGATTACTGTAATGGTCAAAGATAGCCACTCCCAGATCATCTTCTAAACGCTGCATCGAACGGCTCAACGCTGGCTGAGAAATCAGTAATTCTTCCGCTGCTTTGGATATGGTCTTATTTTTTGCGATACACACTAATTGTTCAAGCTGGTTCAGTTCAATCATGACTTCGCCTCCTTTTGATACCCTTATTATAGCATAAATTTTCTTTCACCACACAAAAAAAAGACCGTGTGAATGTTCACACAGGTCCTTGCTTAATGTCCGCCAAACACATCAAAATCCATACCGGCTAAATGTTCATCGATATTTTTGATTTCTTCAGGTGTCAGTACCACATTGCCTGATTCAAAGTTTTCTTTTAAACGTTCCAGTTTACGACTGCCTGGAATTGGAATGATGTAATCTTTCTTGCAGATCATCCAGGCCAGTGAAATCTGAGCCATTGTGCAGTTTTTCGCTTCTGCCAGTTCCTTGATCATATCCAGTAAAGCTTTGGCCTTCTGATAGCCCTCTTTAGTGTACTGAGGCATATGATTTCTAAAATCGCCTTCCGCAAATTGACTTTCATTAGTGAACTGACCACTTAAAAGTCCATTAGCCATTGGTGAGAAAGCCACGTAAGTCACACCCAGTTCTTCACAAACAGGGAATAAAGATTCATACCAAGTGGCCATCATTGAATAGCGGTTCTGAATGGCGGTTACTGGACAAACCGCATGGGCCCGACGCAAATATTCCTCATCCACTTCGGAAATTCCCCACGCTCTGATCTTACCTTCTTCGATCAGCTCTTTCATCACACCGGCTACTACTTCAGGTTCCACTTTTGGATCGATACGATGCTGATAATATAGATCGATGTAATCCGTATGAAGACGTTTTAAGCTGCCTTCCAAAGAACGCCGGATACGTTCAGGTGAGCTATCCAGTTCGAGATGATCCCCTTTATGGTCGACACCGAATTTAGTCGCAAGGATGACTTCGTCACGGAAATCATGAACAGCTTCACCAACCAGTTCCTCATTGTAAGAAATGCTGCCATCATGATTGATACCGGTGTAGCATTCGGCTGTGTCATAGAAATCATAACCCAATGCATGTGCTTCTTTCATGATTCTAACTGCCGTTTCACGATCCTCTGCCTCTCCGTAGGCATGGCTGAATCCCATACATCCAAGTCCTACCGGATTGACATACATATTCGTTCTCCCTAATCTTCTTTTTTTCATCTTATTTTCTCCTTCAAACTTTATTCAAAATCAGCCTGAGCCGATACATCAGCCCACTCATCTAATTCTTTGATCTTTGCTTCCAAACTGGATTTCACTGCTGTCACAGCATCTTTACCTAAGGTCAGGATGGCTGGATAACGATCCCCATGGACAATATCAACGATGATCTTGCCGGCACGGTCTGGGTCACCTGCCTGATTATGAGTAACAGCAAAGTTGCCTGGACGGGACTTGCCTACAGTTGATTCATAATCACTAATGGTTGTTTTAGTTCCCTGTAAACTTGTATTATCATAGAAACGCGTTCTAAAGGCCCCTGGCTGAACAACCATCGCCACAATACCTAAAGGCGCCAATTCTTTTCTCAACCCATCAGTCAGCAACTCTAAAGCGGCTTTACTGCTGGCATAATAAGCAGATCCAACGGCGGAACGTGCTGCCGCAATGGATGTGACATTTAAGATGAACCCGGTCTTCTGTTCACGCATCTTAGGCAAGACGGCTTTGATCAATGCAACCGGACCAAATAAATTGGTATCATATAACTTCTGGACTTCCTCTCCTTCGCCTTCTTCAACAGCGGAACGATATCCATACCCTGCATTATTCACTAAGACATCGATCGTCCCAAAACGTTCATTGGCTTTGGCTACCGCTTCATCAATACTTTTTTGTGAACAAACATCCAGATCCAAAGCTAAAGCTGTTTCCGGATAATCCTTCACGATATCTAAAACTTTGTCCTTGTTTCGAGCAGTCACGATCGCCTGATCGCCGCTTGCCAGAACAGCCTTAGCGATTCCTGCACCGATCCCACTTGAGCATCCTGTAATTAACCATGTCTTCATATGTTTCATACTCCTCTCATTTCTTTTGACAATTCTAGTCTAACCGAAAAAAAGACATTTGTACAATATCAATATCGTAAGGTAGCATGCATCAAGCGCATAGTAAAGGAACGGTGATCAAATCATATGATCAGAAGAAATGGTCTCCTTCTTTTTCATGCCTGAGGATGGCATGCTTTACCTCTTTTTAAAATAGCGATAGCAAAAAAGCGGATGATCCTAACCGGACTCAATGGACTGTTTATACTGATCAGATATACCATCTAGAAAGCAAAGATGTCTTTTACCCTACCACGTACACCTTCACTTGAATTCAGTAGTCATTGCCTGCTTGATTGAATTCATCAATGACTTGAAAGATCTCTTTGTGTTGTTCTTTGATCTTTCATACCGGGTGCATAGATACCTTGACCAAAGCCATTCATTATCGATCCTCCCCACCTGCGTGCTGGACGCACTTTGAAAAACATCACAAATACGTTGATCAGACATAATGATCCAAATAGAAAATTCTTTCAATTCATCAAAGAAATTCCGTAAGAGGTAAGCGACAATGCCCCTTTCAAAGAGGAGTTGCTGACATGTGTCAGCATCATTTAGAATGTCAAAGTGTAAAGCAGAATTCATCTTAAACCAAATCTGCTTTTTTGCCAATACGAAGCAAAAGCAAAGACAAAAAATGAGTCATGCAACGGATAGGTACTACTACCCTTATCGCAGCACATTCATGCTAGATTAGCCAAATATCCTCTTCTTCACATTCAAATTTTGAAAGGAAAGATTCGCATGTTCTATGCTTTTTAGAAGGATAATAGAGGATCCAATGAATGTACTGACGATCCATTATTTTAAATGAAAACGTGGTTAACCGTTGTTTGGGCTGGCGCTATGCTTGGTATAATGAGCGCTCACTTCAACAAAATCTATCCCCTTCCCAAACACTTTAAAAGCAAGTAGCTTTACATAATAAAAAAAGTAATGAGAGAGTGAGACTGCAACTCATTACTTTTTGGATATAGAGAAGTGAGCGACAGGATGCCTTGAATGTCCGATATCAAATGTAACCCTGATCAGTGACCCTAATATCTTCATCCTCAGTGCTAGTTCTCTTTGGCTATTTCATTTATTCCTTAGATCTTCGTGATATCGATCAAGGTCGTATCCCCTTTATGACGTTTTTCAAGACAGGTAATCAAAGCCTGCGCTGTATCCAACGACGTATAGATTGGAATACCGGCCTCAACGGCAAAACGACGAATCATAAAACCATCTTTTAAGTTATTATTTCGGGTCGGAATATCAATGACAAGATCGACCGTATCTGTCAGCATCAGATCAAAGATCGTATTTTTACGATCGGCAATATAGTTGACAAGATGCGCAGGAATACCATGTTCGATCAAGAAAGTGAAGGTACCGATCGTCGCATAGATATCATAACCGAACTGATGATAACGTTTGGCAATCGGCAGGAATTCTTCCTTGGAACTATCCTTGATCGTACAGATAATATTCTTTTTCTTAGGCAGATTGATGCCTGTTCCCAAAAATGCCTTGTAAAGTGCTTCATCGAAATCTTTGGCGATTCCCAGAACCTCTCCGGTTGATTTCATCTCTGGGCCTAAGCTGATCTCAGCTCCTTTGATCTTTTCAAATGAGAAGACCGGCATTTTAATGGCCACTGTTTCTTTCTCAGGTGCCAGGCCATATGCATAACCCTGTTCCTTGATGGATTTTCCCATAATCACATGTGTCGCCACATCGACAACCGGAATATCGGTCACTTTAGAGATGTATGGGATCGTTCGGCTGGAACGTGGATTGACCTCGATGACATAAACGTGATCTTCATAAACAATAAACTGAATATTGATCAGACCGATAACATGCAGGGCTTTCGCTAAACGCTGCGTGTAATCCACGATGACTTCCTTGATCTCTGGTTTGATCTTCTGGGTTGGATAAACGGAAATACTGTCACCACTGTGAACACCGGCACGTTCAACGTGTTCCATGATCCCTGGAATCAGAACGCCCTCTTCATCACAGATGGCATCGACTTCCACTTCCTTACCGGATAAGTATTTATCAATCAGGATCGGATGCTCCTGATACTGCTGGTTAATGATCTTCATGAATTTCTTGATGTCGCCATCGTTTAAGGCAATTTCCATGCCGGCACCACCTAAGACATAGGAAGGACGAACCAGTACCGGATAGCCTAAATGATTGGCTACTTTTAAGGCTTCCTCAGTTGTGAAAACGGTTGATCCGGTCGGACGATCAATGTGACATTTTTCCAGGATCTCATCGAAACGTTCACGGTCCTCGGCTGCATCCACATTATCTGCAGAGGTCCCTAAGATAGGTACACCCATTTCCAATAAGGACTGCGTTAACTTGATGGCGGTCTGACCTCCGAACTGAACGATGGCTCCATCCGGTTTTTCAATGTCCACGATGCTCTTGACATCCTCAGCTGTTAATGGCTCAAAGTAGAGACGATCGGCAATATCAAAGTCCGTCGAAACGGTCTCCGGATTATTGTTGACGATGATCGTATCATAACCCGCTTCCTTTAAGGCCCAGACACAATGAACCGAACAGTAATCAAATTCGATCCCCTGCCCGATGCGGATCGGACCAGATCCTAAGACCATGATCTTTTTCTTGTCATCTTGTGGATTCACTTCATTTTGGGCACCATAAACAGAATAGTAATAAGGGGTGGTCGCATCGAATTCTGCAGCACAGGTATCCACAGTCTTAAAAGCGGCTACGATGCCATTTTCATGGCGCATTGTTTCAATTTCCTGTTTAGTCTTACCGGTATAAGCGGCAATGATCTGGTCAGGATATTCAAGCCGTTTGGCTAATTTCAGTAAATCAACGGTCAACGGTTCACTCTTTAAACGCTTTTCTACTTCGACAAGATGCTTAAACTTATCGATAAACCAGAGATCGATCTTGGTGATCTCATGGATCTCCTGTTCGCTCATGCCCTGACGTAAAGCCTCTGCAATCGCAAAGACACGATGATCATCGACATCTTTCAGTTTCTTGCGCAGATCATTCAAGGTATAGTTTTCTAATTCTGGGATATGCAGATCAAAAACATTTTGTTCGAGCGAACGCAGTGCCTTCATAAAGGCGCCTTCAAAATGATTACAGATGCTCATGACCTCACCGGTAGCCTTCATCTGCGTGCCCAGTTCACGGCTGGCACCATAGAATTTATCGAATGGCCATTTGGGGATCTTGCAGACGATATAGTCTAAGGTTGGCTCATAGGAGGCATATGTCTTGCCCGTAACGGCATTGACGATCTCGTCAAGTGTATAACCTAAGGCAATCTTGGCTGCCAGCTTGGCAATTGGATAACCCGTTGCCTTACTGGCCAGAGCTGAGGAACGGGACACACGAGGATTGACCTCGATGACACAGTATTCAAAACTGTTCGGATTCAAGGCATACTGAACATTGCAGCCCCCCTGAATATTCAAAGCCGTGATGATATTTAAGGCAGAGCTTCTTAACATCTGATATTCTTTATCGGCTAAGGTCTGACTAGGTGCAACGACAATACTGTCACCGGTATGTACACCGACAGGATCCATGTTTTCCATATTACATACGGTGATGCAGTTCCCGGCACCATCACGCATCACTTCATACTCGATTTCTTTCCAGCCGGCAATACTTTTTTCAATCAGACACTGACTGACGCGGGAAAGACGCAAGCCATTGGTACAAATATCATGCAGTTCATGTTCATCATGTGCGATTCCTCCGCCGGTTCCGCCTAACGTATAGGCTGGACGCACAACTACCGGATACCCGATCTGCGCCGCAAATTCTAAAGCATCATCCACATGATTGACGACGATGGATGGCGCACAAGGCTCACCGATCTTCTCCATCAGATTTTTAAATTCCAGACGGTCCTCCGCTAATTTGATCGTATCTGTCCCTGTTCCGATCGTTCTGACATGATGCTTATCTAAAAAACCTTCATCAGCTAAGGCCATCGCAATATTCAGAGCATTCTGCCCACCAAGCGTTGGCAGGATGCTATCCGGTTTTTCGACCTCGATCAGATGTTTGACAACCGGAACCGTCAATGGTTCAATGTAGACCTTATCGGCAATATCTTTATCCGTCATGATCGTGGCCGGATTTGAGTTGATCAAGACGACCTCGATGCCTTCTTCTTTTAAAGCACGACAGGCCTGTGTTCCAGCATAGTCAAATTCAGCCGCCTGACCGATAATGATTGGACCAGATCCAATGACTAAAACCTTTTGAATCGATGCATTCTTAGGCATTTGCTTCTCCTCCCATCATAGCGATAAATGTATCAAATAAATAACCCGTATCCAATGGTCCAGCCGAAGCTTCCGGATGGAACTGGACAGTACAGATTTTTTCTTTCACATACGTCAAGCCTTCAAGCGTGCCATCATTCACATTGATAAACCATGGCTTGGCCACTTCTGGATCAAGGCTTGCCTGCTCAACCATGAAATTGTGGTTTTGCGTTGAGATATAGACACGACCGGTGGTGAGATCCTTGACCGGATGGTTGGCGCCATGATGACCATAAACCATCTTTTTGGTCGTAAAGCCATGCGCCAAAGCCATTAACTGATGTCCTAAACAGATAGCAAAGATCGGAATCCCACTTTGCATCAAGACCTTCATCTCCGCAATGATGCTCTCACATTCCTCCGGATCGCCTGGACCATTGGAAAGCATGATGCCATCATAATGTCCTTCTAAGATCGTTGCAGCCGGTGTAAAGGCAGGATAAACCGTGACCTCACAGCCACGCTTCACAAGCTCGCGCGCAATATTTCTTTTTGCACCGAAATCATAGAGCGCAACACGTTTGCTTCCACCCTGGCCTAAGGTATAAGCTTGCTTGCAGGTCGTTGCAGCGACCACACCGGATACCTTAAAAGCGCGAATGCGTGCCAGCACTTCTGTCAGATCTCCATAATCATGTGTCGTGATCATCCCGTTCATACAACCTTCATTACGAATCAGCTTGGTGATCGAACGCGTATCGACACCCTGGATTCCCGGAATATCATGTTGTAAAAGATAATCCTGAAGATCCATATCCTTTCTAAAATTACTGCCTAAACGAGCCAATTCATTTACCACAAAACCTTCTACAAAAGGCCTGCAGGATTCCTGATCATCCAAAGCAACACCATAGTTACCGATCAGGGGATATGTCATCACGACACTTTGTCCAGCATAGGAAGGATCGGTCAACACTTCCAGATAGCCTGTCATTGAGGTATTGAATACAAATTCGCTGATGACCTCTTTCTCGGCTCCAAAATGTTCGCCTACAAAGACATGACCATCTTCTAATATCAAATAAGCCTTCATAATTGCCTCCTTTTTTCCACAAAAAAGCATATCAGCGAAGATATGCCTGTCGATTATAAAAAATGAGAAAAAGATGCTCCAGGGAATTGAATCAAATGGGTCTGCATTCCTTGTTTCATCATCCTTCTCATTCCTTTCTTTGTTCTTGTATAGTATAGACAAATTTCTAAAAATATTCAAGAAAAAGTTATTATTTTGCACGCTATTTTTTATTCTTAAGATAGTTGTCAACTTCTTTGGCACAGGCAAGCCCTTCCGCAATGGCCCAAACAACCAGTGATTGTCCGCGATGACAGTCTCCAGCCGCAAAATAATGGCTTTGCACGATCTGATAATGCGCTTCATTGGTCAAAAGCGTATGATGCCTGGATAATGGCAGAGCGAATTGCTCAGCGAGGCTATCTTCGACCCCGACAAACCCGGCAGCAATCAAAATGAGGTCTGCTTCAAGAAACTGTTCACTGCCTGCCTTTACCTGCCATTGGCCGTTAATCATGTTTCCGCGAACAAGATAGGCCCCTTTCAGCATCCTCTCTTCGACGACCAGCTTTTCGATCGTTGTCTCATAAAGACGAGGATCATGATGATATAAAGAACGATATTCCTGCTGCCCGTAATCCACCTTCTCGCCAACAGGCCATTCAGGCCACGGGGTCTTTGTCTGATTAGAAGGACGAGGCATCATTTCCAACTGCGTCACCTGTTTGGCTCCCATACGAAGACACATCGCCACACAGTCATTTCCGGTATCTCCACCCCCGACAACGATGACCCGTTTATTTTTGGCTTGTACAGGACATTTGTTTTCTTCCAGATCATGCATGGCCGCTGTTAAGAAATCAACAGCCATCATGACCCCAGAAACAGCCAGGTCAACACCTGCAACCTGGCGTGCTTTTCTGGCACCGCAACAAAAAACGATGGCATCATAAGCAGCATCCAGTTCGCTTTGAGAGATATCCCGTCCAACTTTCGTTCCTGTCATGATTTGAATGCCTTCCGCCTTCATGATCTCAAGTCGTCGATCGATGATGTTTTTGGCCAGTTTCATTTCAGGAATGCCATAACGCAACAGGCCCCCTGCGCGTTTTTCCTGTTCATAAACCGTCACCTGATGACCGCATGCATTGAGGGCGTATGCAACGCTTAAACCGGCTGGCCCACTGCCGATGACAGCGACTCTTTTGGAAGAGCGTACTGCCGGTACCTGGGGTTGCATATATCCCTTCGCAAAAGCCGTTTCGATAATAAAACGCTCATTGTCTCGAATCGTCACAGCCTCCCCGTTCAAGCCGCAAAGGCAAGCTTTCTCACAGAGTGCTGGACAAACGCGCCCCGTCCATTCTGGAAAGGGATTGGTCTTCAACAGACGCTCCAGCGCATTTCTGTCCTGTCCACGATAAATTTCATCATTCCATTCCGGTATCAAATTATGTAAGGGACAGCCTGTCACGCGTCCTTTGATCTTAATGGCTGACAGACAGAAAGGAACCCCGCAGTTCATACAACGGGCTCCCTGCCTGCGCCTTTGTGCCTCATCTAATGAAAGATGAAACACATCATAATCCTTCAGGCGTGTCAAAGGATGGCGCTGCGGATCATCCTGCCTTGTATATTCTAAAAAGCCGGTCTTCTTACCCATGTGCTTCACCTCCTTGATGCATAGCGA
This sequence comes from Clostridiales bacterium CHKCI006, assembly GCA_900018345.1. Classification (GTDB taxonomy): domain Bacteria; phylum Bacillota_I; class Bacilli_A; order Erysipelotrichales; family Coprobacillaceae; genus Fimiplasma; species Fimiplasma intestinipullorum. The sequence goes on from FCNA01000008.1 coordinate 32,168, forward strand.
TAAACGCATTTAAACGGGCTTCATCATGGGAATCGCCACGTTTTTCAAACTGTTCTACCATTTCCAGCACTTTGGCGTAATCACGTGGAATTAATTTTTTAAAATGCGGCAGATAACTGTCGAAATCTTCCAGAATGCGTCTTGCCAACCATGAGTCCGTCATTTCGATATGTTTCGATAACAATTTTTTCACCTGGCGAATATCTCGCGTTTCCTGAAGCACACACATATCCACCAACTGTTCATTTAAGCGTTGATATAGATCATGCTTGAGATCCAGCACATAGGCAATCCCGCCACTCATACCGGCAGCCACATTTTTGCCGGTTGGTCCAAGGATCAGTACCGTACCCCCCGTCATATACTCTAGGGCATGGTCGCCAACCCCCTCGACGACGGCCGTGGCACCGGAATTTCTGACCGCAAAACGTTCACCAGCCTTACCGGCAATATAGGCTTCACCAGAAGTAGCTCCATAAAGCGCCACGTTACCGATGATCACGTTCTGACTCGCCTCATATTTAGCCGACTGAACCGGTGCGATGCCAAGGATACCGCCCGATAAGCCCTTACCGAAATAATCATTCGCATCTCCCTGCACATCCATGGTAATCCCTTTAGGTAAGAAAGCGCCAAAGGACTGGCCGGCACCGCCGATGCAATGAATGGTCATGGTATGATCGGGCAGACCGAAAGGATGTTGACGCGTTAATTCACTGCCCAGCATGGTTCCCAGGCAACGGTCCAGGCTGGAGATAAAGACGGTCTTGGTCTTCTTCATGCCATGCACAAGACTGTCCTTAAAAAACGGAATCAGTTCTCTGGCGTCCAGTGTCCCAGAAAGCACATCATGAGATGTATGTCCTTTCTCATAGTGAGATGCCAGATGGTCTTTAGAAGCAAAGGTCATTCTGGGGTGATTGGTCAATTGGATATCTTCGACATGGCCCACCATTTCATCCACACTGCGATAACCGAGCTCAGCCATGATCTCTCGCAGCTCGCGAGCCACAAACAACATAAAATTCATCACATATTCTGGTTTCCCTTTAAAGCGGGCCCGCAATTTTTCATTTTGCGTAGCGATTCCCACCGGACAAGTATCCAGATTGCAGACACGCATCATCATACAGCCCATACTGACAAGGGGGGCGGTCGCAAAACCGAACTCCTCAGCACCCAGTAAACAGGCAACGGCCACATCATATCCTGTCATTAATTTACCATCCGTTTCCAGTCTGACGTGTTGACGCAAGCCATTTTCAACTAGACTCTGCTGGGCTTCCCAAATGCCAATTTCCCAGGGCATTCCCGTATGATGGATCGCACTTTGGCTGGCTGCTCCAGTCCCACCATCATAGCCTGAGATCAAAATCACATCGGCTCCAGCCTTAGCCACCCCGCTTGCAATGGTCCCTACACCACTCTCACTAGCCAGTTTAACTGAGATTTGCGCCTGAGGATTAGCATTTTTCAGATCATAGATCAGTTCAGCCAGATCCTCGATCGAATAAATATCATGATGAGGTGGCGGTGAGATCAAAGTGACACCTGGTGTAGAATAACGAGTCCGGGCAATCCATGGATAAACCTTTTGCCCCGGCAGATGTCCTCCTTCGCCTGGCTTGGCCCCCTGCGCCATCTTGATTTGAATCTCCCTGGCACTTACCAGATAGGCACTAGTCACCCCAAAGCGCCCACTTGCCACCTGTTTAATCGCACTGTTTTTTTCCGTACCAAACCGTTGGGGATCCTCCCCACCTTCACCTGAATTCGATTTCCCACCTAAGCGATTCATGGCAATCGCCATGCATTCATGCGCTTCTTTAGAGATAGATCCATAAGACATGGCACCGGTCTTAAAACGTTTGACGATCTCATGCTCGCCCTCCACTTCATCTAAAGCTACCGGTTGACGCCCACTGACAAGTTGAAATTGACTTCTCAAATGGAAAGCGTGTTTCTTACGCAAATGTTTAGAATATTGTTTGAATAATTCATAATCCCCCATCTGCGTCGCTCTTTGCAGCATGATGATGGTTTCAGGATCATAAAGATGTTCCTCAGCCTCCTGTCCTCGGCGAAAACGGTGGAAACCTTTGCTTTTCAGTGTCAGATCCTTAGGCAATCCAAGCGGATCAAAGGCCTTTTGATGGTAATAACGAACATCCGCTTCCAGATCTTCGATTCCGATACCACCAACCTGGCTTGGAATATGTCTGAAATATGTCTCTATCAAATCCTGTTTCAGCCCCACTGCTTCAAAGATCTTGGCAGACTGATAAGATTGCAGGCAGGAGATTCCCATCTTCGCTGCAATCTTTGTGACACCCTGACGCAAAGCCTGATCATAAGCGCTCACAGCATCGTCAAATTCCATTTTCAGATATCCCTCTTCGATCAGCTCCGCGATACTTTCATGAGCCAGATACGGATTGATTGCTGAGGCTCCAAAGCCAAGTAAACAGGCACATTGATGCACATCACGTGGTTCACCGCTCTCAAGCACAACCGAGACGGCTGTCTTCATGCGCGTATCCACTAAATGCGAATCAAGTCCTGCAACCGCCAGCAATGATGGGATCACAAGATGATGTTCATCGACACCGCGGTCAGATAATATCAAAATATTCGTTCCGGCATTGATGGCCTGGTCGCAACGGCGAAACAACTCATTTATCGCTTCGGTAAGGGACATTCCCTGATAAAACAGCAAAGAAACCACGCTGCTCTTGAGACCCGGACGATCGATCTGCCTGATCTTTGCCAGCTGTTTTTCATTCAGGATCGGACCAGCTAGTTCCAGAACATGGCAATTTTCACCCTCATCAACTAATAAATTGCCGCTCCGTCCTAAAAAAATGGTCGTATCAATGACCACTGCCTCACGTAAAGAATCGATGGGCGGGTTTGTCACCTGAGCAAACTGTTGTTTAAAATAATGAAAAAGGTTGGGATGCTGATCACTGAACAAAGCCAAGGGAACGTCAGTTCCCATGGAAGCAATGGGTTCACTGGCATTGGCGGCCATCGGTAAAATAAGATCGCGCACATCCTCATAAGTATAATCATAAAGCTGATAGAGACGCTGTCGTGTTTTAGCCACAAGTGGCTGACGGACAAAGCTTCCCATCGGCAGCTCATTCAACTGGATCAGATGCTGATGCAGCCATTCTCCATATGGATGCGCATTGGCATAGCTTCTTTTTAAGGCAGCATCTTCGATCAGTTCCTGACACTTCGTATCAACAAGCAGCATCTTACCGGGCTCGAGGCGCGCCTTACGCAGTACATGCGCTTCATCGATTTCTAATACACCGACCTCGCTGGAGAGGATCAGCGTCTGGTCATCCATGACATAATAACGCGATGGCCTTAAGCCATTACGATCGAGCGCAGCTCCCATGCGTATACCATCTGAAAACAATACAGCTGCCGGACCGTCCCAAGGTTCCATCATCGTCGCATAATAATGATAAAAATCCTGTTTATCCTTAGGCATAGGGACCTTTTGGTAAGGTTCTGGAATTAAAAGCATCATCGCTTTGGCGAGATCCATACCGTTCATATATAAAAACTCCAGAGTATTGTCTAACATCGCAGAATCGGAACCATTCACATGAATAATGGGATAGATCTTATCCAGTTCATCCTTGAAGTAAGGTGATTTGAGTGTCTCTTCTCTGGCTAGCATACGACTGATATTGCCACGAATCGTGTTGATTTCTCCATTATGCGCAATCATACGATTAGGGTGGGCACGCTGCCAGCTTGGCGTTGTATTCGTCGAGAAACGCGAATGGACTAGCGCAATCGCACTCGTGAACAGCGAATCACTGAGGTCCGGAAAAAAAGCTCTCAGCTGACCGACTAAAAACATGCCTTTATAAACGATGGTTTGACTGGAGAACGAAACGACATAAGCTTCAGGGCATATTTTTTCATAGACTCTTCGAGCCACATAAAGCCGTCTTTCGAAAGGTAGTCCGACTGCGATATGCGCTGGTCTTCCAACAAAACATTGAGCGATGTACGGCATACACTCACGGGCTGCCTGGCCTAAGATTTCTTTACGAATCGGTACCTCACGCCAGCCCAAAAAAGGCAGCCCTTCATCAGACAGCACTTTCTCCCATGTTTTTTTCGCCTGACGTCTTTGATACGTATCTTCGGGTAAAAAAAGCATGGCAACAGCATAGCTGCCTTCTTCATTTAGATGAATATCTAATTTCCGTGCCTCGCGCCAAAAAAAACGGTGAGGAAGCTGGGAGAGGATCCCTACCCCATCCCCCACCTGCCCCGTCGCATCCTTACCGGCCCGATGCTCTAATTTTTCGACGATTTGCAAAGCCTGATCGATCAACTGATGATCCTTGCGTCCATCGATATGGACGATGGCACCAATACCGCAGGCATCATGTTCATTATTCCATTGATGATTCATTTTCTCATCCCTCTCTATTTTCCACTATCTCCATAATTGGAGAGATATCTCGCTGATGGGCCATTGACAGCCACCCCTTCCCATTCTTGGTTTGGCATCCAGTAAGCAGGCAACATCTTTCCCTGACCAGGATAATATTTTTCAAAGATTTCCCGATAGAGCAGCGCTTCCTTTGAATACGGATAAACATCCTGATATTGACTAGCATTTTTTAAATACTCATCATCACGATAATAAGTCTCGGCATAGGCTTTCAGCTCATCCACCATGGAATGACCCACCGCATCTGAAAAAGCGGCCTTTTCACGCATCAGGATCTTTTCAGGCAGATACGCCCCCTCTTGAAAGGCACGCCGCAACAGATATTTTCCCTTATGATAGTGGTTCATTTTCAAATCTGGATCTAAGTGCATCACATAATCAACAAAAGCCAGGTCCCCAAACGGGACACGCGCTTCCAAACTATGAACACTGATGCAACGATCAGCCCGCAAAACATCATAGAGATAGACCTCGCGGATCCGCTTCTCAGCTTCTTTTTGAAAGCTCTTCGCATCAGGGGCAAAATCCGTATATTTGTAGCCGAACAATTCGTCGGATATCTCTCCTGTCAGCAACACGCGTATGGAGGTGTGTTGATGAATATACTGGCAGACAAGATACATTCCGATCGAAGCGCGGACGGTCGTGACATCATAACTGCCTAAACAAGCAATCACGGGTTCTAAGGCTGCTAGCACATCCTCTTTGGTGATGATGACCTCATGATGATGAGCACCTAGATCATCAGCAACCTCTCTGGCATATTTGAGATCGATGGCATCCGTAGACATACCGATGGCAAAGGTTTCTAAAGGCTTTTTCAGATTTCTGGCTGCGATGGACGCGACTAAGGAGGAGTCGAGCCCACCGCTGACCAAAAATCCGATAGGGGCATCGGCGTCTAAACGCTTCCTGACCCCTTCAACCAGCAAATCGTGAATATGAGTACAGGCAGTCTCAATTTGATCTGGAAGGTAACATGTCACCTGACTCATATCACGATAAGAGACCCACTGTCCGTCATCATAATAGTATCCCGGTGGGAAAGGAAGGATCTTTTCACAGATTCCCACCAGGTTCTTTGCTTCAGATGCAAAAAGGATCACACCCGTCTGGTCATAGCCATAAAATAGAGGACGGATTCCCAACGGATCACGAGCCGCTACCCATGCGTGACGCTTTCCATCATAGAGGATGAGAGCGAATTCCGCATCGAGAGATTGAAACATCTCCACACCTAATTGATCATAGAGCGGCAAAAGAAGCTCGCAATCACTGTCCCCAACAAAATGATATCCCTTTAGCTCAAGTTCAGTTTTCAAAGCACGAAAACCATAAATTTCACCATTACATACAACGACATTTTCATCCATCTGGAAGGGCTGCATACCTCTCTCATCCAATCCCATAATAGCTAAACGGTGGAAGCCAAGAAGGCCTCCCGCCGTTTTTATGATACGTGATCCATCCGGTCCACGTGAAATGGTTCGATCAAATCCCGTTTTAAAAATAGTTAAGCTTGCGTCTGGCTCACAGTAACCCATGATGGAACACATAGTTGATCCCCCTTTTTATGAAATACCAAATAAAAGTTTACCGTAAGTTGGGAATGGCCAGGCTTTTTCATCAGTCATCGTCTCTAACTGGTCGCATGGTTCACGTAAAGCCTGCATGGCACCAATCACTTCATCACGATAAGCAAAAGCACGCGCTTCGAAATCTTCTGAAGCATCGGCACGGTCAACAACATCCTTCAGATAGTTCATGGCACGATAAGCCTGATCGACCAACTTTGAAATTTCCTTGACCGTTTCTCTTTCATACGCATTTTCCGTGCCGGCAACCTGCATCGTCATCGCACAAGTTTCAGCTAGCGTTCTGGCATAACTGCTGGCTGCAGGAAGGATCTCTTTATGAGCCATATTGACCATCGTTTTCGCTTCAATACTTAAGATTTTCGTATATTCTTCCATCATGATCTCATAACGTGAATACATTTCTTCTTCATTTAACACTTTATGTCTGGCGAACAGTTCTATATTTTCCGGTTTGATGAAATAAGGTAAGGCATCCGGTGTCGTCCGCAGATTCAGTAAGCCACGTTTTTGGGCTTCTTTGACCCATGCATCATCATAGCCATTGCCATTAAAGATAATGCGGTCATGTTCTCTGATTACACCTTTGATCAGCGCATTCAAGGCTGAATCAAAGTCCGGTGCTTTTTCCAGAATATCTGCAAACTGTTTCAATTCATCCGCAACCACGGTATTCAAAACAAAGTTACAACCGGCAATCGAAGAACTGGAACCAGGCATGCGGAATTCGAATTTATTGCCCGTAAAGGCAAATGGACTTGTTCGGTTGCGATCGGTATTGTCTTTAGGAAATTTAGGTAAGACATGTGCACCGATACGCATCAGTTCTTTTTCCTTATTGGTATAAGCAATATCGTCTCTGATAGCTTCCAATATTTCCGTCAATTCATCCCCAAGGAAGACTGAGATAATAGCAGGTGGCGCTTCATTGGCTCCCAGACGATGATCGTTACCAGCTGTTGCAACAGAGAGACGTAACAGATCCTGATGCTCGTCTACCCCTTTAATGACCGCACAGAGGAAAAGTAAGAATTGTGCATTTTCGTATGGCGTTTCTCCCGGTTCAAGCAAATTCACACCTGTATCCGTGGATAATGACCAGTTGTTATGCTTACCACTTCCGTTGATATACTCAAATGGTTTTTCATGAAGCAAAGCCACCATGTCATGTTTCTTGGCAATACGCTGAATCAGCTCCATTGTCAACTGGTTATGATCCGTGGCAATATTGGTCGTGCTGAAGATCGGTGCGAGTTCATGCTGAGCAGGGGCTACTTCGTTGTGTTCTGTTTTCGCTAAGACACCTAACTTCCAGAGTTCTTCATTGAGCTCATTCATAAAGGCCTGAACACGGGACTTGATTGTTCCAAAATAATGGTCTTCCAGTTCCTGTCCCTTTGGGCAAGGGGCACCAAATAAAGTGCGTCCTGTATAGATCAAGTCTTTGCGTTCTTCATAGTACCGTTTATCGACTAAGAAATATTCCTGTTCCGGTCCAACCGTTGTATTGACATGTCTCACATCGGTATTCCCAAAAAGCTTCAGGATCCGCATGGCCTGTTTATTGATGGCTTCCATGCTGCGCAATAATGGCGTTTTCTTATCCAGTGCATGACCGGAATACGAACAAAATGCCGTTGGAATGCAGAGTACACCATTTTTAATAAAGGCATAGCTGGTTGGATCCCAGGCTGTATAACCACGCGCCTCAAAGGTCGCTCTTAATCCGCCATTTGGGAAAGAGGAAGCGTCGGGTTCTCCGCGAATCAATTCTTTTCCGGAGAATTCCATGATGACTTTTCCATCTGATTTCAAATTGATAAAGCCATCATGCTTTTCAGCCGTCACACCTGTCATCGGTTGAAACCAGTGAGTATAATGAGTTGCGCCATGTTCAACCGCCCAATCTTTCATAGCATTAGCTACCGCATTGGCGATCTTCATATTTAAAGAGCGACCATCTTTCATGGTTTTTTGTAATTCCTGAAAGGTATCCTTGGCTAATCTTTCTTCCATGGTGCTTTCATCAAAGACCAGGGAACCAAATAATTCACTCATCTTACTTTCCATCTTATCATCTCTCCTTTTTTTAAAATAAATGGCAAAGGGGCCGCATCCTCAGATGTCGACCCCTTTGCCGCTATTACGCTTGCCATTATGCTACAAAAGACCATCTTTGTCAATGATTTTTTATCATTTTAATAAACTTTTATCGACTATATTGAAAATATCGGCACTTCGCGTTATAATGAACATGGATCGAAAGAGATACATCATTAGTATAAGATTTCTCTTTCTTTTCATTCCAAAATAAGCGCAAGGAGGAAAAACTCATAATGGATGATCTCAAAGGATTACATGAAGAATGTGGTGTATTTGGTGTCTATGGTTATACGAATGCGGCTAGTCTTTGCTATTACGGGCTGCATAGTCTTCAGCATCGTGGTCAGGAAGCGGCCGGCATCCTGGTGTCTGATCGACAACAATTATCCATCCATAAGGGAGAAGGTCTGGTGACTGAGGTCTTCAATCCCGAAAAGCTCGACAAATTAAGCGGAGACATGGCCATAGGTCATGTACGTTATTCAACGACTGGCGGTGGGGGCATCGCGAATGTTCAACCCTTCCTCTTTCGAACCATGGATGGCGATCTTGGTATCTGTCACAATGGGAATATTGTCAATGCGAACGTGCTTAAAGCCAAACTGGAAGCCCAGGGAAGTATCTTCTCATCAAGTTCAGACACAGAAATCCTGGGGCATCTGATCAAGCGGAAAAGTGGGCGTATGATTGAAAGAATCTGCGCCAGTCTTGAAGAATTGGATGGCGCTTTTGCCTTCTTGATCATGTTAGAAGATCGTATCTATGCGGCCAGAGACCGCTATGGGTTAAGGCCGCTTTCCATCGGACAATTACCGAACGGCGCCTATGTCTTTGCTTCAGAAACCTGTGCCTTTGATATCGTAGGGGCACACTTTGTCAGAGATGTTGAGCCAGGCGAGATCGTGCGTGTTAAAGACAACGAACTGTTAGGGCGATTCTATACCGATCAGCCCATCCACGACAAGATTTGTGCCATGGAATACATTTATTTTTCTAGACCAGATAGCAATCTGGATGGGATCAATGTCCATACGACCCGCAAGCATGCCGGCATGCAGCTCTATCAAGAAAGCCCGGTTGATGCAGACATTGTCATCGGTGTACCGGATTCCTCCATTTCGGCTGCCATCGGTTACGCCGAAGCGGCCGGCATTCCATATGAAATGGGCCTCATCAAAAATAAATATGTTGGTCGTACCTTTATTCAGCCAACCCAGGAAATGCGTAATCAAGGGGTGCGCATGAAATTATCCGCTGTTTCTTCGATTGTCAGTGGTCAACGTGTCATCATGATTGATGATTCGATCGTGCGTGGAACCACGTCTAAGCGCATCGTGAGATTATTAAAAGAAGCTGGTGCCAAAGAAGTGCATGTACGTATCGCTTCTCCTGCTATCCGCTACCCATGCTTTTATGGAGTAGATATGTCCACTATCGACCAATTGATCAGTCATCGCATGGATGTCGACATGCTCTGTCAATACATCGAAGCCGACTCACTGGCCTTTATTTCCGAAGAGGGTCTGAAGCATTCGATTCACTTCAAAAAAGAGCATACCTGTGATCTCTGCATGGCCTGCTTCAATGGGGAGTATGTCACTGATCTATATGATAATCGAAAAAATCTTGATGACTAACGCAGGCTTTTTCCTGCGTTTTTTCTTGTTGATGGCTTTGAATGTCATGTATAATCAAAGATGAGGTGAACTGAAATAAATGCAAACACACTGTACTGGCTTCATGGTTACTGCTTAGAGCATCTCCGTGAATACAATCACCAACCATCTGCTGGCCATGCCTGCAAACCATACGCTCTATCACTACTTTGTCATCCAAGGTGCCTTGCGTCTGTATACACCCTCTAGTATCATGGATTATTTACCCGGTCAGTATTCCATTTCTGCGATTGATACGCCCCTTAGCAATCAAGTCCTGCAATCTCCGCTAAACACACTGGCACTCTCCTTTCAGACCAAAGATGTGATCGATATGATATTACAATTACCGATGCTCTTTAGAGAAATAAGATGAGAAAACACAGACCTTCTCTGATCAGCATTTACTCCAACCGCTCAAAGCGTTACTGGAACGCCTTGACTTTCCTGAACGTTTCGCATTTTTGGCTAGTGAATTGAAAAAGAGATCCTCTTTGACGTACTCTTGGGCTCCAATCGCAAGCATTTTCTGCAAAGCATTATTTGCACCAGCCTGACCGGCAAGATCTACGAAATTTACAGCTGAATCAAAGTACATTTCCGAGAGTCTTTCACCATTGAGGCCCTCGCTCAACAAAGTCATATGAGTGTTTCGTCTTTCCATCAGATGTTTAAGAACGCAGTCGGTAGGGGACCAGTGCAATGCCAAAAGCGGCTGCGTCTGACTGAAGCCTAACAGCTCATGCCAGAAAACATGCAAAATGTCACCGAGGCCATCTGGAGGTAGGCTACGAAAGCCTCTCTCAGTTTGTTCGCGATTATAAAAACGTTTGGCTTGACCTCCAAAGAAGACATTGTACATCTGACCTTCCAAACAGAGAAATAGGCAAGTCGATCCAAGCTTCATCTGATACAATGAAACTAACACAGGAGAATAAAAATGTATCTGACAGATGAATATTGTGATCGTCTATGCGAGGCCGCCAAAGAAAAAAATCAGGAATGCAGCGCACTGATATTAAGCATTACTTTAGTTCCGGGCAAAACCTACACGGCTGCCATCACTCAATGCAAGACAAAGGATGTTGCTTCCAATGTCTAAGAAGGCGGCGCTTTGATGGCCATTCAAACCAAAGATCCTAAGATTACCTTAGTTGCCGGTGTTTACCCTATATTTGTCGATGGCAAAATTGCTGGAGGGATCGGCGTAGGTGGCGGAACAGAAGAAGACTGCATGATTGCAGAATATGTCATTTCAGTGTTTGAAAAGTTGACCAAGCAGGCATAGAGCATGCCTGTTTTCTTTTACGTAAATGGAACCCTTGACATTTGAAATCCTTTGTTCAAACGTCTATAATAAAAATAAAGAAAGTGAGGTTGATACAATGAGTTTTAGAAAAGACTTCTTATGGGGCGGCGCGATTGCTGCCAATCAAGCAGAAGGGGCTTGGAACGTGGATGGACGTGGACCAGCCATGACCGATGTGACCACCGGTGGTTCGGTCAAAGAACCACGTTATGTCACTTATATCGACAAAGAGGGCAACCCAGGTAAAGTGCCAAGTCACCATCCGATCCCAGAAGGCGCACATTACGCTGTTTTAGACGATCATTATTATCCTAATCATGATGGGATCGATTTCTATCATCACTACAAAGAAGACATTGCTCTTTTGGCCGAAATGGGCTTCAAGGTCTTCCGTTTATCCATTTCCTGGTCACGTCTCTATCCAAATGGAGATGAAAAGACGCCTAACCCTAAAGGCGTTGCCTTCTATCGCGATGTTTTTGAAGAATGCCGCAAATATGGTATCGAACCGTTGGTCACTATCTGGCACTTTGATACCCCATTATATCTGGAAGAGCATTACGGTGGCTGGAATAATCGTCAGCTGATCGACTTCTACGTTCGCTTTGCGACCACCTGTTTTCAAGAATATAAAGGTCTTGTCAAATACTGGCTGACTTTCAACGAAATTAACGGCACTGTCATGGGACTGGATTTATTTGGAAATAAGGGCACGGATGAAGAATATCAATCTGCTTACCAACAGCTACACTATCAGTTTGTGGCCAGTGCCAAAGCAGTCCAGATCGGCCATCAGATCGATCCGGAAAACATGATCGGCTGTATGATCTGCGGGATCACTTTCTATCCTGGCTCTTCTGATCCAGATGATATTTTAGCGAACCGTTATCAGTGGGAAAAAGGGATCTTTTACTGCGGAGATGTACAATGTAAAGGAAAATATCCAACCTATGCCACACGCCTGTGGAATGAACATCATGTCCAACTGGATATCACTGATGAAGATCGTGAAGAACTCAAAAAAGGTACGGTCGATATGTACACCTTCTCCTACTATATGACCAGTGTCGTGACAACCCATGAAAGCGACGATATGGTTTCCGGAAACTTCGCTGCCGGGGTGCGCAATCCATATCTTCAGTATTCGGATTGGGGCTGGGCGCTCGACCCAAAAGGGCTGCGCTACTATCTGGAGATGATCTATGATCGCTATGAACTCCCAATGATGGTCGTAGAAAACGGTCTGGGTGCTTACGATACTCTCGAAGCAGATGGCAGCATCCATGATCCATATCGCATTGATTATCTGCGTGAACACATCAAAGAGATGGAAGTCGCTATCAACGATGGCGTCGATCTACGTGGATACACCACCTGGGGCTGCATCGACCTTGTTTCCGCCGGCACAGGTGAAATGCGTAAACGTTACGGCTTTATTTATGTAGATAAGGACGATACCGGAAAGGGTACGTATCAACGTTTGAAAAAAGATTCCTTTAACTGGTACAAAAAAGTCATCGCTTCTAACGGTGAAGATCTCGACTAAATCAAAAAGGCTGCTCGCACAGCCTTTTTGTTTACTTATTTTGATTGAAGTCTTCGTAGATCTGCAGCGCTGTATCCAGTACTTTGGCTCCATTCATCGTACCGTAATCCCGCATATCGATGACTGCTACAGGGAACTTTCCTTCTGCCAGCTTCTCCATACTTTTCAGTACATAACGAACCTGAGGACCTAATAAAAGTACGTCAAATTCACCCAAATGGGCTTCCACGCTCTTTTCAGAACGGGCTTCAACACTCACTTCAATCCCGCGATGCTTAGCTTCTTCTTCCATTTTCGTCATCAACAGGCTCGTTGACATTCCGCCGGCACAAGCCAATAAAATTCGAACCATTGTTTCCACACTCCTTTTTCTAAGTTCATTATAAAGGATAGCGAAAAATAAATCAAAGGATCGAGCGAAGTTGAAAACTTCGTTGCACCAAAAACAGCCAAACTGACAATTATCTTTCATCGAACTGCGCCAGATAATTCAACCAGTCAGTTGTACCTTCCTCAGCAAAATAGGACTTTAGAAAAAGACGCATCACGCGTGAGCGATGGGCTGCTTCTTTCTTCCCCTTCTCTGTCAGCATCAGGCCTTCTAAACGCAATAACTTCTCAAAAAATGATTAATGGATGGTTCTGTCGGATATAATGGATCATTAGATGGAAAACAATCTCGATCAAAGAAAATATGGTTTTGGCTTTTCCCATAATCGTAAGTTCGTAAGATACCATGCGCTCCCAGCGCATCCAGCATATCAGCATCGGATACCAGTTTGGCCTCTATTGATATCGGAACAATCCCTCGCATCCTTTTCTTAAAACCAATACGACGTATTTCGGCGAGAACTTGAGCTTGTCGATCCGCCTTGATTTGACAAGTCTGCATGATGATCTTCGCCTGTCGCAACTCTTTAGCAGCCTCTTCACCAAAGAGTTTCGCATCATCCACATCATGCAGCAACGCGATCAAGCCCAACACATCTCGGTCGATCACTTCTTCCTTTGCAAGTTGAAATGCAAGTAAAAATACACGCTCAATATGATCCATTCCATGTCCTGATTCATCCTTGCCTAAGTATTGACTCACTTCATCATAAACCCGCTTCTCTAAATCATTCAAACTCATCACTCCTCCCTAGGGCTTGATCCTTTTCAAAATAGCTTCGCAATTTGTCCTGACAGGCTGCATATTGCATCAAGTCACCCAGCACGCCCTTTGTCTTGTAATCCTGAGTGCTCATCACAATATACGATTTATCTTGTCCTGGCTCACTCATGACAATCTTTTCAAGATTCTCTTTTCCTGTATTTGCCACAAAAATAAAGCGTTTTTTTGCCTGGCTATAAGAAGCCATATGATCATTCACGACCGACTGCCCGCGTTCACGAAACATAAAATAATATGCACAAGGATAATCACTAAAAACTGGAATAAAATAATAGATCAGATCCACATCCTTGGTCAACCCATAAATACCCCGACTGGCATCCGGACACTCACATGCATAGTCCGGTCCAACCAAACAGCGATAATGACATTGTCCGCAAGGCTCGATCCCCTCCTTGGCAACATGAACCAAAGTATAGGTATGCATCGGATAAGCTTTCATTAAAAATTGAGCCATTGAAGCGCAATTACCCTCCATGGCTTTCGGACTAAAATCGAGCAAAAGTATCTTCATATGCGGATTCCCCCTCTTCTTCTCCATTTATCTTAACACAGCCTAAATAGGAGAACAATCCAAAAAAGAAACTCTTCTCAAACAGTTTCCCTTCCATTTGCCCCTTAATCACTTTGATAATCTCTAGATCCTGATTTGTCCCGTCAGTTTCCACATAAGAAAGACACAGGATGCTAATTGTTCACGAGCATTCCCCACCCGCTATAAAGGTGGGGAATGCTTGGTATGAGGTGGTCAACAGCCTCATCGATGCTTAAATCCATTCAGCTACTGGGCATTCCAAAAGAAACATAGGCCATTATAGGTATATTCATTGCTCGCCTGACTATCATGGCGATATCCTTCACGGATCAAAAAGGACATATTCGCACTCTCTTCTGAGTCACCTAAGACGAACGTATCCGTTCTACTCATGGCTTCTAAATGCGCCTGAAAAGATTGGAAAGCAAAATCCTCGGTACCAGAAGCAGCAAAAATAAAGAAATCACTTGGACCATAACCCTGCGCCTCAACATAGGAAGCCATCTTTTCACCATCTGTCGTATAGTTGCCGCTCATGGGCATAAAATAGCGAAAATAGTCTAATGCATAGCGGAAGGTACACCAGGTATTGACCGACCCCATCGAAAAGCCCCCGAATCCACGGTGATCTCGACTGGCTTTCAAACCTTCAGGTGTCGTATCTGGTGCATAAGTATGATAGCGACTCTCAACAGCCGGAATAAGATCGTTGATCAATTCCTGATGAAACTGATTGGTCAGATCCAAAGCCAATCCATAATCCCAGCTATCGCGATCACTGGTGTTATTATAGGTCAGCATGACCAGGATCATCGGTTGCATCCGACCCTCTTCGATTGCATGATCAATGACATGCTTCAATATCGTGGGATTCTCATCCGTTCCCATGATCGTGGTTTCATCGCTCCAGCCGCCATGACTCAGATAAAAGACATTATATGGTCTTTCTGCATTGTATCCATAGGGCAAATAGACCCAGGCTTCTTTTGTTAATGGGTTTGTATGCTGCGCATAGGAAAAGGATTCCCATGTTTGATAAGTCAGACGATCAAGCGTCCCCGGCTGACTGGCGGGCTGTAAATAATCATCAGGTATCTCTGCCAATTGTTCGGGTACATTTCCACTTAATCTATTTTCATTGAACATCTCTTCTCCTCCGTTCTTCTCATTCACTGATACTTCATGATTGGTATTACAGGCTGTGAGCAAACCTGCGACAAGGCTTAAGACCATGCCTATCTTATATAAACGTTTCATCTTTCCCTCCATTTCCCCGCGCTTCGCTGCGCGGACACAAATATTTAATCAAACTAACTTCCTGTAACTCTAGTAAATTCCTCTATTTAATTGTATAATTTAGTAGAGGTGGTACACTACAGAGCACG
>FCNA01000075.1 GCA_900018345.1 Clostridiales bacterium CHKCI006
CACGTAAAATCATTGCGTGGGTATTAACCCGTGATATGACAGCTGAATCCGTTCTAGAAGTCATCAAAATAGCGAAGAAACGCAGAAAAGTGGATAACCCATTGATCATCCATAGCGATCGTGGGAGACAGTTTACAAGTTCGTTATATAAGGAACTGACGGAGAAAATGAGCAAGAGCTATTCAGAAAAAGGGACGCCATGGGACAATGCATGCATCGAATCTTTTCACTCATTAATCAAAAGAGAGTGGCTGAATAAGTACAAGATATGGGATTATGACCAGGCTAAGAGGCTGATATTTGAGTATATAGAGGCGTTCTATAACACGGTGAGAATACATGGTCATTGTGAATACAAAAGCCCCAACCAGTATGAACAGGCTTATTATGAAAAGAAGTTAATGCAATGCACTGGTAGCTGAGTATATGAATGCATATTTCTCATTTTAACTGGCACTTTTTCTTGACATAGTACCAAACTTTATCCTTCTTGTTTTTAATATCATCTAACATTTGTTTTAGCGCGGAGAAATCCCCAATGTCACAATATTCACGGATTATTTGCATATTTCTTGACAAAGCTTTTTGATAGACTTGTTCTCGTTGCACATCTAAAAAATCGGGTGTTTGTTTTACATTGGATGACCTTCCATAAAAATAACAATTAATTTCTTTCATACATTTTCTCCTTTTTACATAAAATAAAATAGCATATATCCATGAATCAGACAAATAAAAATATATTCTACTCTATCATAAAGTTTTTACTTTCATCAAAAAATACTATTCCTACAATCTTCTTTTCAGAAAAGTCGATGTATATCTTTTGCACTGTTTTATGTAATAAAACAAACTGCGTGGTCAATCCACTTTTTTCATATATTTTCACTTTTTCATCATCATTCGCATTTTTATGCTTCTTCAAATCACTTATGAACAGATTTTTACGTTTTTTTATTTTATTAGAAATATCAACAAAGTTTTCAGAGTCAATTTTGTTATTCATATAGAGTTCAAACAGCTCTTTTTCTTTTTTATTAATCTCATCGATTGCACTATTTAATTCTCGAACTTCTTCACTATTTCCGATAGGTGCTGATTCAACAATCTTATAAATGTAGGGCTGAAATAAGATATTTAGCGTTTCATCAGAAATGGATTTCCGACAGCTTTTACAATGATAATACAAGTATTTTTTTCCGGTGCAACTAGTACCAACAGTACATCTTAATTTTTCACCGCACTTCTTACAATAAACGACATCTTTATACATATACAGGTACTTTCGATCTTTGGATTTTGATTCAATAATCGAGACAATCTTCTCATGCTCTCTTTGAGATATTAAAACAGGAAATTGATTGGGATAAAACACATTTTTAAATTCCATGCCACCAGTATAAACTCTGGATTTAAGCGTCTTCTTTATCTGTTCTATACTCCATTTATATTCAGGATATTTAACCAGGCATGAAGCATATACATTTCTCAAGCTTCGTGTTTCATACAAGACATTGACCATATCTTTCAAAATTGCTGCCTCTTTTTCATTGACAGTCAAGTGCATGGATGAAGCTTTATTAAATCCAAATGGTGCATTTCTATGTGGGTATTTACTACTTTTAATTCGAGCTACAATAGACTCATTGGTTCGTTCTATCGCCAGCTTCTGTTCAAGCTCAGCAAAGATCATCCGTATCTGGCTTATCATCCGTCCAGTTAAATTGTTTACATCTAAATTATCATCGATGGAAACAAGCGTCACATCGTGTTCAGAAAGAAAATCTAATAGCTCTGTAAAGTCCACGATATTGCGTGAGACTCTATCAAGTTTTGCAATGATCATGTAGTCGTAAAATCCATTTGCAATGGCTGTCATCATTTCCTGATATTCTTTTCGATCAACAGTACTACCAGAAATGCCACCATCTACATATAGATCAGCCATCTCCAAATTTAAATTTCGTAATAAACAATATGATAAGCAACGATCGAATTGCGCATCAAGACCATATCCTGTACCTTCTTGACGTGCAGATGAAACTCTACAATAAATTGCAATTCTATGAAATTTTACAATACTTTTAACTCGCTTCACTATACTACTCCCCTTTCTATTTCATAAAAAAAATAATAAAAAGGGGTTAGAATAGCAACAGCTAGGCATGTTTATTATTAGGATGATTATTTTTTCAAACGTGTTAATGTTTGAAAATAAAAAGGGGGTTCAAGGGGGAATAATTCCCCCTTGGGGTTACAATTCAAGTTCAGAATTTTCTTTCTCTAAAGTGTATAGATGTTCCTTGTATGTGTTGGCAATCCTTTCAAGTGTCTGGTAATTAAATGCAACAATATTCTCGTCCTTCTGTTTTGTTTTATACAGCTCTTTGGCCATATACTCTATATCTAATTTATCTATCTTATAATTTGTAAGTTTTAGCCTATGTTCAAACTCTATCTGATTTAAAGCAGTTGTAAATCCACGGTATTTTTCAAGATGATCGAGATCAATCTCCTGAATGCACTCCAAAGGGGCTGGAAACATCTTTCCAAACCGCAAACATCCAAGGTACTCATCCGTGAAAGGGTGATTAATAAAATACATCATTTCCTTTTCCTGGAATTTTACAAATTTATCTTTATACGATGTAATTGGCACCATATACGCTAAATCATCTTGCGTCTCAAATGCCTTAAGGAACGGTTTGATTGAATAATACCCATAGTCTGTATAAGGTATTTGCGATTCGATCTTTCTTAGGTATCCACTATATTCATCATCAATCAGATATAATTTATATTTAAAGTCCACTTTCATACCACTCCTATCTATATTCAATTGTTCTTTCAAATGTAGTTATTGTGTCCTCAGCAATTTCTTGACTATTATCAAACAAAATAACACAACAATTCGTAACTAGCTGTCCGGTAACGCTGGGAATCACATATTCTGTTTGAAAAAACACGCTGATAAATTGTTTGTCTCCATATTGACCCGTTTGCTTTAGAAACTTATATTCACCATAGTAATCCCGCTCCGACTTTTCTACATTAAATTCTGCTGATAAACCAATACGAGCTAATTCTTCATCCATTTCTTCAGGAAGCTGATTTACTTGTTCAGGCACTCTTCGTTCCAACCCTAGTGTACTTTTATCCTTTAGGATATACATATCAAGCTTTGCTGATTCATACGTAAGATGATAAAGATCTTCTGATACAATCGAATCACTACTTAGGATCCATTGTTCATCAATAAGAGCCGAATAGTCGTAACCAGTGCTGCTAGAGTCAAAATACCGATACTGATAGTCCTGATTGCTCATATCTTGTTCTGAAGAAAACATACATCCGCCAAGTAACAGCGACATCATCATCAAGATCAACCTTTGTTTCACCTTTTTCAACTCCTTCAATGTAGCAATATTGCTACATTTTGTTTTCAGAGATTGCTGCATAGATCTCATCGAATTTCTCATCCATTTTTTCAAACAACGCATTAATGACCTGCGCCTGTTTCATATAAAAGAGCTGGCTCTGATTTGCCAGCTCTTGATGCATTTCATCGGTTACTAAAATTTTAAAATCATCACGCGATCTATACAAGATATAGATCCTCATCATGTCGTCCAAGATCTGCTCCTGGGACATACTGATATCATTCTGGTTACTTAATTCCTGAATTTGTTTCAAGCTACTTATAAAATAATCTGATACTCTAAAACTTCTTACCGGCATGCAATTTCTCCTCTATCAGTGAATTGAATCGTGACTCGTTATTTACAACCTGATACATTTCTTCTTCAGAAGTATATTGTTTCAATTCTCCATTGGTTTTTACAAGTAGCTTGATATATTCTAAAAGAACATCCAACTCATTACTGTGTGTGTAATACGAACGAATGAGCTCAGACATCATCTCTTCATTAGTCATATTTTTTTTCTGTTTGAGCAAATCAAATATCGTTGCATCCTCATCAGATAAATTAATTCTCTTGTATTTCATCTATTCACCACCTACCATCAAAAATACCATTTGACATACCGAAACAGGATAAGAGGTCTGTGTTACACCCTGGTATTTCGGGTGGTACACAGACCATTTGAACAAACGGACAACGTCCGTTTTCATCAGCGCTTTTTGCGCTCCTATACCGGTATATATACCGGTATTTTTTTGTGTTACAATTTCTAGGTGGTGGTATGTCGTTATATACCACTTAAAATACCACCTTTTATAGTTCCAAATCCTGATTATGCTGAATGCATTCCAATTGTTGAGTTAATGTTTCTAATTCTGCTTCTCTGCTCTGCAGATTGGATTTTAATAAGTCATTTTCATAATTCAATTTATGTATCTGTTCCTTTAAGTCATTAATCTCCTTGTATAACATACCTAAATCTTGTATGTGCTTCTCCAAGACCATTAATGCTGCCTGTATATCTGAATCTGATGATCCTGTGCGCTCTATATTTTCCATGTAATGTTTGACACCATCAAGTGCAGACCTACTATTATCTGCTGTGAAATATATTCTATCTAGCTCTCTCATTGTTTGCTCCTGATAGAGTTCTGCTTTTTCTGAAGTATGTTTTAGTGCGATTTCCTTTTGTAATAATTCATATGACTTTAATGACTTCTTGCCCACTTTGACATCATAAACAAAATTTGTAACCAGCACACCAACTGTTGATATTAATGCAGCGATAATAACCGGATCCATTTCGATTACTTCTCCTTTCTGATGATAAAATAAATATACCATCCAGAAAAGAAAGTTGCAAAGCGATAAAAACCACCCATAATACATCATTTGACATACTCCCTTTGAATGCAATTCCTTATGTGAAATGTAGCAACATTGCTACATTTCACATTCATGTTCATTTTCAGCCGTTTCGATGATCCTGATATATTTTGTCTTGCAGTAATCATCAATATTTAACGCACAACGATTATCCCTAAAAAATGCTGATGAAAGATCGGATCCAATGAATTGTGCATCGTCTAACTCTGCTTCATCAAAATTAGTCGCACGTAAATTACAGTCCTCAAAAGTGACTTCCTGCATATGTGACCTCACAAATCTTGTTCCAAACATTATACAATGTTCGAATCTAGAATTACTAAAATCAGTCAGTTCAAAATTAGACCATGAAAGGTCACTATCCTTAAAAAGGCAATCATGAAAGACTGCCTTTGAAAGATCGGCATCTTTTAAATCGATACCGGATAGATCATAACTGTAAAGCTGGAGCTGCTTTCCTCTCTTGCTGAAATTTAACCATTTTCGGTGCTTATCTAATAGATCTGAAAATTCTGAAATCGTGATGTAACGGTAGTTTTTTTCAGCAATTGGAAAGCGACTGGTATAGTGCTCCATTGTTTCAGCCATTACATCCAATGATTCCTGACCTGTTAAACACCGCTTCAATTTTTGATACGCAATGTAAAAAAGGCGGTTCTGTTCTGGATAATGTTCTTTATCATAGGCAGTTAACATCGCATAGCATAACCTTTTATTGTCATTAATTTCCTTTTGTTCGGCAAGATGTTGTGGGGTCATCTCGCATTCACTGAGCTTCCACAATATCTCACGTTTCGCTTCCTCAATCTGGTGTGAATCTAATAAATCATATAATTTCGTTAGTTCATCCACGAGTTCCTTATTTCTTTTCATAGCATCACTTTCTAAGAAAAAATGACCTGATAGCCAACGTAGATACCGTCCTGCATAATCGGATTGCATGTATAATGACTTGCCTGACCAGCCGATAACGCAGATCTTCCATAGTTTTGCGCAGCGTTTAACGTCGCTTCGGCTGATCCATAATCACTAAAATAAAATGTGCGCGACACTGCCGTTGGATCTGAGGCATGTGATTGATTACTGCCTGACGTATTTCCTGATGAACTACTTGATGAAGATCCACCGGAAGGCGGTGAAACGATTGGCTCTGGTTCTGGTGAAATCGTCACATTTAGCACAGCCTGTCCTGTGTTCCCTGTACTGTCAGCCACTGAATATGTAACGCTGTAATGTCCAGCCGTACCAGTATCAACATCAGAGGATGTTTCAACTGCATCCATCAAATCACCATCTACATTATCTGTAACTGAAGAAAGGTATGATCTGGCATCAAAGGTAGTTCCATATTCAAGCGTAACTGAATTGGAAGTAAGAGTTATCACCGGCGAGATATCGTCTACAATGATCAAAACCATCGTCCGTTGTGTTTCCTTCGTCGGACTTTTAACTGTGTAAGTGAGTGTATAATCACCTACTCCAGTGATGACAGTATCGGGCAAGATCAATTCCGATCCATCGGTATAATCTTTGACAAAATCAATATAATGAATTTCAGGGACCTCAGAAACACCGCGAATTTCGCTTTCTGAGACGAGTTCTAATTCGAGCGGATTGATCATAGAAAGCAGATAATCCTTTTGCCACATGGCAATTATGAAGCCAGCAAGCATAATTAAAATGCAAACAACAAGTAGAATGATACGAATCTGCTTTTGCTGTTTGATTCTCTCTATTTTTTCATCGAAGGTCCCGGACATATGCGATATAGCTTCACGGCTCTTTTGCATACTTTTTGCACTTATATGAGGATCACAAATAAAAGAAGGATCCATGCCATCTTCCAGGCATAAGCGGATCTCCCTCATCTGTTCCCAATCGTATTTTGTTGAAAAATAGGATAGATCTAAGTGTTTCTTATCTGCAATCCGTAGCTGCTGGATTTGAAGACTGTTCCAAGCATATTTATCCAGCAGCTCATCAAGCTGTTTGCTCATTTTACATCATTCCATTCGTAATCTTCTTACCTTTAGCTGAACTTTCCGATTCCTGTTTCACTGGCTCTGATGAAGGGATATCCCGATAGAATGCTGGATTCAGCATCTTAGCAGCTAGAGCCATCGCATGCCCCATATCCAACGATTTAAAGTATGTTTCGACATCTTCTTCGGTAACAGGCTTGACGAAGCTATTAGCAAGTTCTGGCGAAGCAAGAAAAGCAATGATATCAGCTAACGCTTGCTGTACATCGACTATATTGGACATCTTCTTTGGTTCTTGCACATTGCCTGAAACATCATTTTTTTGAGGAATAGGCATGCTGGAATCTTCAATCTCGTTAGTAACTATAAAATTATCTGGTAATTTTGCATTGAATAGATTACATCGATAAAATTTACACTCATTCAATTTAGACAGACTTAAATCTGTCATGATCAGTGAACATCGTGAAAACGAACAATTAATAAAAGTACAATTTGAAAAGATGGACTCATCGAAAATAACATCCTTAAAGGTTGTTTCATTAAAGATACTTGAGTTAAAACGACATGATGAAAATTCTGTTTCTGTCTGTAATAGCTGCTTAGTAATATTCAGCCGGTTAAACTCACACTCGTAAAAGTGTTTTTTGCTCATACCTAGATCAACGTTGAACACCTGTTTTTCATAAATTGCCATATCCATATCCATTACCTCACTTTCATTTTCTTTGATATTTTCTTTCGGAACGTCGTGTTGTTGTTCCACAATTGGCTCCTGTTCAATCTCAACATCACCAGAATTTAAAAAATCAAGCAAATGTTCATCACGGACGATTTTTATTTCCGGATTGTCTTCGATTTCCATATCTGAGAACAGGATCCCAACTGAATCAGGGTTGATTGAATTTATAAAGGTCATCTCTTTTAGATTGACGTTACTAACGAGACAGTCTTCAAATTCGCAGCAGATAAA
The DNA here is from genome assembly GCA_900018345.1 of Clostridiales bacterium CHKCI006. Classification (GTDB taxonomy): domain Bacteria; phylum Bacillota_I; class Bacilli_A; order Erysipelotrichales; family Coprobacillaceae; genus Fimiplasma; species Fimiplasma intestinipullorum. The sequence continues at coordinate 7,764 of FCNA01000075.1, forward strand.
GGTGACATTATAAAGCGTGCTTTGCTCGAATGCGTTGTTCGCAAATCGACAGTTAATGAAAACAGCGTCAGTCAAACGAGCATTCTTAAATGTACAATCATCAAAAAAAACATTGATAAAACGGCTCTTACTGGACGTACAACTAATCGATACACGCTTCAGGATGCCAGTGTTAATCAAAAGATCGTCACGATTCTTACCAGTCAAAGTACTATTTTCAATTAATACATCGGTAATCTTAGTAAAACGATGAATTGTCGAACGATCCAGCTTGGTTAGACTTGAACGTTCAACATCTATATAACGTGGAACAATAAGGTTGTATGCTGCATAGATTTTTTCTATTTCCAGTTTCATCCTTTCCCCCCTCTGTTGATATATTCTTTTACATCGATATATTTTGCTGTTGGCTTTGGCTTATCCTCAAACTGTGTTTTACTCTTTTTATAGAAAACATATTTATCGTAAGGCAAAAGTTTGGTGAAAAATGGATTCTGCCTTTGCCTAACAAACAAAGCTTCCCCCAGCTTGAATTTGGACAAGCGCTCAGTTGAAAAAAGCGGTTCATCTTTATCACGACCGCCTTTATCTGTATGCTTTTTTCCAGCCAGGTTAGAAAACTCCTTTAGTGTGCCTTCATCTCCGGACAGCAGATAGACTTTATTCATACAGTTATTTTTTATTGTCCTTGCCTTTTCTCTGCCGTATGTGGCTTCCAGCTGGTCAAGCCCCTGAACAACTAACGTGACACGGATCCCGCGTGATCGTCCCGCGCTCAATACGTTCGTGATCGGTTCAAAATATGGCGATGAACCAAATTCATCCCATAAGATATTCAGTGGCACCTTTAATTTCAGATTCACATTTTCTCTGGAAGCTTCGATCAAAGATTCATACAGCTGGGCTATAAACAAGTTGACCAACGGATAATAGACAGATTTCTCATCGTGTACTTTTAAAAAAATGACCGTCTTATGATTTCCAATCTCTTTTAAATTGATATCATTATGAGCCATCATATCGACCAGATCCTTATTGATCGTATACTTGCTCAGTGTCGTATTGAACATAGCTCTTACAGAACTTCTCGTTCCACCAGTCATTTTCAAATAACTGTTTAACTTTTTTGACAAGGCATCCGCTGGTTTACCAAAGCTCATTGCCATATCCAAATATGTCATATCTTTCTTAACAATGACATCACCCGTTTCAATCAACTTCTGGACTCCGTTTAAATTAACTACTTCGCTGTCTTTTGTTTCAGCTAGAAAGTAAAGCGCACCTAAAGCAAGATCTTTTGCACTGTTCATCCAGAAAGGATCCTTTTCATTTTTAGCATTAAAAATAACATCACATACATCGCTAAAATAAGTCTCTGCTTTCGTAAAATTTCTGTACAGAATAGCATTTCCTTCCTTATCCATAATCGGATCCCCTTTTTCGTTCTTTATATCGTAATAAAAGGGGACGTGTTTTCCATAGCGTCTCTCATGAAACTTTTTTAAACGTTCGATTTCCAGATTTGTCGTTTGTGTGCTCTGTGAGCTGCGTTTGATTTCATCCATATATGCTTTCATGCCCATATCAAAGGGATTCCATCCATCTGATTTAGACGGATTGATAAAATCAATACAGTAACAATCATAGCCATCATTTTTAAACTTCTGGTAGGTTGCTTCGGATAATTCACCTTTCAAATCGACAATAACGGCACTTTCTCCGGCTAATCTCGTCAATTCGATCATCTCAAACAGTATACTAAACGTTTTACCGGAGTTAGTAGTCCCAACAATGAGATTATGAGAATCTGACGGATCCAGCCATACTTTATTTCTTTTGGTGATAATTGGAAGTCCTGAACGCTTATAAACTTCCTCGTCCCCGATCTTCCATTTTTTTATCTCGTATAGATCCGTTCCAAAACGCTTATTGATCTGATGACTTATTTTTGAAATCCCAATCTGGATGCGATCATAGATAGTTAGTTGAATTTTATCTGAAGTAAAGCTGACCTTCAATAACTGCTTTTTCGCATCGCGTTTGGTCATTAATGCATTGTAATTGTCTTTATTGTACTGATTTTTAAAGCGTTTAATAGAAGCTGGAATATACAAAATGAGACCTAGGCTGGAAAGAAAACTAATCTGTGGAATAAGACCATATGTCTCTAGTATGGAGTAATCAAACAGCGAATGCTCCAATGAAAAATTCCGATATACAACGACTAAAAATGTAATGATTGCAAAACTAATCGCATATATCATTAATCCTTGCACAATATACAGGACTATCCCTTTCAAGTATTTCATAATTCCATGGATTCCTTGTTTTTTATTTCATCTAAAAGACTAAGTTTTAATTCTGACTCATCTTCTGAAAGATCAAAACATGTACTGAAAGCGCCATATATCGTCAAAAGCGGATCCCCATCATCACTTACTTCATAACAATCATCGGGTATGCCCAACAAATGACATTCATGTATAAATTCCGTTACTGCCTGCTTTGACCAATCCTCTTTTTCGATGAAATACATATTTGATTCTGACTGAATGATACCCTCAATACATTCCTGCATCCTGTCCGATGTCTCTTTCCAAAAAGGTTTTTCCAGCTCTGCATCAATATTTTTTAGGATCTCAATGCTTGCATGTTCTATTTCTCTAACTATCATCTTAGGATGACTAACATCAGTGTTACAACAATATCTGCTCTTGATGACTGGCATCTCATCATTGCAAATCGTGTAATTAAACCATAGATAGCCGTTCTCTAATTCAATATTTTCAATATCAATACCAAAAGGCATATGATCACATCCCTCTCCATTTAGATCTGAATATCATAATATCCATTTTCTATCAGAAATTCACGAAATCGCTCCAGCATTTCAGAATCAGCCTGTTCGATCATTGAAACGACATCATGGCTCACTCTTTTTATAATAGAACGCTGATTGTAATGACGCCGATGCTTTTTAATTGCTTTTTCCCGATTATTTGACTTCCTGCTGTTTTTTTCTCCTTGTATTAGATCGTTTTTGTTTGCGCTATCGTTCTTCTCAAAAACCACTGCTTCTGTGTTGATATTTTCAGGTTTACTTCGATATTCTTCTTTGTAATACTTCAAAATACGATTGCCAATGCGAGTATACAATCGCTCAATCTCATTAGCTTTAAATGAGTCTATATCTGAATTTTGGATACTGTTCATATTGTTGCGAAGCAGATCAATATCTTCCATCCACTGCTGATATGAAGTGAATATTTTGTCATCATTCTGAATGATATCGTGAATGATTTCTTTGATTAATGGTTTGAAATCTGCCATGTGATAAGAGTTCATCTGCAATCGACCGGTCTTAGGCAAAATTTTAAATAAGGAATCAAGATCATGATTCGTATTGTTTGCGAGATAACGATCCACATTAACGATGATTTCTTTGAATTTGAGATCCTTATTTTCAAAAAACATCTTATAATCCGAATCAATTTGATTGACCAGCTTTTTTCTTGCTTCGAGCTCTAGTGCAGTAAAACGCTTTAAAGCTGCCAATTCATTTTTAGATAATTTACCTCTTTCACGTGTCTTCTCTTTCTCCATCCAGATAATATGGACATGCGGATGAAATTTATTGGTGTGATAATCCCACCACCAGACCATGTTGTTTGGATCATAGCCTGCATATTTAAAGAATTTGGGAAGCGCCTTAGATAATGCCGCTTCCCAATCCTCGTTTGTTGATAAACCATATTTTTCCGCTTCGTCGAAACTTTCCAGTGATAGCACATTTTCCCATGCGAGGTCGCCTGTGTTCTTAAAACACTCTGCAATTTCCTTTTTGAAAAGCATCTGCTTTTCGGGTGTGTCCAGGATCCCCATTGACGAACGCGTATAGCCTGTATGATGACTGGCAGTATAATTAAGATATCCGGTTTTTTCATTCTCTTCCAGTGTTTTTTCTGGCTCTTTTGCTTCTTCACGACCTGTATAATTCGCATAGTCAGAAAAAACCTCGCTTGTCATGACCCCTCTAAAATTAGAATTCTTTGGTGCAGCATAGCCACACCTGAAAAAACGTACTTTATCAATTTTGACTGCTATTTTGACCACATCCTTTTTTTATGCCGACAACTACATTGTCATTTCGTCATTCTCCTTTAGCTTTTCAGCATCTTTAGCTTGTTGCTGAATAGTGTCCCAGATTATTTCCATATACGATGTCTCTAGATTCTCCCATCGATCATAGATATCCTGAAGCGGCTTATCGCAATCCAATAAAGTCTGAGCAAGATTATCTTCTAGATCCATCCATCCCAGGGATGCCAGTATATCTTCGCGAACGGCATACTCATAGGCATGATGCAATATATCTTCAGGTGACAAAGAAACCAGCCACTCACGATAATGATCCTGCTCATCCCGCATCTGTTTAAGTAATTTCTCGTTTAATTCTTTGGTATCCATCTTATTTTCCTCTCATATAACTATATCGTCAAAACACTTTCTTCCTTTTGCTTTTCTTCTATACGTAATGTGTCTTTAAGCGCTTCAATTTCGATTGGATCGATTCTGAGCCTAGCTTCAGCAATAATACCTTCTACCACAGTAGGTGAAAGTGAAGTTTTATGCAAAGCTAAGATGTCAAACTGATTCGCCCATTCTTGGCTTGTCTTTGAATATGACTCTGCATCACCCTGAACAATACTTGCCAGTACATATGCGAGTCTTTGATCACCATATACATCTTGAATACATGCCACCGTTGCATCATCTTCAAACCAGTTTTTCAGCTTCTCAATTGTTCGAATACACGCTTCATCATAATAACTTGCGAGATCTCCCCTGCCCGGATCGTTGCACCTATCATATATCTGCGGATAATTCCTTTTTTCTTCTTTATACCGTGTTTCTATATGTCCATACCAGTTAGGAAGTTCTGCAAACCCAATACTATCAACGTAATAAGCATTTGTTCTACCAGATACCCTGGTTAAGATCACATCAGAAACAGATAGCGAATGACCAAAAAAATCGATAGGAATATCAAGATTGAATTTCTCATAAATAGCATCCAAGCTTCCTTCATATGGTCCGGTATATACAAACCGATAATCAGCCGGGTCCGGATGTAAATGATGCCTTTCTAATTGACTCATGCTCATGAAACGATACCGTCCTTCCGGTTGAACCAGTAGCTGATAAATGGCATACCCATCTGCATCAGAATCAAAAAAAGACTTCTCTAAATGTGGATTAATTTTAAAAAATCCTTTGGTATGATTTTGACTCACTTTCATCACCTCTCCATTTGTAGCAAAATTGCTACAATTTCAAAAAAGAAAAACCCATCATAGACGGGTCTTCAAAATAAATCACTATGGGATCCTGTACGCGCTAAAACTAAAGCAAGAACGTTATTCTCAATACGATAAACCAATAGCCAGTCAGGTTGAATGTGGCATTCTCTATATCCAACATAATCACCGGTCAATTCATGATCTCGATTTACCAATGGTAGTGGCTCACCCCTGGACAGCTTAAGAATAATCTCATCAATAAGATTCATATTCTTTCCACGCTTCATTGCTTTCTTGTAATCTTTTTTAAAGCGACTGGTCCAAATAATATCGAGCTTCATCGTTTTAGTTCTCTTAGTGCTTCTTCAACGTTATAACGTTTCGTTGTCGGATCATGCAACAGTCTCTCAGCCTCGTTCAAAGCGTCGATTGTCTCCTGATTATACGAATCAGTTAACCTGACATCAAATGGAAAGCCTCCGGCTTTAATTGCTTTTCTTAAAAAAACATTTACAGCAGTGGTTAAATTGATACCTAACTCATTGAAGATTTCTTCACTTTCTTTTTTTACTTTTTCATCAATACGAACATTGAAATTTACACTAGGCATATAAGTCAACTCCTTTCATATATATTATACATCTAATAGAATGCATTAGCAATTTATTAGACATATCTTTATTGTGTAATTGAAGAAAAAGTATCACCTAATATCAAAGTTTTTTTATCGCATTGACATTTCTATCTCATCATCAGCATCATATTCCATGCCATGATCTTTCAGATGCATGAGCTCGTATGAGTATTCCTCTTTCAGAATCTTCATTGCACTTTCCATAAAGTATCGATCCTCAGCCATACTTTGAATTGAATCATACAGGTTTTCTAAAATCGAATTAATACCTAAATCTGCTCCGTAATAATCCTCAAATTGCTTATCCCATTCATATTTATTGATTGCTTCCTGTTTCATCAGCCCATATCGTTTTAAAATAATCTCCGGCTTATCTATATAAGAGTGTGGAAGACAGCTATACGAAACAGAGTTCTTATCATTCAGTAAATTATGTAATGACAGATCTAAATCCAAAAGTCCCTCTAAATCATCGTCATGAACCTTTTTGATCCCTTCATCAAATAACAGCATATTAGCGGTGGCTGGTTCACCAAAAAAAAGATATGGCTCCTTTCTAAATCTACCAAATTCAGATATCAGATATAAACTGTCTCCCTTACGCGATGAACGACTACCAATAATATCACCCGGACCAGATACTAACATTAAACCAATACCATAGCCATCTTTAATGTACATTCTTTTTTCTGTAAGCTGATAGTTAGGCAACTGTTTGTTTATTTCCTGTTCATGTATATTAAAATAACTTTTAAATAAATTGACTGTTTGCTTGGCATCGAGTTCTGGTCGGCTTCTATATTCTTCCAGAAAAATCTCAAAACGATTCTTGAGTAGTTCTAAATCATCCATAAAAACACCTCTCTCATAACGTGATAAAATAGAATTAATAAAACCGATTCATAGAGTGAATCGAACGATAATAATATGTTCCAGGTGCAATTGAAGAAATCTTAACACATTGATCCGGATATTGCCCAACCGTACCCGATCCATCGCCGCTTGCATGAACCACTTCCTGATTCCCTATATATATACCGACATGTTCGATTGACCCATTACGATCCCAGTCAAAATAGACGCAATCACCCGGCATGAGATCGCCATAACTAAGACGGATCCCCATCTGTGAGTAGGCGGTCGCACCTAATCGCTGTACTGATACACCTGCCTGTTTATATGCCCAACAGACTAATCCGCTGCAATCAAAATAATCTGGTCCTTCTGCACCCCAATAGTATCGACACCCTAACCGACTTAACGCATAATTAGCGATATTTTCACCCGTCGTACCGTTGTAGTTCGGTATATATTGATATGTCTCATCATACATGATGGTCATTAGGGTCGTCAGATCTGTTTCTGTGAGATCATGATTGGCAAAGCTGGAAACAAACGGATTCGTAGTCAGCACAAAACTAGTGAATGTATTTGCATCAATGTTATCTGGCATATATGTACTCAAATAATTGGCAACAATTGTCAGATTTTCTACGTTGATTTCTTCGCACTGTGTTACTAGAAATGGGAAAAGGAGATTTCGATTCGTGACTGTAGAAGTTTCACTAAACCTGTTTAACACTTCCTCGATTGCGGTTTGATACAGAATGCTATCCGATAATTCATCCATCGTGTCATTGATCATGCGTCGATAAAAGGCATACATATCTTCAGTAGTAGCATCTCCGCTACCAAACAAAAAATCATGCCCTATATCGATCAGTCCACCACCAAAATCAACCACGGTCTGAACCGGATGGGAAACCGCTTGACTGACTGCAACGAACGGTACACAAATAATCACTACTATCAAAATAACAGGAGTCAATAGTGCAATCATCATGACTCCTGCCTTCCTGGTCACCTTACCTAATTCTTTCATTATGGGATCAGCCTAAGCTCATCCTCTGATGCGAGAAAACGCACTGGGATACGCTTATTTTCGATGCACATCAGACCACAGTGTACCGGCAGATTCAGGATAGTGTTCTTCTCTTCGTTGGTTAGATTGATCAGCTTGGAAAGATCATTGATGCCATCGAGTGTTAGATTCATATAGATCTGATAGGTCGCATTATCGAAAATTGCTTTACCTTCAGATAATATCTTCTCATTAGAATAGTCGTGTACTTCCTGTGTACCTGTCAGTGTCGCTGAGCTGTATTTTCTCGCACGTCGTTGGATAACTGAAAGAACTTCAGCAAGATAAGGCTCATTGATGAACATATGTTCTTCGTCAATAGCTAGCACGGACATATCCGTGTTCTCTAGACATACCGACCACGCATACTGGAAAACCATTCGTAATAATGCATTCTGAACATTTCGTGAAACATTGATCAATGACTTTGTACCAAAAGAAATGATGTTACGTTGGAGTTCTTCTCTGGAAATGGATGTCGTCCCGTTAAGAAACCTTCCATACTCACCCTCGATTCCTCTGTGCCCGGTAATCGACCTCATTCTCATCTGTAAATGTTTAAGTGCAGCTACTTCTCGATCTGAATGCGGGCTACTCGAATAAACCTGTATCTTTTGATCCAGAACTGCTGAAAAATTATCAAAGGTAGGATAATCTTCTACACCGAGATTTTCAAAACTTTTTTCAAATGTAATTCCAACATCAGCATAGGTATCGTATACAATCTCCGAGATCATGCTCAGCTCGTCGTCTGTGATATTTTCCCAGAGCATTTTGAATGTGATCTTAATCTCTTCAACCACATTAGTAATGGCCAGCCGGGTATTATACATTGATTCTCTGCTGATACGATCATCAGAGGATATAGGTTTAAGATCAAAGATATTGATGATCTTACTTCCATCTCCAAAACTGATGAAAGCACCACCTACATATTGTGTTAGTCGATAATTCTTGTCTTCCGGATCGATCCAGACGATCTTTCGATGATGGATAAGATGCCCCATCAGGATCATATTCATCAGCACCGTTTTTCCCATCCCGGTACGACCTACAATGATCGTATTGCCGGAAGCACGATTATACATCTTTGCCAGGCTTGGATGTGTCTGCCATAAGAACTGGTTGAAGATGATCTTACCACCCGTGCTTAATTCATGACCAATCAAAGTGCCATCTGGATCTTCGAGGGTATCATATACAAATGGCCAAAGCGCTGCACAACTAATGCTGTCCATTGGCTGACCAATTAGAAAGTTCTCATCCTTATTCAAACCACTTTCTACAAATAAAGGTGAATTCTTCCTGTAATAAGCCTGCTGTAAATATGAAACTGTACGTGTCTTCACTTCATACTGTGACGCTTCAAGACTATCCTTTACATATTTTGTTTTTTCATTTAATTCTTCTAGGGTATCTCCTTTAACGTAAATATTCACTATAACATTCACAGTCGTACTCGTCTGTCGGACGTTGCGTGAAATAAACGTCTTTAAATTATCATAACGAACTCGCAAACGTTCTTTTGACTGCGGATCTGATGATTTACGATACAGTTCTTCATAGTGATTCATCTGATTTTTTAAAGCAGATGAGATATCCAGATCAGAATGTTCGACCACCATATCAATATCAAAATTGGGATCGCCTACAAACCGAACCAGTAATCCTTCTACAAATTCAAACGGATATTTATATATTGACAATACACGGGTATATTTCTCACCCATACGATAATACGTACTATATTCCTTCATCCCGGTTGGACTGATCGTAGTCCGTCTGGGATTGCGTTTGCGTCTAGCCAGCATCGCCAATCAAATCATCTCCTTTGTCATAATCGAACGGAAGCACTGCATGAGTAAATAAATATTCGTCCACATACTCATTTTCAAATTCCTGTTTGATCACATTCTGATAGTCCGTATACTGCATATCTTTATACATATGAACTCCTACACCTGATGCAACTGCTCTTGTGAGATCATCCCAGGTTTTTTCAATGTGCAGTTCATCTTCCTGAATAAGCACATAGAACCGTAATTCTTTGGCTGCTTGGCTGAACAGTTCCAGCTTATCTATTTGCATTTCAATGAGATGACGAATCGCTGAATTTTGTTCCCGCTCTAAAAATGTCGTAAAGCGAGAGGAGTAAGTAATCATATCTGGTTCTGCTTTGATAAACTTAAAATAAAGTGTATGTTCGTATAACGCATCGATGGCTGAAGCGAAGTAACGGATCCGTGCCATCCGCTCTGCTAATGGCAGCATAAATATATTGGTTGGCAGTATTTCAACACCTTTGACATAATACTTTTTTCCATTGTGGATCAGCTGGATACCGCGTTCTGTCACGTTCTCAACTTCCATCCAATCCAGGATAGAGCGTAACTTTTTACGTCTTTTCTGTTCAGCTTTCTGACGCTTCTTCTCTTTCCTCTTGGTGTTCATATGTGTAATAATCGACCCCTTTCGATATATAGATTTGTGGGTGTGTGCGAAAATAAATATATCGTTGCAGTTTTCCAAGTGCATTGTGATAAAACGGTACATTCATAGTTAATAGAAAGCAGGTATAAATAATGATAATACAAATAAGCAGAGTTGCTACGATCACGGAAATTTGCCCCAGATTGATGCCTAACTGTGTCAAATTTAAAAAAAGCAGGATACTGATCCCACATCCTGCCAGCAAAATCATTAAGTCAAGCTTATTATAGCGTGACATGATGTATCGCCCCTGCTTAAAATTGTCTGGAATAATATAATAAAATCTGTCATCCTCATTCATTTTTCCAGTTCACCTTCCCTCTCATTTGTCTTTTCCGATTTCTCGGATAACAGTTTTGGTTCAGGACGATAAATATATAAATCCACATGACCATGCTCATAAACATAGCTTTGTATTTTTTCAGCATCACGAATAGCTTGTATGAGTTCATACGGTTTTTCTTCGATGAGAGAGATCCAACTTTGTATATAAGCCTGATGTCGCTCTATTCTTTCTTCAGATGGCGGAATCCCCAACTCTGAATTGATGAACATAGATCCTAACTCGGCTCGAAGTTCTTCTTTCGCACGTTCCAAATCATCAAAATGATATCTGATCATCTGGTCACGTCTATCTAAACGTTTTTGATGACCGGTTGAATGGCTGATTTCATGTGCCAAAGTATCTAGATAATACCCTGGATCCGTAAAAGCATCTGGATGAGGAAGTCTGATTGCATCTTCCCCATACTGATAATAGGCTTCATCGCCACCGTGCAACAATGTTATCCCTTCAGATCGTATATAATCCTTGAGAAACAAAGAAATCTGATCATCATTAACGCTCTCTCTATGTGAATAAGGTTCGATTCCTTTCACAAGTGAAGCATTAAAAACGGTATACGTTCGTGCAACAAAATAAATGCTTTCCGGATCTTCTTTAGCCATGCGTGCTGCAGCCCAGGAATTCTTAATTTCTGTTTTATCTTCTTTATTGAACGCAGCCCAAAATACAATCGGTACACCTTTGCCTTTGGCATTTTCCAAATGAAAATTAGCTTTTTTGATTTGATTGAAGGTCATCCAACGAGGATCTTCGTATTTTTCTATGTCAGAAATCATTCTTAACATAAAGTAATTGACACCCCGATAACAGGTCCCGGTCATTGGATTATAACACAGTGGATCACCATACCAGCCTTTTTCCCAAGGAATAATCTCTTTTTTCAAAGAGTCCAGGACCAGTTCTACGATCTTATCGTGTGTTTTAATCTTCTTCATGGACAACACCATCCTCAATGAGCTGTTTTAACTCCTCAAAAGTAAATGTGACTTCTTCATCTGCTTCTTCAAAGATAAATGGATCTTCATTTTCTAAGTCGATACCCATTTTATCCAAAATACTTTCTGTACCTGGCATTGTTTTCACATCCTTTCTCATGTAGCAAAATTGCTACAATTTTAATTAACCTAAGCGGTTATTCCGACTGTTGATATAAAAATCAAGATCATTGTCCGGACTGATTTCTCTACTGCGCCGTGAACGCAACAAGCCATTCCGACGACGTTGCTGAGGATTAATGTCACTTGATCTTCCTTCGTTTATACCACCTGAAGCATTCCTGACATTTCTCATTTTACTTATTTTCTGTTTGGCATCTCCCTGATTCATGGCATTGATCTGCTCTTGTGTATAACCATTTTCAGCCAGAACATCACGATCCTGGATATTTGGTTCAGCATAATAATTACTACCAACTATATCTGAACTGATACCAGAGATATTTGAATAAGGAACATCTGTAAGTATTTCACTTCCTGAAGAATTGACAAAACCACTCGAAGGGCTCTGTCCTTCAACAGCTGCATCGGATATACCTGTAGATGAATAGTCATTTGAACTCATACCTCGAGATGAGCCACTCGATCCTGATTTTGAGTGCGGAAACAAACTCGAAATACCACTTATGAGGATCTGTCCTCCTCGAGTTGCTCCGCCAGAAATCCTTCCCCCAGTAAAATTTGTTTTCAATGCAGATCCAGCACCTGCCAATCCACCAAAAAGACCACCACCAATCGTTTTACCTATACTTCCTGATGATGACCGATAACTTCTGGTAGCGCCACTGATTGCCCCACCTACTGCACCTAAACCACCGCCAACGATGCCGCTTGTCACACCCGCTATTGCACCAGATGTACCTGCGACTAAACCAAATCCAGTACGCAGGTCACTTAATGCCTGTCCTGTACCTGCACCGTAACCACCAATGATTGTTGAAATTGTTTGTGGAACAGACATTGCTGCCATCAAACCTGCAATGAATAAAAAGATCTGAGCGATAATTCCAATTGCATCGTTTCCCAGCATGCCTAAAATCGTCGTATTATTACAGAGATATAATACAAAATAGACGGCATAGAGCTGGACAAAATTCGTTATCCAGTCGGCAATCATCAGCTTTGTCCATAATCCAAAGGTACGATCATCAGGCTCGATACTAGCTGCGACAACATAGGGTGCCATGAGATATTTCAAAGCAATGTCAAACAACCGTTTGCCGATCGTTACCCCAATTAGGACAAAGATGAACGCACATAATATACTTTCGACAATGAGCAGGAATAAGGATGACCAGGTTGAAAAATAAATATAATTGCCATCACTTTTCTCATTGATATCAAAGTCATCTGAAGTTGCATCAATGATCGGTGCCAGATCGTCATCCACATTATTCATATTGATCCTGCCGATCTGAAGCATGACTGTGGATGGCTTGAGATCATCGATACTGTTAGGCGATCCTGCGTTCTCAAAAGCACCGGACCAGCTGATGAAGGCATCAATAAACTGATCTGCGATATCATTGCCGGTAGATGGTCCTGGTGTTTCTTCTGTAACTGTTGCTGTATAGGGAATGAAGGCAGACATATTATCTATCATCGTGATCATTGCCTTATTACAAAACGAAAATGCATAAGGTAACATCGTGATCATGACACTGGCCAAAAAAAACTTGATCATCAGATTGCTGAAACTGAATTTCATCCGATACTCCTCATCAAAAAAGATCTTCATTGCAATCTTTCCAACCCGCAACAACATGAAAAAACCAACCAGGGTCATGATAAGAAGAAACCAGTTATCCAGATAATCAGATAAATCAAGAGACACTAGTTTATGAATTGCTTCCCAAATTATGTCTAGCACGAACATAAACGCTCCAGCAATACCATACAGAAAGCCCCTTACAAAATCCGTTACTGCACTGATCATGCTATCAAACATCTATATCCATTGTCCCCCTTTCTGCTTTATCGATTTTAATTAAACATCTAATGTAATACCAAAGATAGAAGCAATGACCACCAATGATTCCACAACTAGAACAATCAACGCAATGGTCTTACATTGTTTGATGAAGCCACCTTTTCTCTGATCACGTTCTTCAGTATCCATCATCAAATAATGGACACCTACAACGCCGCATGCAATCGCACCACAAATAGGCACTGCCCATAACAATATCGCATAAGCTGGAGAGGTAAATTGCTTGATAATTTCCTTAGCCCTTTCTGTATCGATTCCCACTAATATGAATGGGATCATATTAAACATGTTCATGATTCTTTTCATTCTCCTTTTTGAATATATTTTTTAATTTTTTTATGAACCATTTGAAAATTAAACAAACCGCAAATGCAGTAATAATCAAATAAAAAATAAGACTTAAAGTTAATGATACGATTGCATATGCAATGTATGCACCATATTGCATATATAAAAATAGCCACTCCACTGTAATCAGAGCGAAAATGGTCAGTGCCATCATTAAGGCAATCCTAATGTATTTATTTTCCATCAATGCACCTTTGTAGCAATTTTGCTACATTCATTCCTTGTTAAAGTCCAGATTGTATTTCACTTTACCCGTACCACTGACATCAAGAACAATCCTGGCATCATATGTTTTTCTGGTTTTATCAGAATACAATCCTTTGACATCCACATATCCTTTATTTAGAAGTGACCTGGCGATCGTCTTTGTGAATTTTTTTCGCTTGTTTTTAAAGAAATAGTCATTCTTCCACATAGCAAACTTACAATCACGATTCGAGCAATAAAAGCTCCTCTCGCTCTCATACACTTCCGATCCACAACGAGGGCAGACCCCAATGACTTCACGTTTCTTTTTTTCTCTATTCATAAACGCTTCGGAAGCCATTGATGGTGTATATGCATGAACAAGATCAGTAGTCATTCTAATGATTCCGGACATAAACACTGTTTCTGAAGCTTCACCCCTGGCAATCCTGCTTAACTCGTTTTCCCATTCCGCCGTTAATTTTGGACTCGTTAGCTTCTCTGGAATAACAGAAATCAAATCAATACCATCCTGGGTTGGAAGCAGCTGTTTTCTTTTCCTTTGAACAAAACCAGAATGCACCAACTTCTCAATGATAGCCGCTCGTGTTGCTGGTGTTCCAAGGCCTTTGCGTTCCACATCATCATTCATATCTTCATTTCCGGCACGCTCCATTCCGGATAAAAGCGTATCTTCTGTATAAGGTCGAGGTGGCGAGCTAATATGTTCTGTGACCCTTGCACCAGTTACTTCAAATACCTGTCCTGCTACAATCTTAGGAAGTATTTGACTTTCTTCCTTATTTCTGTCAATAGGATCCTCAGAAAGCTCTGATTTCAAATATTTCTTAAAAGACTGTTCGATCATTTTAAATCCAGAATCAAGGATCGATCTTCCGGATGCCTTGAGCTCTTTGCCTGCACATGTGAATATTCCTGACCTTGCTTCATATCGAAGCGGATCATTGACTGCCATAATAAGTCTGGTGCCAATCAAAATAAGTATGTTTTTCTCTTTTTGATTTAAATCTGCCATACTTAATTTGAAGATTTGCTCAGTTGGAATAATGGCATGATGATCAGAAACCTTTTTACTGTTCAGGACCCGTTGTATATCGGGAGATGCACTGCACCCACGTAAGAAAGGAAAAAGTCCATTTAAACGCGTAACAAGCGTCTTTATCGATGCATCCATATCATCAGTTAAAAACTGGCTATCTGTTCGTGGATAGGTGATCAGCTTCTTTTCATACAGTGATTGTGCCGTATCCAGAGTCTGTTGAGCAGTAAGAGAAAATAGTCGGTTTGCTTCTCGCTGCAGGCTTGTCAGATCAAACAGTTTAGGTGGATTGATCGTCTTTATTTCTTCTTTCATATTGGTACAGACAACATTAGACTGCTGGCATTGACTCGCATACTGTCTGGCTTCATAGATATTTTCAAATGGATCTGATCTTACCTCAAAATCACCACAGCTGACACGTACCACATAGGTCTTTTTCGGAATAAAATTTTTGATTTCATTATCCCTTTGGACAATCATATAAAGTGTTGGAGTCTGAACTCGTCCAACATTTAATAACTGATGGTAGAGCGTAGAAAAAAGCCTGGTAGCATTGATTCCAACCAGCCAGTCGGCCTTCGCCCGACATAATGCCGATACATACAAATGATCATACAGATGCCCATCCTTAAGACTCATGAAGCCTTCTTTGATTGCATCATCTTCCATGCTGCTGATCCATAGCCGTTTGAATGGTTTATGACAGTCTGCCATCATATATACATATCGAAAGATCAGTTCCCCTTCCCGCCCAGCATCCGTTGCACAAACAATAGTATCTATCTTAGGATCATGCATCAGTTTTTTCAGGACTTCAAACTGTTCCTGTTTTTTTACGACGTACTGAAAAGGATCAGGAATAATTGGCAGATCTTCATATCTCCAATTTCCATACTCGCCATATGCAGATGGATCTGCAAGTTCAACCAGATGTCCAATACACCAGCTGACAAGATAACCGTTTCCCTGCACATAGCCCTTTTCTCTATGTGTCGCTCCAATAACCTTGGCAATACTCATAGCTACACTCGGCTTTTCCGCAATGACTAATTGCATATCTTCACATCCTTTCTTTTTATAAAATGTAGCAAAGTTGCTACATTTTATAAAAAGAAAAGGAGAACCTGCGGATGTATGGTTCTCCGAAATGTATCAAATACAGATTCTCCTTCTTATTCATTCTACAATTTTTGACATAATAACTGTTTTATTGACTATTCTGCCTCACGACGTTTCTTTCTTGCAACCATGACTGCTGCTGCAGAAGCTGAAACAATACCTAATCCAGCCCAGAGAGCGATGTTCATATTATCTCCTGTCTGAACTCCTTCTTCTACTGGAAGTAATGTGTTCAGATATTCAAATTCATGAACATCACCAACACCTTCAAGATCATCATTGATCACAATGGTCTTGACTTCTTCAGATAACTGATATCCTTCAGGTGCCTTGGTCTCTTTGACGTAGTAAGTACCATATGTCAGATCTTCAAATACTGCAGAACCTTCTTCAGTATTAGCAGAAGCAGTCATCAATGCTTCTTCACAGGCCTTATCACTATAAAGCGTAAATTCAAAATCCTTATGAAGAATGGTTTTATTTGTCTGAGAATCGACTTTATTAACACGAATATCTGTATGGATCAAAGTGTTGGCATATTCAAATGTATATACATCTCCGACACCTTCCAGATTTTCGTCAATAACGATTGTCTTCACTTCATCAGATAATTGATAGCCTGTAGGTGCTTTCGTTTCTTTAACGTAGTAAGTACCGAATGTTAAATCATTGAAAGTGACTGTACCAGTCTCGGTATCCGCCTTAACAGTCATCAATGCATCCGTGCAAGCTTCATCTGTATAAACTGTAAACTCGAAGTTTTCATTTAAGATGGCTTCACCAGTTTCAGAATCAACTTTCAATACCTTAACAGCTGTTTTGATAAGGTCATTTTCGATACTTAAACCGCGATTGATCTGAATCGTATAAGCAGAAATCAATGGTCCCATATAAGCAATCGTAAAGTCGTACTCCGTCTCATTGAGTTCATAAGCTTCATTGGTCTTCAGCTCTTTGATGTAGTAATCACCTAAAGGTAATTCAATAGCGGTTGCTAAATGACCATTTTCATCAATACCGCTCGTGTAGATAAGACTATCTTTGGCAATACCAACACTGCCATCAGCCATCAGGATATCCTCTCTTGCGAAGATACCAAAGATAACATCTTTATAGGCTTCTTCATAATCATAATGATTGGTCTCCATGACCTTGGTCAGATCCAGTGTCACTGTGGCGCGATCATTAAAGACGTCCAGATCCACGTTGACTCCCTGTACATCTTCATCCTTAATTTCGAAGAAGTAAGAAGTATCGTTGCGAACAAATCCGTCAGGAACTGTTGTTTCCTTCAGATAATACTTACCAACTAATAAAGCATCAGAAACTGCCTTACCATCTGCATCTGTCGTGATGGTCATAATGGCTTCATCTTTATCAAAGTAAGTGACACCATTACCTAAGGTAATATCCTCAGCGGCATAGATCGTAAATTCAACACCTTCGAGTCCTGCTTCATTAAAGACAGGTGTATGCGTTGTTCCAAAGTCACTTTCACCTTCGGTGACCTCATTAAAGAGGTTACCGGTTTTATTGACAGTCACTTGTCCAGTCTTTAATTCGTCTAGCATCTCTACTTTTTGAATCTCACCGGTATCTTCAACCACAAACTTGATCTCATTGGCGAAATCAAAGCCTAATGGATGGATCGTTTCAATCAGGGTATATTCCTTACCGACTTCCAGACCTTCGATGATATGTGGTTCCTCACCGCTGATCCATTCATCCACAGTGTTGCCTTCTTCATCTCTGACTTCCAGATGAGCGCCCGGTAATTCTTCAGACGTCGTGGCATCTTTCTTAGAGATTTCTACTTTCGTAATTTCATTTTCAAAAGTGTAACTAAATGTAATAACAGCTTCACCACTATTGGCGACGGTGTCAAACAGATAAGCTAATGGATAACTTGCATAACCAGTTGGTGCTTTGGTTTCAACTAAAGCAAAGGTTCCGTTCACATCACCCACGATCCGATAGCCATCGATCATAGTCTGTGAGAAATCAGGATCAATTGCATCGTCATTACCTGTTACCGTTGCTTCAATGACAGGCAGATCCATATCAAACTGCACTGACCCATCGGCTGTTGTGGTCACTGTTTCTAAGGCAGTGCCTGCTTCAACGATGACTTCACCTTCGTAATTAACAATGTCTTTTGCTGCATATAAGGTGATCTCAGCTCCGGCAACAGTTTCCTTACTATCAGCATCAACCTTGATCGTATCCAGCTGAACCTGCTGTCTTTCATTCACAAAAGAAACGCTCTCTTCAACCAAAGCGACTTCCTGTCCTTCGTATGCTAAGGTGACATCCTTTGGTTCAGTATTCAGCGTATAGCCGTAAGGTGCTTTCGTTTCTACAACCTGATATTTGCCTAACGGATGGAACTGACTGATCGCATCCCCTCGTGCATCCGTCACTAAATGTTCAACGATGGTTCCTTCTTCATAAATAACAGTACCGTCATTGGATGGATCCATGATATCTTCAGCAGCGATGATATCATATTCGGCTCCTTTTAATCCGCGCTCTTCATAGATGAACTGGCCATCTTCATAACCCACTAAGACCTCACCGGACTTATTGATCTTGATATGACCAACGACGGCTTCATCGCCCATTTCAACGGTAACGATCGCATCGCCATCTTCATCCATGATAAAAGCACCTGTATTCGTAATCTCAAAAGGAACTACTTCCTTATTGAGCACATATCCTTCAGGTGCTTTGATTTCTTCTAACTGATAAGATCCTGCATCAAGTTTTAATGGTGTAGAGACCATGCCTGTTTCATCAGTTGTAAAAGTATTCACTGTATCAAAGATACCGACCTTCTGTGAAACAAATTCACCGGTGGCCATATCTCTGATCTTAAAGCTAGCACCTTCAATGACGACCGTCTTACCTGTATCTTCATCCACTTTGATGATCTTGACATAAGCTTCAAACGGTCCATCATTCATCACGCGATAAGGTAATGGTTCACGGCTATCTTGATTGATCACAACTTCAAAATCCGCCACCGTGTTCACTTCGTCCGGTGTCTTGGTTTCCCTTACCGTATACGTACCATAAGGCAATTCAATTGATACATCATAGCCTTGTTCATCTGTTACTAGAACATCATAGGTCGTCGCTGCATCCCAGCCATTGGCTGCCACATCGGATGACAGTTTAACGGTAAACTCCGCACCAGCTAATGTTTCCGTTTCTCCGGTCGTTCCATCACTGGAAATCTTGATCAAACTGAAGGCCTGCTTCATGACCTGATCTGTGGCATCCACATGGACTGATACATGTGCTGTTTCCTGATCCTGATAAGTTAAAGATACTTGATAGGACGTTTCATCTAAAAGATATCCCTCAGGCGCTTGGGTTTCTTTGACATAGTAGTTGCCTAAAGGTAAATTAGACCACTGCACCTGATCATTTCCATTAAAAGTCTTTGTTGCATTGTCACCCCATTGACCAGAAATGGTCACTTCAGAGTTGGCAGGGAACAAAACGGATCCACTAGCTGGATCTTTGATATCCTCAGCGGCATATAAAGTATATTTAGCACCTGCTAAGGTGGCATCACCCTGTGCAACAGATCCGGTTTCTTTATCTGTCTTAGTTAAAGTAATCGAACCCGTTACCGGCTGATTGGAAATGGTCAATTCAATGATCTGACCATCCTGTGAGATAGAAGCATCTGCAGTCACTTCTGTGATAACATAGTTTTCAGGAGCTTGTGCTTCACGAACCGTATAAGTGCCATAATCCAGTTTACCTGAGATAGCTACACCGTTCTCATTCGTATAAATCGTTTCAACGACGGATCCGCCTTTAACGATTTCAAAAGGCACACCAGCTTGCTTAACTACCTGATTAGTCTTAGCATCGTATTTCGTTACTTGAATCTGACCTTGTTTCCAGTTGTTGCTTTGGGTGAAGGAAGTCGTGCCACCTGCTGGAATCTCGACCGACTGAATCGTGCTATTTAAGATCAAATGTTCCGGTACGCTCACTTCCTGAATATAGACTGTGCGAGGATCTAAGTCTCTTACCACAACTTTACCATCCGCACCCGTCGTATACGTTCCAATTGGATTACTCATGTCCGCATTGTAGGATAAAGTAAACTGTGTATTGGCTACCCAGTTACCATAGTTATCCTGTTTACCAATTTCTACATTACCTAACTTCCAGTCATTGACCTGTGTGAAGTTAGTAGTTCCACCTGCCGTGATCGTGACAGAATGAATCGTACTGTCCAACTCTAAATGACTTGGTACACTGACTTCCTGAATGTAGACTGTCTGTGCCTGAAGATTAGGAATCGTGACAGTTCCATCACTACCAGTCGTATATGTTCCGATTGGGCTAGACATGTTAGAGTTATAGGATAATCTAAAATCAACACCAGAAACCACGTTACCTCTGTTATCCTGCTTTGTGATCTTCAGGTTTCCAGTGTCTACCCAATTCACAGTGAAACCACCACTGTTACCTGGATCTGTTATAGGAAGCAAATAGCCAATATCCTGTAAACTATTGTTTGAACTTTGTAAAACTATTGGTTGATAATCAGGAAGATTCCCCTTTACTTCGCCCGTATCCCAAGTTCCAGTGACCGACAATGGCGCTTCAAAGTGGAAGGTATCACCGCCATTGATGGTCACCTGACCGGTCAATGACTGACCATTGCGAACCATGGACACATTATTTGGTAAAGTGATAGTAATAGAGTTATCTCCACCCATCGTCATATTACTTGTGACTTGCTTGTCACCTTGAACAGTCGCATTGACACTGGAAGGATTAAATGAAATCGATTTGTCAGGAATAGTTTGTGTAGCAATATAATCTAAAAAATCATTGACCCCTAATTCACGATTTCCTGTATTCTGTCCGCCGATACTATCCCAGCCACTATACAATACTGATAGTGCAAGTGAAGTAACAACGATTCCGTTGTTTTCACTTTTAAAGCCTTCCCATGGTTCAACACCGCTCCATCCATAATAAAGAGCTTTTTTAATGTCTTCATTATGATATGTACTTTCAATGAATGATGTACCATTGGGTGGTGTAGGTTTGTTATGTTCTAAACAAAATGCTTGAATGCCATCCACACGAAAATTTCCTACAGTTGCATCTCCATATTGCCCTTGTGCATCATATATCCTTCCGAGATACTGGAAACTTGAATAAGCTTCTGCCGTCGTTGCATTGGTAATAACAGGATAGAGGAATAAACAAACTGCGAGGATCATCTTCCATAATCGACTGGACTGTTGTTTGATTGTATCCATATTTTACGCTTTCCTTTCTTTAAAATTTCATTAGACGAAAAAAGCAGCTCCTTGCTGCTTTTCTAATACCAAATTACATCTCCATAATAATACGATCCATCACGATCAGAGCTTCCATATTGCATTTCAGTTTCCCAACTTTGACCAGGTGTCAATCCGCCTGATGAGCTGGACGATGAACCAGATGAAGAACTTCCTGAACTGCTGGATCCACTTCCTGTTGATCCGGATGAACTACTTCCTGATGAGGAGGAACCACTATTTGTAGAAGAATGGTTGCTTCCTGATGAAGTATTTCTTCTAGATGTGCTGCTTCCCGACCCACTTGAGGTAGTGGTTGGTGCTGGTTTCTCATTCACCGTTACAGCCAGTTCTTTTTCTACACTGTTTCCACTTGGATCGACGATGATGTATTTCACAGTGTAGCTTCCGGCTGTATGGGTATCAACCGCCTGTTCAACGGTGATACTTGTCTCATCCAGATCACTTGTGCTGATGTACTGGTTCCAGTCATGATCCGTTAGATCTGTGCCATACTCAAAGCTGATGCTTTCCTGAGATAGCGTTGCTTCCGGTGCCGTGGTATCAACGATATGCAATGTAAAGGGGAGTTCCTGACTGCCGGCAGTCACGGTGCCTTCATAGTCACCGACCTTCAGATAAGCTGTACCATCTTCTTTGGTGATCGTTTGATCTTCCGTATAGTTCAGATGAATATCCTTTTGTGTATCCTGCATCTTTTCTGAAGTATTTTCATTATCGACAAACACACTGGCATCCGATGGGGTCACAGAACCTAATTCCATCGTATAGACTTCGCTATCGGCAGGCAGTAAAGCAAAGCGATTCTGTTCAGCCTGATAGCTATTGTACCAGAAACCAATACCGATTGCCGCTACTATCGCAACCACACCAGCACTGCATCCTACTATGATCTTCTTTTTCTTTTCCATATCATCGCATCCTTTCCAAATAACTTTGTCATCCTACGATATTCATTCTACAATCATCTTGACTACTATTTTTCATTATATCATCTTGTAGCAATGTTGCTACAAAAATGTGATATAAATGAGTATCCATTGATTATGTGCTTCTAAAGCATCATCTCCTTTCAATAATTGTAGCAACTTTGCTACAAAACAAGAGATAGAAAAAGCAGGATATATTTCAATCCCGCTAAATGGAGAAATGCCGTCGGGAGTAAACCTTTTGTTTATTTGTCCCTCATAGGGATTGGGAACGACATAATATAAACTTTCTCAAAGAAAAATGTAGCAGTTTTGCTACATTTCAATTAGGTGCTCATCTTCATGATCCAATTCTTTAAATTGCTCAAGCATTTTTCCCACTTCTTCCAGTACACGCTCGATTTTTCTCTTTTCCAAGCGGTAATTAATAATGTATCTTGTCCTGCTTTCCCACAAAGTAAACATCTCAGAATGCTCATCAATGTATTCTGGTAAATCTAGATCAACACCATTTTGGTTTGCTAGTTGAATCAACTGCGTTATATCGTGTATTTTCTGATAAGGTACAGCATGAATCGAAAGCTCATACTTAATGGCAATCTCAACTGCCTGATGAAGATGGTACCCTACATAATTCTGTTTAGCTTTATCCAGCAGCGTCTCGCTCATATACCTTTACCCCCTTCGTTTGTATTTCTTTTAGCATTTGATCATCAACGGTGTAATTAGTCCACAAATCATACAGAAAATCAAAATAAGTATGAATAAATCTTTTGTCTTCTTTAATCTCTACATACATATCTAAATCACTCTCGTTATGGCATTGTGGAGTAATACTCGAACCAAAAATGGTAATAGACTGAACATTCGGATCCTGACTTAGATAGTCCACCATTTGTTTAACCCGTTTCTGTTGAAGGGGAAAAATACGATTAGCATTCATAAATGGCTCAGAAAATATTTTCCACTGAAGCATGATCATCACCTCTTCTATACTAAGGATATTACATTTGTAGCAAAATTGCTACATTGTTGATTTGGTGATGAAGACGGTGGATCGACATCACCAAATCTATATAACAGAAAGGAGATAGAGCCCAATGATGAAAAGCTCTAACCATATGCCGTCGGACCTACCACACCTTTTGTTTATTTGTCCCTTGCAGGAATCGGGAACGGCATTCGTGCAATCTTTCATAGTGAATGTAGCAAAGTTGCTACATATTATTTTTGTACACCAATCACTATCTGTTGCTGTGCGAATGGAATCTACTCTGTAACACACTGTAAATAAAAATACCTAAGATATAGATAAGCCCCAGTGGTACTGCCAGCCAATATAAGATAAATGTTTTAACTAGCCAAATAATTAATGCAACAATCGTATTCAAAAAGAAATACCTTTCACCAAAGATAAAATGTATGCATGTTCTATACAGCGCAACAGATAGAGGAAACAGAAGTAAACAAAGTATAAAATAAGCGCAGGTGAATAGATCACCATAAAAGAAATTGCTTGAATTTGCCATCATGATAAATAGAATAATTGCAATAATGTATGACTTTACCAGTTCAGCAACTGGAATTGTCAATAGACTTTGTTTCAGTAATTTTATAAACCTTCTCATCTCAATCATCTCCTTCACAGCCCCAGCCATTTTGATAGCTGTAACTCAACTATTACACCTAAGACCGTTGATGCAGTAAACAATACAATAATTACAGTAATATACATCCATATAGACCTATTACCTTCTTCTTAGTTATCTATCCAGCCTAACTCTTTACATTGTTGAAGTATTGCTTTTAAACACTCCATATCAATGTGACCGCTTGAATCAACTATATTTAGATCATTACTGTTTCTTAAAAAGGAAATAGTTCTGAATCCTTTTTCATAAATAATAGAACATTGACTTTCATTTGTTTTAGTCCACCCTAAATCTCTAAATATTTTTTGAGCGGTCATGCTTCATCACTCCATTTCTTTCACCTTAATGCCATAATCAGCGCTGATATGTGCTTTGATATACTCTTGGACACGTTGATATTGGATTGTATCGTAATCATCAGTTATTATATGTAGATCTGACATAATTTTCATAAAAGCAGTATCTCCAACCATTTTTCTTATTTCTTTGCTTGAAATAGATAGCAACTTTTCAGGATCTACTCTTTTAAGAATATCAACATCACTTCTATAATACTTTCCAAGACTTTTTAAATTTTTATGTTTGCATTTGCCACCATCACGATAGGACTCAACGATATAACAATAGCAGTATGTCTTGTTTGCCCCGGTTGGCATTGCTTTAATGAACATATCATCACATCCTTTTCTGAAAATAATATTCAGCGTTCCTATATTTTTTTACAATGTAGTTCTTATAAAAGAAAACATAAGTAGCTGCCAAAATATATGCCACAATAGCATATATCAATACAAAAAGAAGTGATGTGCCAGTTGTAAACTGCTCAACTAATGGTACAAATACAATTAATGCAAATATAAATGTCGTAAAATAAATAGGAAGCCAATCTAACAGGCTTCCTTCATCCAATCTCTTACATCTTTTTAGTTGTTCGATCAAGCAGTCATAAATTGTATTGTGAATATACCAGTTTTTTCGCATTTGAAATTCCATTATTTCTAATTCATCAATCATTTTATCATAGTTCATATCATTCACCTTCCCTATTTCACGTATATCAGCCAGTAGGTTCCATTGCCATGCCCCTTATCTCCATAAAGTGGTTTACCAACCACAGACAGGAGTTCAGGTAAAGAGATATCTCTAGTATTCCATTTCATAACCAAGGTACCATTCCTTTTTAAGACTCTCATGCATTCTCCAAATCCTTGCTTGATGTATGTTCTCCAACCATTTGGTAACTTTCCGTACTTTTGAGCTAACCAGGAGTTATCACCTACGTTCAAGAGATGCGGTGGATCAAACACGACATGATAAAATTTGTCATCTTCAAATGGGAGATCCCTGAAATCATATTCTGTATCAGGATGAATTGTTAGCTTTCTTCCGTCACAAAGTATATCATCCAGGTATCGAATATCATTACAAAGTAACCTCTCATCATTGGCAGCATAATAGAACATCCTGGATCCACAGCAAACATCCAAGATCGTTTTATTCATCTTCTTTCACCCACCTTAAGAAAGTATCCTGTGAAATACCTAATTGCTTAGCTGCATTTCTCGAAGAGAGCGTACCACATTTCCATTCTAATTTGAGTTTTTCAAACTCATGTGGCTTTTGCATACATTTTCTGCCAAACTTTGTCCCTCGTTTTTTTGCATCTTCAATTCCTGCAACGATCCTCTCATGGTTATTTTCTTTCTTCTGAAAGAAATCCTCAATAAATCCTTTAACATAAAGGTAAGAAGTAATAGAATTTTTAAAGAAGGCATTACTCAATTGATTGAGTACGTATTCTCTGTTGTCCACCATATTCAAAACTCGTCCTTTCCGCTAATAAAGAATCTTCTAATTTCATATTTTCAATTTCTAATGTGTTAATTTCTGGATCACTACACACAATGTATGCAATCAATTGTTTTTCCCTCATTCTGCATTCTACACTTAAATGTACTTTCAGCCAGTCGGAAATAACTGAACAATATTGATCAAAGGGATTATAGATCATAATTAATGATTTAAAGTTGGAATCATCAACCATGGTTAATACACTATCAATGGTATATGCTTCTGTCAGGACATCCATTGTCCAATACTCATTGTTATCATCAATTGATATCAAAACGTACAAATCTTTCCTGGTTGACATGATTGCTTCTACTAATTGTCGGATATACATCTCATCACTCTCCTTGCCTAGCATCATTCCTACATATTTATTTTCACTAAGGCTCCAGTCTTCAAACTTGTACCGATTAAGTACCAATTTGTATCGTATTCAATTCTTGTAGGCACATAATGACCGGAATCCGTATCATATATGCTAAAGCAATCACCACAATGTAGCATGTACGTTTCATCGGTGCTAAATACTATTTCATAACGAGAATATCGATGATTATAAGCTAAATACCCTTTCCTGATCATTTGAATCACCTCTCTTTTTTCAGGAAAATAAAAATGTAGCAATGTTGCTACATTTCCAAGTATGATTATGAATTTATATCGGGAGCCTGAAGTATTCAGGCTAAAATGTTATTTATGCATAACAATAGGTTTTAAATCTTTATTGCTTTCAATGATCGATGCATCACATGGAATATAGGTGTGGCAGCAGTGAACCAGTTTGGCTGGTAATGTTCCATACACATTTTTGCAAAACACCCTATCTTCATCTGCTGCGGCACAACTAATAACAAGTGTCCCTTCTGGTACATAGTCATTAGCGAATAAATAAGCTGCAACATTGATATCATCTGTTACGATGAGGCATGCACTCAAATAATCCTGGATATTTTCGATGATATCATCGAATCCGGCCAGTGGATCATTCAGAGCAATTGCCGAATATGGAATGTGATATTGTCGAATAATCTTTTCGTATTTCACTACACGGACAATATCTTCGGCAACTAAATAGACACTTACAACTTTGTCACCATCCAATGCCTGAAATTCATAATAATTTTCTTGTGGCTCATCATACATTTTTGAAAAACAAAATTTTGAAACGTGATTAACACTTAGCATAATCATACTCCTTTCTTTCATGACATTAAAGATTATTTCATGTTCTAAAATATCGAGAAACTCAGCAATATCTTCAAGTATCACATGGGTTTCCGGAAGTACATTATACTTCTCAAGTGGTCCATGTGTCCAGTGATACTTCTTTATCTTCGATTGACGAACATTGAGATCATTGATATCAATGGTAAAAGTCCAGACCCGATTCTGCTCTCCAACTTTTTTTCTTGCAACCTTGGTTCGCTTTGGAAATTTAAAACCAACATAACGGTTTTCAGGGATACTTTGATTGTAATAACCATATCGCATCCTTAACTGTCGGTTTGCTTCTGCTGCATTAATCAGCAGCATACGTAAGTCTCTAAATTCGTTATTTAGCTTTGAGTCGTTCTTTGCTTTCCGTATACGTCTTATTTTTTTCACCACTAATTCATAATAGCGGTATGCATAGCGTATGTGAACTTTTTTGTTCTTCACGGTAATCAGCTCCAATATAATCAAAATATTAATGTAAATCAATCCTGCAACGCAGCACGTGAACCAACTTATGGTCTATGGCCATAAACCAGTGATCACACCGCATTCTTATGCGGATCCGATGACTTGCCTGAATAAACTAGTCGCACCGGGTGTATCATTATCAAATATATCGCTGTCATCGCGCCTTATATTTTACCGCTCGCATACACTATTTCTCTGGTATGGTCATGACGTATAAGTGACTTCGCTCTAACAATATATTACGTGATTGATTGCATGTTATTCAATTTTCAATGTTCTTGTCAGGCTTTTTCTGCCATTAGAGACTACGAAAGATAACTATTCTAATGTCTCTACTTTGGACACCAGCCTGTTATAACCTACCATAACTCATTAATTAATAGGTTAGAATAGACTGGCATCACAATTCATATGTATCGGGAGTAAGATGCACAAAGATATCTCCTAAAACGTTATTGATCTTCTTTTCACATTCAATCAACTTATTTTGTATAAGATAACGTTTTAATTCATTCAAGTTCTCAGTGAATTGTGTTAAAGATAATCGCTTCGCACAATCACCATGACTCTCGATATCAAAACAATATTTCAAATTCCCATCTTTAAAGCTTTTTTGCCTGAATATAGCTTTTAAACTATTTGTGCACGAGTAGTACGCATTCTGAAGTGCACTCATTTCATCTTGTTCTAACCACGTTTTCCCCTGTTCAACCAGATAACAGTAGAGTGACAACTTTTTATTTATTTTCGATACAAGCAGGTTATATTTGATTCTTTTAACCTGTTGCCAGACATTCTCTCGATTTGTTTTTTTTTCCTTTTTAACTTGTTTAGCCTTACCAACCCCTAAATGATTTATTTTGGCAAGCGCATTTCTGACCTTTTCGTGGATATGATCAATCAGATTTTTTTTAAAATAAGTTTGAATTTCTTTATCATCAGGGCACTTACAATTGAAGCACCTGTTCTTTTTTAACCCACATTGCTGCAAAACCATCACTGGTTCTCCATTTCTAATAACGAGATCTCCTTTCTTGCGCACGACTGCATTAGGATTATCACGAGAACATGCTTTTCCAGTCTTTGAATCGTATACATAGTCCTGCGTGTATCTTTTTTCGACCCAAACCGGTTCATGATAAATTACTCGCTGCAAAGCGACTATTTTAATGTACTCACCATTACCTTTTCCATATCTGTAATAAACATAGGGGATGTTCTCTTTATACTCTGGATCCAAAGACTGCATAAAGATCCTAACGAACATATCAACTTCAGATTGCGTTGCATTGCGCGGGAAGAGAACATCCAAGCTTACACCATACACACGTTTTCTCTTTTGCGCTTGCTTATATCGTGTCTCTTCGTAGTCACAGCCCGCTTCAAAAGCAGACCAATAATCCGATCGATTTGACCTCGCTTCGCTAACAAAAATCAGATCCATTAACTCCTCTCTGGACCGAATCCAGCTAATCCATGTATTGTCCTTATATCCAACCACATCTTGCAGATCCATATAAAATCACACTCCTTCCCCACATGTCCGAGCCTATCCCCACATATACGGCTTGCCGTATATGACAGTTGTTGTTGCTTCAGATTGGCCATCTGAACCCCCTTTTGGGGTGGAATGGGACGAGTATCCCACTCCGGCAATGGTAATTAGATTGTTAATGTTCTTGGTTTGGCTGTAAAAGATTGAGCAAGTCGTAGGCTGTTTCAAGAGCATCAAGTGCAGTCGTGGTCTTTTCTGCACCTGATTTATTTACATAAGTAATCAGTTCTTCCACTTGACCCATTTCAATGGCTTCTTTCAACCTTGCTAATATTTTAATAAGCTTCTTTTTCTCTTTGGCTAGATCAATTTTCACCCCCTTTTTTTCGCTTTCAGTTCCAAATTCTGCTGCAACTTCCTTTTCTTTACTGTCCTTTCCGTGGATTTTATCTAATAAAGATTGGACAGTCCGTGGACTTTTCCCAATGTAAGGTGCAATCCACTCAACTTTCCTTCCACCTGGCTTTAATTCGTTGTATAGATCTTCTAATTCAGCCACGACTTGCATGATTTCCGCCTTACTCATATCGCGCTGAGCATTGGATCTAATTAAAGATAGACGTTCATTGGCTGTCGTTGCTGGTACTGGATAAACAAGACATTTAATGGGGCCAGTCCATTCCCCTTTGTTTTGCAATTCTAGAATAGCTCGATATCGCCGTTCTCCACCCAACAGTACGTAGTTACCAGATACTTCATCCAGATAGACCTCTAAAGGCTTTTGCAGCCCATAGCGCCTAATATCGTCAGCCAAAGCATCGATTTCAGACATTGGATAAATGTTCAAATGATTTATTTCAATGTCTCCGCCATCAATTTTTTTCAATTCCAATGCATCTGTTTCTTTGTGTAGGGACTGCTGTCCCATAATGCTCATTAAGCTCATCAATCAGCGCCCCCTTTCAGAAATTCATCAACGAATGCTTTATAATCATTTAGAACGTTGCTTTTTTTATCCAACAAAGAACGATTCTCAACGCTGCTTTTTGCAACTGCTGCGTCCTGATAACTAATCATTGTCTTAAATAAACGATCCGGAAACATTGCTTCAAGCGCTTCACGTTCAAGCAATTCAATGTTTCTTTTTTGCCTATGCATCATCGTCATCAGAATCTTAAAATTAATATTCACACCGAAATTCTGGTTGATTTCAGAGATATCCGCTAGGGTCTTTCTCAACCCGTCTAGCTCATCACCACCTGCTTTTAAAGTGATAATGACAAGATCTGATGCAAACAAGCTATTGATAATCGTCATATTCGCACTAGGCGCATTGTCGATGACGATATAATCAAATTCATTAGCAACCATCTTGAATGCACGAGAGAAACGGGTCTGTTGTGGTGAACGCGTATCTAGTAATACCATCTGATCTGCTTTGATGAGTTCCTCATTTGCAGGGCAAAGGTACAAATTCTCATGGTTGGTTTCAA
This sequence comes from Clostridiales bacterium CHKCI006, assembly GCA_900018345.1. GTDB lineage: Bacteria > Bacillota_I > Bacilli_A > Erysipelotrichales > Coprobacillaceae > Fimiplasma > Fimiplasma intestinipullorum. The sequence continues at coordinate 38,595 of FCNA01000075.1, forward strand.
AACAGCATCTGTGAATGCTTGCTGGATCAATCAATACGTCGTAGGTGCCGCTAGTGTACTTATCATCTTTTAACTGTTCAGTCAGGCTTTGAAGTGGATGGCTTATGCCGTTTTCTTTTAGAATGCTGAATATTTGCTTAAAATCTTTCTTGCACGTATCTGTAAATCTTCTAGTGGTATTAGCCTGCTCATCTGCATCCACTAGTAGGACTTTATACCCCTTTGAAGCTACGATCTGTGCGAATGTTACTGCGGATGTTGTTTTTCCAGTTCCGCCTTTTCTGGATTGAAAACTAATTACTTTTGCCATTTGAATCTCCTTTCGTAAAAGTATTAGTCGGCATGCGATGTTATATCGCTTTTTAAATTAAAAAAGGGCTAGCAGTAATGGCTAACCCTGTATATTAGAATAAATATATATTAATAAGACATTATGTATGATAATAGTTCGTTTAAGAATAGGTATTGGCACCATGATTACACAAACAAAACCTGGTGGATTCATCAGGTTTTTTATTTACTTTATCATAAGCTCAGCATGGCTGGCGTTTTTTGCTGTATGGAATATCCAGTTTTTCAAACACGTATCTTATAAATCTTCTCATTATGATAAAAAACAGAGGCAAAAGCACATCGCACGCTTGCCTCTTTTTTGCATTGATATCTTTGTTTATATCAGTATCAAAAAACAATCTTTTTAGTCTATTGATCATCGGAAGATAAATTACCGGATTGATGACATATATTACTCCGTTTATAATAGATCGTTACGCTCTTTGTATCCACAGGATCGATCAATCGTATTTGTTTATTATCATCTAATAACACAAGCTGTCCTTCTAATGGGCCATCAAGAAACAATATTAGATCCTCATCCAAGACCTTCAATGACCCAGAATAACCATCCAATGCAGCCGTCCTGTAGAAATAAGTGGAATCCAATTCACCATCACCAATACTCAAATATTCATACATCGGCTCATCCTTTTGAGGAGCATAGGTCCCTTGAAAAGAAATATTAGGATTCTCTGGAGCACACGCTGTCAGGATTAACATGACCACCCATAACACTAAGAATTTTCTTTTCATTCAGATTCCTCCATTTCTCCATGCTCGCATTATTATGAAGCAAACCAACTGCATTCTTATCTTTGATCATTGATTTGACAGCAACCTTGAAATGATACGCAATGGATGAAAACATTACGCAAATAGCTCTACTCTTTACTCATAGTATACCATCATTTCTAATATATTTCAATCTAGAAACAATATCATCCCATATTATGCCATTATTTAATTGTTATATCATGGTTGAATCAGAATGAGTACTTCTCCATCGTTCAGATAGCCCCTTCCTCATCATTATTTGAAAATTCTTCTAGCTATGATCGAAGCACTGATCATCTATTTTCGATTAGTTTCTTTATGTTTTTTTTATATTTGATTTTCATGTGCTATCACCTTTATGAAGTTCTTTGAGTCCAAAACTGCCTGCACAATCAAATATCCTGCTCCAGATTTTCTGGATTATGTCACACCTACAGACAATGTATGTCCGAAAGAATCAATAGGATTATCGAGATTGAATTACGGCAAATAGCATCTAAACTCCCCCATATGACCCGGTAGTCAGCTATCCGGACGTAGATGATATCTTTCTAACTCATGCATATAAAGCAATATCGTCTTTCCGATTGAACCGGTTGCTGATATGTTGCATAACGACCAGTACTAAGCCCAAAAATGGCCATCTAAATGTGGATCGATCTTAAGGCATCCTTCGATATGGTTTTAATTCACTTTCATTACCGCTTGCTTCAATTGGCAGCAAAGCTTCTACGTTCAAAAAAGAAAAACCCGTCATAGACAGGTCTTCAAAATAAATCAATATAGATTTCCGGGAATGCTAAAACCAAAGCAAGAACGTTCTTTTCAATGCGTTAGACTAGTAGTCATTCAGTTTAAATGTGACATTCTCTATATCCTACACAATCATCAGACAATTTGAGATCTTTACCCAAGGGAGAAACTCACCTTTGGGTCACTTAAGAACCATACCATTAATAAGATGCGTATTCTTTTTAGGCTTCATCGCTTTAGCTCTTTCAAAGCTTCTTCAACATTGTAACGCTTCGCTGTTGGATCATGCATCAGTCTTTCAGCCTCGTTCAAAGCATCGATTGTCACCTGATTATATGAATCATTCAATCTGACGCCACACGGTAAAACACCAGCTTTGATTGTTTTTCTTAAAAAGGGATTAACCTTTCTACTCACTCCAATACTTTCACAGATATTATACTTTTCGTCGTTTTTGCTATCTTTTTGCATTCTAAATGAAACTAGCGACAATCCAACAACAACTGATATATCTCATCCCTGGTTAATGGGCGTACACTGCCGGTAGAAATATCGCATTTATCGGCAACAGCTCGCGCTACTTCTGGTTGCAGATCATAACCTAATTGTTCAAAACTTGTAGGTAACTTACATTCAACAATAAGCTGATTCAAAGTCTCTAACCCTAATTTAGCTGCTTCTGTATCATTTTCATGTCTGATACCCAGTACATTCCTGGCCATGCGTGCAAATTTTTCCACATCTTCATGCCAAATATGTTGATAATAAGCAGGCAAAATGACAGCTAGCTGCTTGCCGTGCGTTCCGTGTGAATACGCGCCCAAGGTGTTTTCAATCTTATGCGCTTGAAAATCACCCGGTTTTCCTATATTAAACAGGAAGGTTTGAACAAGTGCAGCATCCCACATGAGATTTGAACGAACCTCCAGGGAATCCTCTCCCAAAGCCAACAAGCGCATGTTTTCGACAATATCCCGCATCAATCCTTCATTCATAGCATCGGATACGTTATATGTTTGACCAAAGTATGTCTCTAAACAATGGGTCAGGCTGTCAAACGCACCAGGCATAAAAGAAGACAAAGGGATTCCCATCAAATAGGTTGGATCCATAATGACAAATTGTGCATAAGGACCTACGAATGTCTTTTTTTCCTGTTTTTCTTCGTGCGTGATGGCACCCAAACAATCCATCTCAGCCCCTGCTCCGGAAATCGTTAAAACAACAGCATACTTTCCCATTTTGGTTTGAACATGGTTCTTTTCAATTTGTTCTTCCCACAAATCTCCCTCTTCATAAACTCCAGCCGCGATGACTTTGACGCAATCTATGACAGATCCACCACCAACAGCCAGAATCAAATCAATCTTATTTTTACGGTAAAGATCGATGCCTTCACATACTTTCGTATATGTGGGATTCGAAGGTATATTTGGAAAATCAATGATATTCTTATGTGCCGCTTTCAATAAACTGACAATTTCATCATAGATCCCATTTCTTTTAATCGAACCCTTACCATAGGCAAGCATTACATTAGGACCATATTGCGCCAGAGCCTTCACAAGATGCATTTGCGCACTGCGTTCCCCAAAATAAACCTTAACAGGCATTTCATACGTAAATGATTTCATATAACCACCCTTTCTTAAGTGACGACTCGTCTCTTATATCCAGCTCTATTATATCTTTTTACAAATTTCTTGTCAATTGATTTGTCATTGAGAATTTGATAAAATAAATAAAAGCGGGTGATTCACAATGCATGAACAAATTTTTAAAAGAGCCAAAAGTACACAGAATAAAAAAATCCGTTTCCAACAGATCATGGATCAAACGGATCAACTTTTTCATACCTATAGCTATCATGACATCACTTTGACGCTCATCGCAAAAACGCTTGGTCTTGCCAGAGGCGGATTATATAAATATACCGCCACTAAAGAAGAAATCTTTTTGGCAATCTACTTACAGAAACAGGCAGGTTTTCTGGAAGATATCATGAAATCACTTCCTGAACAAACGGTTACAGTGACCTCATTTTCCAACTGTTTTAGTGATACATTATTCAAACACCTTGATTTTCTCAAATATCATCAAATTTTAAATGCCATTATTGAAACCAATGTTTCGGTCGAACGTTTAGCTGAATTCAAACTGGCTTCCAACCGGCAGCAGCGTCCTTTATTTGCTTTTTGGCAAGCGCACTTTAAACTATCACACGAAGAGGCTTTTGATCTCTACCTGACTATTCTTTATCATGCAGTATATCTTTATGACCGTGTCGCTTATAGCGATAAATATCGCCAAGCGATGCAACTAGCCGGCTTACATATCAATGAAATTGATTTCTCTGAAAAACTCAATGCCTTTATCGAGTTACACCTGAGAAAGCAAAACAAGAACACTGCACACACTATTCAATCGGCTCATCCGTAATGACATTGCTATAGTAAAAGGGCTAAGGTGAAGTGAAACCCCAATATTTGGGTGTCCAAATAATGGGGTTCGTTTCAGAGTGGATAGCCCACTTTTTTGTATTTAATGTCTTTCTTTAAGAACATCACTTTCCGCTAAATCACCGTTCCTGTCTCAAGAGCAGAAATACTTACCTGGCATTTTCAAAAAAAAATGAGAAACTTCGTGAACTAAAACGATTGTATTGCTGTTGCCAATTTATCCGCCTCAATCTCAGTTATCGAAACCTGCAGCACTGCACGCAATAAGCTGCCGGAAAAATTAATAAGGAATTATGGATTTATATTCATAGATCCCTCGTGTATTTTATTTGATCTCGCCCTATTATTATACTTATGCCTGCTCTATGGTGGAGATAGTCTTCAGTATAAATTCAAAAATGTCTTTTTGTTCTATATCAATGGTCCTTTTTTCTTCTTCCTCTGTTAATTCTGATTTAAATTTATTGAATGGTGAAATGATCTGAATAGAAGCAAGCGGATATCCCTCATCGATCACTTGGCTTTGTTTATTGGTAAAACAACGCTTCGCCTTGTAATCAAACGTAGATACACTATTTTGATCAACAATGGCTACACCCTTTAGAAAATATCCTTTTAGCGCCCCGTTGTCTCCATATTGATTAACTAACCCAATATAATAATCAATCATTTCTTTATCATTTAATCTTTTGCCATTCACTCTTCTCACATGAGTACCGGGTTGGATATGAGCAGGAACACCTTCTAAAAACAAGCCATCATCCAATGCGATTGTCGGAACGCCGCTTAATTCATAGTAAGCACGCGCTTTAATGATGGCATTTTCGACTGGGTCTTTCCCGGTCTCATCAACATCGCATGTTATGTTTAGATCTTCCAGAGTGATGACTTCAATACCACGTTCCCTTAATTTAGTCGCATAATATCTGATCTTTGCCTTATTTGTGGTTGCGAATAAGTACTTCATTTTACCTCCTCCATTTTACCAATAAACGATGCCATTTTTGATTGAGGATTTTACAATCGTTCATTGCGCTCTAATGTCCGTAAAAACGATGTTATCTAAGGAAAATAATTCCATGTAATAGCGTCTGTTCTTTTCCATGCATGTTGATCAAACGGGACTTATTTTACGGTCAACATTTGTGCAATTCTTCTCATCTTTTCCTGACTATAAGTTAAAAAAGTTTTATACCCACAGTAATGCGCATCGTAGTAGCAGACACTCAAACGTCGACAATTGCCATAACACATATGATAAAATGGACAATCATCACATGCTTTGCATAAGACTCGCTTTTCCTTTAAAAAACGCTTGGCCGCTTCATGTTTCATGATTTCTTGAAGGCTATCTGTATTAATGTTTCCACAACAGTAATCATCCAGCACATAAAAATCACATGGATAGACATTTCCATTGGCTTCCACAACCAGCTGCATATGGCATTGACCAAGCATGCCGCATTGAGATGGCAGGACATTCAGATACATCGGGATGAGATTATCAAATAAAGTCACAGACATATAATGCCCCTTCATATACGCCTGGTACCAAAGATCAAAGAAGGTACAGTAAAAATCCGCAAAATCATGAGGCGTTAACGCATATTGATCCATGCGTGCATTTCCCTCTAGCGTAGGCAAACATGGAATCAACTGAATATAATTCAAATCATTTTTCTGGTAGAATTCAAAAAGCTGTTCAGGCTTCTTAGACAGCTGGTGGGAGAGGACCGTCAAAATATTAAAATGAATTCCCGCTTTTTTCATTTTTTTAATATGGCTCATGATTATCTTGAACGTTCCCTTACCTGCTGCGTCTTTTCTTAAACGATTATGATTTTCTAAAAAACCATCCAGGGACACCCCGACTAAAAAGTCATGTTTTGAAAATAATTCGATCCATGCGTCATCCAATAAAGTGGCATTCGTCTGAATGGCATAAGTGATCTTCTTCCCAGTGTTCACTCGATCGACATAATCAATAAAATCCTTAAAATAGTCGATGCCTGCAACCGTCGGTTCGCCTCCCTGAAAACAGTAGTTGATTTGATTAACATCAAGACACATGGTCCGATCAATGAGGGCCCTCGTCGTTTGCCTGTCCATGATTCCCATCGAAGCACATTCTCGATTGGCACTGACATCTTCATAAAAGCAATAGGCGCAGCGCATATTGCAGAGTGAGGATGCCGGTTTGATTAATAAAGATATTTGTTTCACAATGATCACCTCTCGTCTTATCTTAACATAGACAATTGAAGCGGACAACAAAGAAAGAAGCCAAGCGATATTGGCTTCTACTTCTTTGTGTTTTTGATTTTAGCCTGTACCCGATCTCTCAGGACATGGTTCGAGGTCAAAGGAACATAAATACGATAGTCTTTGGCTTTCGTCTGAATCTTCAGGCTTAACAACCCTGATCCCAAACCTTTAATTTCACTCAGTGCATGTGACCTTGCACCAAACAGTATTTTGTGATCCCCGACCAAGATCATGCGATATCTCTGCAGAAGGGCCAGTGCAATACTAAGGATGCAAAGGACAAGAGAGAAAGCATATGTTGATGGATCAATGACACAAATAAGCCCTACTAAACCTAAGCCAATGGTTGCACATAGTTCGATTCTGGAAATCAGATCAAATTCCAACTTCACATTTCGATCCGAGTTTCTAAACTGGACGATCATCCAGATAATGGATGCATAAACCGCCACGATCCCAACTTTTGCCAGAATAAGTAACATAAACATTGCTTTCCCTCTTTCCCTCATGAATTATGCGGCTTCAGAAGCAGCGGCTTCTTCTGCACAAAGCTTACGGTCATATCTCTTAAGTGCCGGAATCATCACTGCAATACATAAGATCATATTCACCAGATAAACGATGATGGCACGGAAGTCCATAGACATTAAGAAAACTTTAATAATAGCTGGAATCGTAAATGGTACACTTAAATATGGAATATTCATTAAGCCCCATTCACAGGCTAAATATGGCACAGTACCATTAATGGCAAAGACAATCAGATATGGAATGAAGATATCGAAATTTAAAACCAGTGGTAAACCAAATGTCAATGGTTCCCCAATGTTGAATAAGGCAGGTACTAAAGAAATTCGGGAAATCGCCTTTAACTGCTGAGACTTGGCCACGATCAGGATCGCCAGAACGATCGCTAAGATACCTGTCGTTGTCCAGTTCTGAAAGGCACTGTTGAAAATATGTGTTGGCTGTTGTCCGTTCGCAACGGCTTCAGCATTCTCCACTAAGTTAGTTGTTAAGAAGACGTTGACAACGGATCCTGCGATATTATTACCATGTAACCCAAAGAACCATAAAATACGTACAAGAATACAGTAGAGAAGCACGGCGGTTAAAGAATCACTTGCCGAGAATAAAGGCGTAAAGATGTTATTGATGAATCCACCAAGTGTTTGACCAAAATAACCGAATCCTAACTTTACTGCGAAAACAGCGATGACAACAATGATACTTGAAAAAATCTGATTGATTGGCTCTGCGACAAAAGGCGGCACAGAATCAGGTAGTTTAATTTTGAACCCGTGATTGAGCAGCCAGTTATTTAATTCAGGAACACAATAACCAACGACAATGGCTGCCATCATGCCTTTAGCGCCCCAGAAGCCGATATCCAGACCGCCATCAGCTAGAAATGAACACTGTAAAACAATGAAAGAGAAAACACTCATGACCATATTATTGGCAATCTTCATCTTGTCATGTTCACATACAGCAATGACCATACCGATTAAAATATAGAAGCCTGCTGCATTCAGGCCTATCTGATAACCAAGATTCAGCCATTCCGCATTGGCCGCAGAAAATTCTCTCCAGGCTCTCGCAATCGCCCATGTTGAATCTTGCGGGAATGGTGCCGTCATCAATAACATGAAAATGGAACCAATCATAGTTGCGTTCATGCAGGCAACGATTCCGGCCTGCATACACTTAATAAATTTCAAATTCACGAATTTTGTCACTGCAGGGGTAACTTTTTCTTGTATAAAATCCATTTTAGAAGTATCTTTAGCCATTTTTTCTTCCTCCCTCTTGGCTTTTTATTCTTCTAGTCCCATTCTTTCAAACTGCCAGTCTGGGGCTCCGGCTCTTTGCATTGCCTTTCTCATCTTTTCAGCCATCCTATTTTCTAAATTCTCATCATTGATTGGATGGTTTTGATGAGGATCACTTTGTTTGTCATATAATGCATTTGAATGCGATAGCAGTCCTCCCTGAGTTGTCTTACACGGAATCTGTAATACCATATTGCCATTCGCATACCGTCCACCATTGACCCATTGCGCCTGGTTGATCTCCTCACAGCGCATAAACCCGCGCATCAGAGTAGGCATGAGGGTCATATTGTAGACAGGCAGATCCTTATCCACAGGACTTCTCATATAGCAATACCGCCCATCATCGACATTGATTTGACCACCGTGAATACCATATAAAATATCTTCATGTATCGGTGTATCATCTATGATGACTGGACTCAGATCTTTGCCATCGATATCCTCAAATGGTGCTAGACCAAAATAACTTAACAAAGTTGGTGCCAGATCGACCGTCTGCGCTAAGGCAGAACGTCTTTGTCCATCTTTATTCACACGAGGATCATGAATAAAGAATGGAATGTGGACCACTTCATCAAAAATAGGCGGGAAGTTTTTGCCAATAAAATCGTGTTCACCTAAGAAAAAGCCATGATCCGTATTCACGATCAACATGGTGTCCTTCCACATATCCAACGCATCCATCTCATCCAACACACGGCCTAATTGCGCATCACACATGGACAACAAGGCCAAATACTCTTTACGCAACGCGCGAATATCCTCCTCGCTGTATTTCCCATCGACAAAAGAATATGCCGGAAAGTTAAACGCTTCGTGGCTATCACAACAATCATAGAGTTCTCGATAGCGATCTGGAACATAGAATGGTTCATGCGGATCAAAGCACTCTATTTGCAAGAACCAGTTATCCCGATTATGGTAATTTCGCATAAATTCAAGACCTGCCGAAACGGTTTGATAACTCGGCATGTCCTCTTCAGTACGGATCCTTGTCCGGTTTGCTAAATGTTGGATGGCTGACTCATTCGTCTTATTTTTATCGCAGGTATTCAGCGACATGTCTGCGCACCCCTGTGGTGTCCAGCGATCCCCCTCTTGTCCTCTAAATAACTCAGAAGTCGTATAGCGGGTATGATACGTACATCCGCCATCTTCCCAGTAATGACTGTGATCAGTGACCAAATGCGTATAGATCCCTTTTTGCTTCATGGATTCTATACAAGAATGATCAAAGGGCTCTATTGGACCCCAACCGCGATGCATGAAGTTATACTTACCTGTGTGCAGTTCGCGACGAGCCGGCATGCAAGGCATGCTTCCTGCATAGAACTCATCAAACGTCGTAGCTTTTTCTTCCAGGCGCTTAAAATTGGGCATTACAGAAATGTCACAACCATAATTGGGCAAGAACCTTCTTGACAAGGTATCAAACATCAACATAATCGCTCTCATTTTTCTCCTCCTCCTTTCTTTCACATTTGTCGAAACGTTTTACATACTCATTATAGCAAATATGTAAGCGATGTCAACATAAAATCGAAACGTTTCGATATTTTTTGACATGACTTTTTGCATATATCGAAGTCTCAAAACATGGAAAATGTATAGCAACACTAGCACTTGAACACAATCATATGGTAAAATATGGATAGTTGTCCTAATGCATCAGAGAGCTTTATTGACTTCAAAATCAACCTCACTGTATTCATCAGGAATAATAGCCGATTCCAATACAAAAGGGACGATGATCATCATGTCCCTAATTACAACGTTTTAATTGATCGATCGGTCAAAAAAGCTAGTGCCAATGGATGCACCAGCTCATACAGCTAAAATTGATTCCTGTTACCCTATGAGAATCTTTTTAACTGCCACGCTCTCAACCATGATTTTGAACACATCGAAAAGACTTTTTTCTTAACAGAATCCCTAATTAGATATACAATGATTTTGTGACAGATATCTTCTGTATGCATCAATATCATTTTCTTTAGATTGCCTTTAGCAAAATAAGGAAACCAAACAGGATAACACTTTATGAATCAAAAAAGCATCTACGCTTGGATTACCTAAGAATGATTTAGAAAAATTATGTAAAAGATGAATAGGATGATATATTATGGCTTCAATTAAAGATATTGCAAAGGCATTAGGACTCAGTGTTTCAACCGTCTCTCTGGCATTGAATGACAAACCCCGTGTTTCCAAGGAAACACGGGACCTGGTCAAAGCCAAAGCAAAAGAATTAAAATACGTCAAAAGCGGCATTGCGGCTGATTTACAAAGAAAGAGGACCAATTTGATTTTATTCATTGTGAATGACGCATCACGTTCTTTTTTCTCAACGATCATCAATCACTTACAAAGAGCCACTTCCGCTTTTGGCTATGATTTTTTGATTTGCACGACTTATGGCAATCATAATGCGACCGCTGAACGCTTCATCAAAGAACATCGTGCAGATGCTATCATTATCTATACCTCTACGGTAGCAGATGATTTGATCATCGAAAATGCCAGAGAAGACTTTCCCATTGTGGTTTTAGGCAGAGAAGTAACGGGAGACTATGTCTATTGCTATAATTACAGCAATACACAAGAACCATTGAGTACTACTGAATACATGATTTCACAGGGATTAAGGAAAATTGCTTTCGTGAAAGGTTCCAGTGCTTCATTAGGAACTTCTCGAACATTCAATAAATACAAAAAGTCCTTAGAAGACCATCAGATTCCATTAAATCAGAATTGGATCTTTGATGCCGGCGGATCGTCTTATCGGCATGGTTATGAAATCACAGAAAAAATGATACCAATCATCAGCGAGATTGATGCCATCCAATATTCAACGGATGATATTGCCATCGGAGGCATGCTGTGTCTAAAAGAACATGGCATTCACATCCCCGAAGATATTTCCATTGCCGGCAAAGGAAACATTCCGGAATCTAATTTCATTTCGCCAAGTCTAACCACTTCCGGTGCAACAAAGGAAGCCTATCTCTTCTATGAAGGACTGGTCCACTACCTCATCCTGATGATAGAAAAATCAGATGAATATGCCGCTATCTCTATGCAACTGGCCCATTTTTTAAGTCATTTTAACAGTGAAGAGCAGCTGATCATTCGCGAATCTGTCAAGAAATCAGTCTTTTAATTTCTATTCAGAACCTACGACATATCCTATTATCAACTCAAATACAAAGACCTGATCATGCATCAGGTCTTTTAGTCATCTTACCTTAATGAGACCGAAGCTTTTCAAGCATCTGCAAATACTGGCGTTCCACAGCGCTCACATTAATGACATAGCGGTCATTAAAGAGCTGCTCACTGATATTCTTATAATTCTTGAGTTTGAAATTCCAGTCCTGTTCTTCAAAAAAAGCTTCTGTTATGTCTTTTACTCCTGTATCCGTTGTTTCATAGATGTGTATCTGATCCCGATAAGCATCATAGAAATCGATCCTGGCTCTGATCGACTCAGGAACATACTGATCGATCCTCCAGTATGCAATCAGACCCACAATCACCACCAGCAGACTTACCCCGACTATGATCCATTTCTGCTTTTGTTTCATCACCAAACCACCCTTCTTGCTGGATTAGACCCCATTAACCACGCTTTCTATATTTGATTATACCATCTTGCCAGTATTTTAACACTGATTGATGACCCAAGCAAAGGATGATATGAAAAAGAAAATGATTCATAATAGATGCTAAAAAAGAATGACGCAGCAAGTCAAATGGTTTACAATAAAAATTGTCTAGATAAAACAAGACAACCAGTCTAGCAGGTCGACTCAGGATAATTCATACAAAAAAGACATCCCCACCTGCAGACACTCACCTCTACTTTGAAAAAGCAACACAGAAATATATTGTAAGGAGGATCAAACGATGCATGAAGCCGATGTCATCAAAAAAAGTCATGAACCAATTACCCAAACCAGACTCCAGCATGATCTAGAAGCCTTGGGCGTCCACAAAGGGGATACCTTGCTTGTTCACAGTTCTCTATCTGCGATCGGATGGGTCGTTGGGAGAGAAATAACCGTTATTGAAGCCTTACTGGCTGTCGTTGGACAAGAAGGGACGATCGTCATGCCAAGCTTTACCGGTGAAAACTCCGATCCTGCCCGTTGGCAGAATCCCCCTGTTCCTCAGGACTGGATCAAGATCATCCAGGACAATATGCCGCCTTTCGATCCCCAAAAGACACCCACACGTGAGATGGGAAGGATTGCTGAAGCGTTTTGGCATTATCCAGGTGTTCATCGCTCCAATCACCCAGAGGTGTCTTTTAGCGCCTATGGACGTTTCGCAGAGGAACTGACTAAAGATCACCCGCTATCCCCCGGATTTGGTCCATCCTCACCACTCTATAAACTTTATGAAATGCATGCCAAGGTCCTGCTTTTAGGTGTTGGCTATGGAAACTGTACTTGTCTGCATCTTTGTGAAGTCATGCGTAATGATCCGCAAACCCATTTTCTCTCCGGGGCCCGCATTCTGGAGAATGGACGCTCCGTATGGAAGACATTTGACGAGATCGACTATGATGATGGCGACTTTCCCCAATTAGGTGAAGATTATGAAAAAAACTACCCTGTTTCTCAGGGATTCGTCGGAATGGCGAACTGCCGCCTGATCGACATGTATTCACTTTGTCAATACGGATTCACATGGATGAATCAACATCGTTCCGTTGTAAAATAGAGGATATGAAAAGCGCTATGCAGCCATAGCGCTTGTTTTACTTTTTGAGGCGATGCTTTTCGCCCCATTCACACATATGATCCAGAATCGGAATCAGGGACTGACCGCGTTCTGTCAGACTGTATTCCACTTTAGGTGGGATCTGAGGGTACTCTTCGCGATGGACCAGACCATCCGCCTCCAATTCCTTTAAGGTCGAGCTCAGTGTCTTATAAGAAATCGTCTTCAAATAACGCTTCAATTCATTAAAACGTACGACCTTATACTCCATCAAAGCATATAATATAAACATCTTGTACTTACCCTGAATCAAGGACATCGTATAGCTAAAACCTGTTTCTTCCAAATTCGCATCCTGAATGCATGCGAGACTCATCGTTCACACTCCCCTTTTGGTTAGTATCGCACTTAAATGTGCGTACTTGTTTTATAGATCATTCATGATATGATTATAGTATCTCAAGCAGATAAAGTCAAATCTGCTTCAATCAAAGGAGGAAAAAACAATGACAAAAGATTTTGGTGCAAAACCTTATTTATTTCCGATGCCAACTTATATGATCGGCACCTATAACGAAGATGAGAGTGTTGACGTCATGATGATGGCCTGGGGCGGTATTTGTGCAACAGACATGGTAGCTTTAAATCTGGAAGAAGATCATAAGACGGTTGCCAATCTGAAAACAAGAAAAGCTTTCACCTTAGCCGTACCAGGTGTGGATACTTTAGAAGCTTCTGACTTCTTAGGCATTGCTTCTTCTAATCAAATGGCTGACAAATTTGAGCGTTCTGGCCTGCATGCCACTAAAAGCAATCGTGTAGACGCCCCTGTCATTACGGAATACCCATTGACCCTTGAATGTGAAGTAGTAGAAATGCAAGATCAGCCTTATGGCTTAAGAGTTCTGGGGAAGATCGTCAATGTCATCGCTGACGAGAAGATCCTCGATGAAAAAAGCAAGATCGATGCCGGTAAGATTCAGGCATTTGCCTTTGACCAGATGCAAAATGATTACTATGGCATAGGCGATAAAGTTGGAAAAGCCTGGAACAGTGGTGCTTATCTCATGAAAAAAGAAGATGAATAAGAAGCATAGAACCTGATCTTTGGGTCAGGTTCTTTTTGATAATCCCATACCGTATTTTAATAAAATCTTCTGATTGACTTTTATTTTTTCAGTATTCTATTGACATCCTTTTTAATCATTTATTTCATTCATTCTTAAGAAAAGAGGATTTCTATGCCTGGTTTTAGAGGTCCGGGAAGAGGACCACATCGCATGCCGCCTATGAGAAGAAGACATTCCGCTTCGCCCATTGCCCTAATCGTTTGTTGTTATTTGGTTAATGGCGATTCTATTCTCATTCCATACAACATTTCATACAACGCCACAGTTAGAGAATCATTCTGATTTAATCAGGATCATTTTTCTTTTCTAAGAGTAAACTGTAAAATGATTAAGACTTGTTCATCTCAAAAAAAGGATCACGCTGAAGCAATGACCCCAGTGATTGGAGTATCTCAATACTGGAGTTCACTTCTCTGATGATCCTTTTTCTTTTTCCAGATCGGCTATTTCGCCCATATCCGGCAGCCAGATCATAGAAGCATCCACAAATGAGGTGCGATCCTCGCTTTGTCCTCGAATTGTTGCAGGGATGGTCCCCTCTAATTGTCCGCGAACACTTTGGGAGCGCAGCAAACAGAAATCACGTAAAGTATCTACCCCCAACATAAAATCCGCATAGCTGCAAAAGGCAGTTGGATCCTTGGCGACATAAGGTGCAATCAACTCACGTGTCTGTTCGATCAACACCTCAAAGCGACCACTTTCAAAATAGCCTTCGATGAAGCTGTCAAAATAAGCATGATATCTGTCAAAATAGGCATCATTTTGCATTAGGTGATGGTATAGCGGGCGCTTAGTCATGACTTCTCCACTGGCCGGCGTGTTGATCGGATAATTCACATATAAAGTCGCGTCGTTGATTGGATCAGGCATGCCAAGTGAGTACGTAGCAAAGGCCAAATTATAATCCCATGGTAATATCTGAAGGATTCCGTCTTCTTCATAGAGAAAATAGTTGTGACCGGTCCTGCCTAGATAACTATCCAGATTGACCACAAATACCTGAACGGTGAAATAACGCAAAACCTGATCTACATCGATGGCACGTTCTAAATTTTCACCCGTATCTAAAATACGCAATGCCTCGATCAATCTTTTTTTGTCCGCATCCGTTGGATCAAACTTGGCATTTCGAAAAATGTTGTCGTAACTGGTGATTTCATCATCTATGTAACGTAGATGAACATCCGCGTTCTCATCTGCTAGATTGCGATAATCAGGCTTGTAGAGCTGACCATGCTCCTTTCCAAAGTTTCTTCTGGCAAAAGCTTCTTCAGGTTCTTCCACAGCCAGAAACAAGCCCCAATCTTCATGATTCACCTGGACCCACGTATAACTGCATAATGGTGTCACTACACCCATATAAGCCATCATATCGTAAGCCACCCAATTTTTCATATAACTATTATCCTGAAAAGCAGCATCTAATGAAAATTTATCCAAGCCATAATAATGATTAGAAGTATAATGATCCAGTTCCACTTTCAGGCTGTAACGCTGATGTCCGTATTCCTCAGTCAGGCGACGCGAATTATTCCCCTTCACACGGATGCCGACATTCTCTAGCGTCTTGCCATCGATCACAAGCGTGCAGGTGGTATATTCCTCTTCGCTGGCCTGATTTAAAAACCCTTCCCAGTCATCGATCAGGATATTGATCATATGTACCTTGCTGGCATCAAAAAGGCGCGTTGCGTAGCCCGGATCACGCAGTCCATTTTGAATGCCCCACTTTTCACCGTTGATAAAAACGAGCGTCAGCAGTAAAGCAAGGCAGAGTGCCCCTATACAGATGCGATCAATATAACGATGCGTTAACATCGCTCTAGCTCATGTAATCTCCGTTATAGGAGACCATGACAGTATGCGTGATGCCGGGCAGAGAAGCTAACTGGTTCACAAAATCAGTCTGATCATTTTTGAGACGCACTTCATAATTGAGTTCAATCTGTCCAGGCGCAACACTTTTACTTTTCAAAGACAGCTTTGTCACATTCGAATCAATAAAGGCCGCCGCCTTCTGCTCAGATTCACGATCCTCGCAATGTACCACTAAAATATAGGGGTGTTCATAGCCTTTGCGTGAAGAAAAGACCATCAGCATCACTCCGATCATCACACTGCCAAAGACAGCCAGCGGAATAAAACCGGCGGCAAGAACAATGCCACAGGCAATGGCCCAGAACAGATAGGCGATATCCGATGGATCTTTAATCGCTGTTCGAAAACGCACAATGGAAAGTGCACCGACCATACCTAAAGATAGGACAATGTTGCTGGTGACGGCCAGAATTAACAGGGATGTAATCATACACAGGGCAATCAGCGTCACGCCAAAACTAGCCGAATACATGACACCGGCATAAGACTTTTTGTAAATAAAGAAAATAAACAAGCCTAACAAAAATGACAATAACAGCACAAGAACCATATCAAATCCTGAAATGGCTGATACGTTTTCTAAAAAACTCGATTTGAAGACATCTCCAAAATTTACGGGCATATTTGTACCTCCTAATCATATTGTCGACAGATCGCATATTTTGAATAAGCACTCGTTTGACGGTTTTCAATTTGAACTGCCAGGCGGACGATCTCCGGTAAAAAAGCATCGTACTTCACTTCAAGAATAGACAGACCATCATGGACAGGAAGATGCACAAGCTGCGGATCAAGAAAAGCCATCACCTGCTGACCGGACCGAAGATTTTGATCCAGCGTCACCCGCACATTACCAGGTTCATAAAGGAAAGCTTCCCTTTCGTAAGTTACAATCGTTTTAGGCTTCAGCAATTGTCCTTGAAGCTTGCTGTAGAATTCTATCAACAGCGCATTCTCGCTGCTTAATAAAAAGGCAATATCTCCGCATAGGATCTGTTCCACCTGTTCTTTAGAAAGACGCGCATGATATTTTCCACATAACCCATTAACCTTAAATTTCTTTTCTAAACGAATAAAGGACAGGTCATCATTATAATAACGAATGCGAAACTTCTCACGATGATCGACCCCATCCAGTTTCTGACGCAACGCCATGTCACTAGGTGTATCAAAATAAAGGCTGCTCACACGGTAGACACCGTGTGAGTCAGCGTGAGCGTCATGTTTAAATAAATACTTTAGCCTGGATGAAAGGATCAACGCTTCCTGGGAATTAACGATATGCTTCATTTCATGGCGGAATCTCACCGCTTTTTTATTTTTAATCATAGGCTGAGCTGCCATCGTCATAGTTACTGGATCCATCATCGTAATTACTTGCACCATCATCAGAACCATAATCTGAGGCATTGTAATCTGTCACACCATCATTATTTGGTCCATAATCAGTGTCGTTGTAATCTGTCACACCATCATTATTTGGTCCATAATCTGTGTCATTATAATCTGTCACACCGTCGTTATTTGGTCCATAATCCGTGTCGTTATAATCTGTCACACCGTCGTTATTTGGTCCATAATCCGTGTCGTTATAATCTGTCACACCGTCGTTATTTGGTCCATAATCCGTGTCGTTGTAATCTGTTACACCATCGTTATTTGGCCCATAATCGGTGTCATTATAATCTGTTACACCATCGTTATTTGGTCCATAATCCGTGTCGTTGTAATCTGTCACACCGTCATTATTTGGTCCGTAATCCGTATCTTCATAATTTGTCAGACCATAATCACTTTCGCCTAACACATCCAATGGTGTCTGCCATTGATGACTATTGACGTTTGCTTTCGCATCCGTCACAATCTCATCTAGAAAAGTCGGACTTGGCAAATTGGATCCTGCTTCGATCTCGATAGTGATCTGACGTCTAGCACCTTCGACTTCTTCAACAAAATATCCGGCTTCACCAATCTCAGTAATCAGTTCTGAAACGACCTCACGTGTTGGTTTTCCCTCATAACCGGTATAATCAGTCACAATGGCTGTTCCATCATCATTACGACCTTCTACTTTGGTCACATTCCCATCACCATCATAATGCACAGCAATTTCAGGATTAACACTCAGACATAGTACACCGCCATCAGCTAGCTGAGTTGCGGTTTCTTTTTGACCACAACCAACCAAAACTACCAGCAGCATCGCTAAGGCGATGGATAAAATTGATTTTCTCTTCAACATACTCATTCTCCTTTACACTTTATTTGATGAAGTCTATTTCTTCATCCTTCACTTATAGAATACGGAAGCTTTTTTTGAATTTCGGGGTTTCGTATGATTTTTTTGTTTTTTTTAATCATCATCGTCATCTTCATCAGCATCATCGTAGTTAGAATCACCATCATCAAATGAATCATCATCGTCATCATCAGATGGACTGTACTGAGAATCACCATCCTCCACCCGCGGCGTTTCAACTACCTCTTCATCGACAGGCTCACTGACCACTGGTGGCTCAGGTTCAACAGGCGTTTCAACAGGCTCGACAGGGATCGTTACTTGTTGAGAGGCATCACGCGCGCTCTTGATTTCAATAACAACAGAGATTTTCTGATCTAAATGCGCATGCAGATGGTCACTGAGCGTTGTTTGATGATCGACCACCCACTGATTGTCATCAGCATCTAAAACCAGTGAAACAGTTCCCCCTTCTGTGAGATAACCCATCTCAATCGCACGATCGACTAATTCGTCCATCACCAGATCTAGGTTTTTATCCTGATAAGTATAGTTTTCCAAAAGTGCTATACCATCTTCATTAACACCTTCAAGATCCACAACTTGATCCTGACTATCAACATCGATGCGTACCTCCGGATTGATACTTAAATAAACCGAAGCATAGGGTGATGATGTTGGCCACAAAAGTGAAGTCAGGGCTAAGACCAGACAACAGGCTAACGCTGATAATGCGTATCCCCACTTTGGGATATGTGGCATGTGGTGTTTTGGTGTTGGCATATTCATTTCGACAACATCGTACACGATCTCGCCAACCTGGTAATGCAGATTGGCGACTTTCAGAAACCGTCCGTCCTCTGCTAACACAATGGCATAACTTAAATGACATTCCATGACCATATATTTCATGCAGGCAGCCCCCCTTTCTTTTCTAGGACATGCCTGAGGTGTCCGCGGATGATCTCATATCCATTCGTTTGAATCAACAGCATCACTAAGATATAGCGACGATGACGCTCCAAGGTCTTACGTTCAATACCCGAGCCTTTCACCAGTTGATTCACGGGTAATCGTTTTGTCCGCAGCAATTCTTCTAACAGTTCAGGATTTTCAATCGCATAATGGATGGCCTCTAAACAAGCTGTTTTTGTCCTTTCCTGTTTCGGTGAATTATCTGCCACGTCACGAAAACCCACACCAAACTGGGCCATGACCATCGCTAATTCAGCAATCTCCTGCTGTGTTGCTTCAAGGTCGGCTGCTTCCCGATAAGCATCTTTCTGATCTGGCAGACGGTCTAGTAAGGTCTGTTGATCCTCATTTTCCTCCTGTAGTGACAAATGTCCCTGATGCCGGGATTCCTTGCGTTGGTAGTCAATGATCCGACTGCGGATCAGCATACCGGCATAATGCAGGAAAGTCCCTTTTTCTCTCTCATAATGTAATATCGCTTCATGAAAAGCAATCATGGCGATACTGAACGCATCATCCTTATCGGTGCACTGACGATGAAGACTTTTGGAAGCCTCCGAGCGGATGAAAGGAATGTAGTCACGAATCAGATCATCGGCTTTTTGATCATCCTTCTTTGCGGCATAAACCGCTTGTATTATCTGATGTTCATTGGACATAGCATCACTTCCTCCTGTTAATAGAATACGGCAGTCTTTGTTTCAAAAGCGGGGTCGAAGAACAAATTTCCCTTTTTTTTCTTTATATTTGGATTGTATCGAACGATTTAGTGACCGAGAAACCAAAAGACAGTAAAATTTGCGTAAAACTTTTGTTAACCGCTTACGTCTTATTAAGTGAAAGTAGTATAGTCAATGTCTATCGTGATCTTTAACACTTAACAGTTATTTAACTATTCTCTGGTCGCTTTCTTTGCGAGAACATCATACACTATACCTAACACAACCAGGAAAGAAGGAACCCCTATGACAAGACACTCCGCGCTCAAATTGCTCATATTTTACTGCATCAGTTTTCTTATTTCACAACTGCCCCTCTACCCAGTGACTCTCTCTTTACAAAGTCGGATGAGCCTGCAGATCTTTACCTTTCTTTTAGGTCCCATTTATCTCATTCTCATCAGTCACCTTTTAATAGCTATCCTTCCTGTCCCCTTGAGAACAGCACTGAACTTTCTGGATCTTATCGGCCCAAGAAAGCATCGTGGACTGGTTACAGGAGGATGTCTTTTAGGCCTAGAGATCATGACTTTATTGGTTTGTATTATCGTCCTGGCGCCCTTGCCCGCCATTATCAGCCAAGTTTTTATTTTAACGATTACCGGTACCTGTCTGGTCATTGTTCTTTCAGCACTGATCCAGGCCTTCCAAAGCGCTTATCATCAGGACAAGGATGACTTTCAGAAAAAACAGGACCTACGCAAAAAAGCCGCTTTAGCCTCCCATCAACTTGTCCTGGAGACGGATCCAAAACGGCGTCAAGCATATTTACGTCTGCCAAAATATCTTACACTGCTCTTTTGTCCTGCGATCTTTCTGATCTGCACTCTCATCCTTTACATGACACGTGATATCAAGAGCCTTCCAGCCATTCAATGGCTGCGCCTGCCTGTCACATACCTGGCGGGACTCGCGCT
Organism: Clostridiales bacterium CHKCI006; assembly: GCA_900018345.1. Lineage (GTDB taxonomy): Bacteria > Bacillota_I > Bacilli_A > Erysipelotrichales > Coprobacillaceae > Fimiplasma > Fimiplasma intestinipullorum. Next base: position 59,603 of record FCNA01000075.1, read on the forward strand.
CTTTGCCCTGCTGCCGCTTTCCATGTACTGGCTCAACTGTCAAGGCACCTCACTGGTACAGCGCATCTATATTGACCACGACCAACTCTATTACTACGGGTACAGTGGCAGTATGGAAGAAAGAAGAGAATCCACCTATCAGCTCGTTTCCTTACAAAGTTTTCGCGTGTACCAACGGGCCATCTATATTCGCGGTTCTTTTCGCATACAAACCCAGGATCGTTATGGGCTGGATATCACGACCAAAAACAAAGCATTATGGATACCCCGAACATTTTCAGTCGAACAGGAAGAAAGCTTATTGCAGTTTCTGAACAGTATCAATCAAAAAAAGACGTCTGTTGAGCAGTAAACAGACGTTTTCTTATTATTGATGTTCATCACGTTGTTTGGCTTCGGCATAGTACTGAGCCTGCGTTTCGTATAAGTTGGCATAGAGCCCTTTTTGGGCAAGCAGGCTCTCATGATTACCGCGCTCAACGATATTTCCATGATCAAGCACAACAATTTCTTCGCAGAAACGACAGCTCGACATGCGATGGGAGATATAGATTGCCGTTTTGTTTTCAATCAAAGTGCTGAAGTTCTCATAAATCTCTGCTTCTGAGATGGGATCTAAGGCACTGGTCGGCTCATCGAGGATGACAAATGGCGCATCTTTATATAAGGCCCGGGCAATCGCGACTTTCTGCGCTTCACCACCGGATAGATTGATTCCATCACCACATTCCTTGAACAACAGGACATGGGGATCGGGTAATCGCTCCTGCAGATTGACCTGTTCCATGACGGAAGTAAACTTCGCTGCATCGACATCCATACTGCAGGCCACATTTTCATCTAGAGGCAAAGATAATAACTGAAAATCCTGGAAAACAACACTGAACAAAGAAACATATTCATCGTAATCATACTTCGTAATATCGATGCCGTTGAGCAGGATCTTTCCTTCCGTCGGCTCATACAGACGGCACAGCAGCTTGACTAATGTCGTTTTGCCCGATCCATTTAACCCGACCAGGGCATAAGATCTGCCAACGGTCAGGTCCAGATTAATATGACGTAAGACCCAGTTCGAACTGCCCGGATAACGAAAGGAGACGTCCTGAAGAGAAAAATGATATTGGCCATCATCTCTTTTTTCCACCGGCAGGGTACCATCATAACTCATGTCTTCACTTTCGATAAAAGACAGTGTTTCGTCTACTCCCTGCAGGGCCATATGCAGAAAATGTGCGCATTTGATGATCGTTGCACTGGCAGCTGAGAAGGAAAGGATCCCATTGGCATAAAATAAGACATCCCCTACCAGAATATCGCCTTCCAACACTTTCAGTCCGATAACAAAGTAAGCCAGCATGCCTAATGCCTGAATGCTCCCGCCATTCACTCCGCTGAAGAGACCTTCTAAACGACATTGTTCCCGACCATTAAATTGGAAGTAATGCTTTAACCGATCAATCAAGAGATCCTGCATATGATAGATGCGGATATCCTTCCCGTTACTGACCTGATCACGCAAACGGATGAAATAATTACCTGAACTATTCAATTCAAAATTCTGTTTGAGATAAAAATCCAACTTCTGATTGATCCGGGCACCCAACCAGCTGACAAGCCCACTGGCGCAAAGCACACTGAACAAAACACCACATAAGGTAACAAGCGAGAGCCAAAGTGGCCAGGAGGAAGACGCCAGGAATAAAACACACATCATGATTAACGAAATCAGAAGCGTCCACAGCTGAGTCATGATGCCTATTGTTTGTTCCAGAATATTGCCATAGTTATATCCCATATGCTGATTGATCTCCGCTTTACGCAGCGCCGAAAGTACTTCTTCACTCTCATATTTGGCATATTCGATTGAAAAACATTTATCGCGAAGATGCCCTGACATGCTGTAATCCAACACATCCCACTCCAAAATATGTTCCTGATTAGCACATAGTCTTGAGATCACACGCAGGATCGTATTGCCGCCAATCAGAAACAGGACTTGTTCAAGCGCCTGTGACGTATTTCCACCAAGCAGGGCATTAAGAATGGCTGCCGAGAAATAATACGTGTAAAAAGGAATCAGCGCTGTCGTGAACGGTCCAAAGATCAGAATAGGTAGGATCGTCGGATGATCGGCATAAAGCTTTTTCAGGATATGAACGGTTCTAAAGCATAGCTGTTTCATCTGTCTCACCCTCCTCATAGTAGTGACTCTGCACTTCAAACAGATGCGCATAAGCGCCCTGTTTAGCCATCAATTCATCATGGCTGCTTGATTCAATGATCTTTCCGTTTTCCAGATAAAAGATTTCTTCACAAAAACGAGTCGATGCCAAACGATGCGAAATAAAAATGGTGGTACAATCTCTAGTCAAAGAGGCATATTTCTCATACATCTCATTTTCAGCCAGGGCATCCAAAGCCGCCGTCGGTTCATCAAGAATCAGAAAACGCGGATTTTTATAGAGTGCACGCGCTAAAAGCAGACTTTGGCGCTGACCACCGGATAGCTGGACACCATCTTTCTGGATATCCTTAAACAGATAAGTCTTTTCTTTTTGTGGTAATCTGGCAATGACTGGCGCCAGTCCGGCCCGATCCAAACAGTCCATGACCCTATCATGATCCATCGTTTCCCGTGTTTGTAAGGCCACATTTTCCTCAATCGTCAAAGCCAGCAGGAATGAATCCTGAAACAGGGCAGCTGTTTTTTCAAAGATAGCTTCCTGTGAATAATCAGACATTGGTTTATCATTCAGATAGATCATGCCTTTGGTCGGGGTGTATAACCCACAGGCCAATTTCACTAAGGTTGTTTTGCCGGCACCATTTAAGCCCACTAAAGCCAGACGTTCCCCTGCTTTAACACTGAAGCTGACGTCATCCAGGATCCAGCGTTCATCTTCATGATAACGAAAAGAAACATGATCAAAACGGATGGACACCGGTACATCTTCCAGGCTACCAGATCCAAAGAAAGTGTTGGGCTTAACCGCTTCATCTAAAAAATGACGATAGTCCTGCACGATCAATTGATCACGTGAGAGTTTCGCTAAAGCGTCACTCAACTGTGTAAACCAGCTGCCAAAACCACGTACCAGTCCGATAAAGAAGATAAAAGAACCGACATCAAACCCCTGTGTCAACAAATAGATCAAATAGAGATAGCAGACACCGTCACGTAAGCCTTCAACAAAGATGCAGACAAGATCATAGACAAAATAATGACTGCGTTCTCTGGTTGCGCCTATCTGGTATTTTTTCAAAGTCTGCTGATAACACTGATTGACCCAATCCTTTAAATGGTACAAACGCACATCCTTTCCCACATCGACGCGCGAACTGAGATGGGACAAATAATTCAACTGACGATTCAAATAGGACTGCGCATCCTTATTGCGCGCCTCGTACCGCTTCGCCCAACAGTAAACACCGTATTGTACAAATGACAAACCTAAAAGGATTGCTCCCAGCCACCAGGTCAGTCCCGACACCAGCAACAAATACAAAAGTAATCCACCTAGATTGATCAGGGTATCACGGAAATCAAAAACAAAACCGGATATACCATAATAATCGCCACGGTATACTCCCAGATTGGCTTTATTCAGTAATACCTGGGATTCTGTTTTCTCATAAGTTTCAAAATCCATATGCATACAAGCTTCTTCAAATTCGATGTTCATTCCGCTTAAGCGGCTCCAAATCACATCAAAATGATTGTATTCCTGGAAGTAATCTTTGACAAAAGCAAAGAGTCCATAAAGCAAAAAGAGAACCACACAGTTCATAGCCAGGGATCCGATGCCCTCCCCGTTTTCTAGAATAGTGACAATCCGTCCCGGGATGTAGACACCTAATAGTGGAAACAGAATACCGGTCAATATCTGCATTCCAAAATACAGCTTCATATGCGATGAGTGCGCGCTTAAGCTATTCATGATCATTTTAAGATTACTAAAGATACCATATTTCTTCATAAAACTTACGCCCCCTGGTATATTATAAGTGTCCCATCTAAGGGGGTCACTTACAGTATACCTTCTCCTTTCTATCAACCTTCTATCCGTGGTTGATTACGGTGACGATATCCTGTAAACTACAGAATATGTGATTGTGGATTTGTATTTTATCCCACTGTGGCTTTGACTACTTCAAGGAGGAACTCACCACTCCTTATTCTCAAACAGTGATTAGTTAGATGGGTCTTGAATTCGTATTTTGCACCAGGTTTTGTTGAATAAGGCTGTTGGTTGCACATCACATGTATCTTATTTTGAAAGGTTGTGTTTCTATGTTAACTATCGGTATTGATATCGGTAAAAACAGTCACTTCTTTGCTGGCGTTGAT
>FCNA01000085.1 GCA_900018345.1 Clostridiales bacterium CHKCI006
TTTTGTCTTCATATTTTTTTCGCCGTCCTTCATATGATGGCTTTTTTTATTTATACTTTAATTGTCATTTTTTATATGAAAGGACTGAACAAATTATGAAGAAAGAATCTTTAAATGACAAAATTACTAAATACCCTATTTTGAACGAAGTCAGATCTTCTATTCACTTGAAAAATCTTAGTGACAATTCCGTCAAGAATTATATGAACGGCATCGCACGTTTTCTTGAATATATCGATTATGACAATGTTTCTGATATTACTGAAGATCAATTCAGAGTTTACCTTTTTTATCTTCATTCGACTGACATGGATAAAAATACAATCAACGCCAATAATTCCTACATCCGCTTTTTCTTTCAGGGCGTTCTCAACAAACCAATCAATTCTTACAGAGTCCCAAGATGCAAATCCACCCCTAAAGATATCGATTTTCTTTTTGACCATCAGATACGTTCTCTTCTTGATACTGTTCATTCCGATTCAAGAATGGACTGTATCATCAAACTGGCTCTCTGCTGTGGTCTTCGCATCAATGAAATCATTTCCTTAAAGGTTTGTGATATTTCCACTAAAGACAAGAACAATATGACGGTCTATATCCGTGAATCCAAAAGAAACAGGTCTCGTCATGTCCCTTTGGATAATACTGTCTATCGCGCTATTCAGCACTATGCCAAGGAATATCATATCAAGCCTGGGTCTGACCAGTATTTCTTTGTTTTCCATCATGACAGTAAACCTTCTATCGAAACTGTCAGAAGGCATTTTATTCATTATCGTGACCTGGCACATATCCCCGACTCCTTCACATTTCACTGTCTTCGACATACCTATGCTGTCAATTTTCTAAGAGCCGGTGGCGAACTCTATGATCTCAAATATCGTCTCGGTCACAGCTCTCTCATGTCCACTTCACGTTATCTTCATTTTTCAAAAAACATGATGAACCACAATATTTCCTATATCGACTCTCTTATGAAAGATGGTGACCGCAGTGGCAACTAATATTCAGATGATCATGCAGAATGAAAAAAATAATTTTCTTTCCCACCATCACCTTGGTGACCATGAACTCAAGGTGTTCAATTATCTTACTGCATGCGGTACATCTACTTTTGGCTTCAACGCCTACAGATGCGAGGACTGCGGTCACACTTTTATCCACTACAATTCCTGTGGCAATCGTCACTGTCCTTCCTGTCAGTGCCACTCAAGAGAGGAATGGATCCACAAATTCAGCGGATTCCTTCTTGACATTCCGTATTACCACATCGTCTTTACTGTACCCGATACTCTAAACGATATTTTCATGAACAATAAGGAGAAGATGTACAACCTTCTTTTCAAGACTTCATCACAAACACTTCTGCAGGCTTCAGAGCGTCTTTACGGGCAGATTGGTTTCACATCGATCCTTCACACATGGGGACAGAATCTGTGGTTCCATCCGCATGTCCATATGATTGTTTCGGGTGGCGGTCTTTCGCACGGTGAAAATGGAGAGTTCACTTTTAAGAAAGCACCTGCCAATTTTCTTGTTTCAGTGAAGGTCCTCTCAAGACTTTTCAGAGGAAAATTCATCGATTCCATGAAGAAACTCAATCTTCTGGATGAAAACAGCAGCAGTATCGACTTTGACAGTGAACCGTACCGTTCGCTTGTGAATGAGCTTTATTCAAAGGAGTGGGTCGTTTATTCAAAAAAACCTTTCGGCAGCAATCTGGCTGTACTTAACTATATTGGACGATATTCTCACAGAGTTGCGATTTCCAACTCAAGGATACTTGACTACAGTTTGGAAGATCATACGGTCACCTTCAGCTACAAGGACTACAGAGACCATTCCAAACAAAAAAGGATGACACTTGATGCGCTCGAATTCCTAAGAAGATTCATGATGCACATTCTGCCATCCCGTTTCGTCAAGATCCGACACTACGGTTTCATGTCCAATAGCAACCGAAAGGTAAAAATACCTTTATGTCGGAAATGCCTGAACCAGACTCTCCTCAAAGCCGATCCAGAAGACTGTGACCTTCATCCTCGAAACAAAAATCAGTGTCCAAAATGCAGCGGAAAAGTGATGAAGATTTTCCGATTCCTGCCTGAAAAACCAGTGGATACATCATAAATTTCATAACAGCCAAATAGTCCTAATATTTGGGGAGGGGGCCACTGTACCCATTTTACCATCAATTGAGACAAAGACAACAGTGAAATCAGCAATTTTTCATTATTTTTATAAGGAGCGACTCAGTTTAGCCGGGGAAAGCCATCATAAAGATTACATACGTTTTAGTACAATGAAACTTAATTCAAATTTTCATAAAAAAGGAAGTCCTTTATATTATAAACACATATAATAGACTTCCCTATTTTTTTGTACTGAAAATTTGTTTAAGTTTATAATTTATTATA
>FCNA01000092.1 GCA_900018345.1 Clostridiales bacterium CHKCI006
CCCGAAGCCGGTGGCCGAACCGAAAGGAAGGAGCTGTCGAAGGTGGGTTTGATGATTGGGGTGAAGTCGTAACAAGGTATCCCTACGGGAACGTGGGGATGGATCACCTCCTTTCTAGGGAGAAGAAAAAGAGAGTAAGTTGAGTAAGGAATATGTTTTAGTTTTCAGTGTTCGAGAGGACACTGGAAGAGAACATTGAAAACTGAATATCAGTGAAACGATAGAGAGAAGAGAAAAGAAACAACTTTTC
>FCNA01000154.1 GCA_900018345.1 Clostridiales bacterium CHKCI006
AAAGGAGAATTATGTTGATAATCAGGACATAATCCTCCTTTTTATGTATGGCTAAAAAATGTTGTATGTAAAGCCCTCTATAAAATATTTTTCAGTTTTTTTCTCAGAACCTTCGGTTCGTAATATTCTCGGTCTAATTCTAAACCAAATACCTCATTCAGCCTGGTGCAAAGCTGACTTCCGCCATAAATCGCTTGATAGTATAAGTCATGGCAATTCATCACATTCATATTTCTAAGTCCTTCTATGATCTCAGTAACCGTAAAATGCAACCCGTCATTATCGTGATTGATCTTGTATTCCAATATCTTATATATTAATAATGCCGTGTAACACGTCATAAAGTGTCCTCTGATGTGTTCTTCTATATGCTCATAGGCTGGTCTGGATCTGAAATTTGTTTTTAATATCCTGAAGCAGTCTTCGATCATATATCTTTGAGAATTGATCTCAATGATCTGTCTTGCTTCTTCCGATGCGTCCAGATTGGTTGCTATGGCATAAAAGCCATCATATTGGCTTTCTTCCGCTATTTTCTCTTCGTCAAGTAGATAGGTATCTTTACTTCGCTTGTCTTTTTTGATAAATCGTTTAGGATCATTCTGATTCTTGCCCAGTTTATCCACTTTATTGCTTGTGATCAGCTTTCGTGCCCGTTCAACCTGCTTTTCTCGGATCGCTCGCTGATATTCCATCGATTTTCTTGAAAAGATAATGATGACGTATTGTTTAAGTGATCCTTTGGCTTTTCGTATCCTTTCTTTTCCTGTCTGTGTCAAATAAGTCTCCTCAAGTCCCAGGTCAACCAGCTTATCTGCCGGGAGGACCTTATAGATCTTATCATTATAAAGATTGAGATTCTTCTCGTCCATGCGATCAAAAGTCTTCATCGTTTCAAGACTCATAGGTTGATCATTGGAAAGAAGACGATAATCACAATCATTGAAGACAGCTTCCTTCAGAGGATCGGAAAGTTTCTTAATGGATTGAGTGACAATAAAAGCTCTACTGCCAAAAGAGTTGAACCGTCGGATATCACAGGACCCGAGTCCTGCATCTGCACAGTAAATCAGCTGCTTGTTTTTGAAGGATTTCATCATCTTCTCTTCAGTAGGGACAGCTGAAAGCTGTTCGTTCTGATTGCCCGGATTTAAAGACATGGATAATGGAATGCCGTGTCGATCCATGAAAAGCCCCATCTGAACGATAGGATTAGGCCGATGTTCCTTTGAGATGCCATATTTGCGAAAACCGGGAAAGACCTCACCGGTCACCTCGTCAACATAATCATCATCAGGGGATTCAATTTCAAAATAGTAGTTGGTGCAATCAAAATAACAGACTGAAGTGTCAATATCGATGATCTGAGAGCTATATTTGTATAAATGAGCTAAATAATCATCGAAATGATCAGCGAGAATGGAAAGGAAACGCTGGCAGTCATGATAATGGATATCAGGCTGTTCAAAATAATGATGAAGATGGGCACAGATGCTTCGCTTACTGGCAGGGAAAAGGATTCTTGAGAAAGTAAGGAAACGATTGATGAGGTTGGAATCAAAATGGATCCTTGATCCCGAAGTGATCATTTCAAAAAAGTCATCGAGATGTAGCTGATGATAGATCGTCTGAAGAAAGAAGTAGCCAACATTAAGAGAAAGAGAAGAAGAAACCTTCTGGTCACAGAAAGGGACTTTTTTATCAAAGTCAATGGAGATATTCAAAGTGACCTTATGACTGGCATACTCTTCATTAAAGAGACGGACCTGTTCTTTGGCATAAGCGAGGGGATCATCGGTAATCGCAAGAAGATCATTGTGCTTACCAATGACCTTGACATTGCGAGTGGTGGTCTTCTTGCCGTTACGGATACCCTGTTGGATAAAATAAGTAGGGTTTTTAGAACGTTTATCATAGTAAAGTTTCATGATGCAACACCTCTATAGAGA
>FCNA01000054.1 GCA_900018345.1 Clostridiales bacterium CHKCI006
ATCCAGCTGTGATGATGAATCAAAATGGAGATGAAGGGATCCCTGTCCCTGATTATGTCGATCAGAATGTATCCACAAAGGTCGTGAAGATCATCCAGTCCTATACTGGCGTTGTCAATAAGATGGTATGGAGGAAATCTTAATGAACATATTAGTCACAGGTGCCAAGGGCATGGTCGGTACTGCCTTGGTCAATAATTTATATAACATCAAAGACAATAAAAATAGGACCAGACCCAATATCCATATTGATGAGATCGACTGCTATGATATGGATTCCACAGCTGAAGAACTGGAACAGTACTGTCAAAGAGCAGACTTTGTCTTCCATCTGGCAGGTGTGAATCGTCCAAAGAATAATGAAGAATTCATGAACGGGAACTTCGGTTTCGCCTCGACATTATTGGATACATTAAAGAAATACCAGAATAACTGTCCTGTCATGCTGGCCAGTTCCATCCAGGCAACACTGATCGGAAGATATGGTACTTCAGATTATGGAAGATCTAAATTAGCTGGAGAAGAATTATTCTTCCAGTATGGAAAGGAGACAGGAGGTAAGATCGCTGTTTATCGCTTCCCCAATCTGATGGGACATAGCCGACCTAATTATAATTCCGCTGTTTCTACCTTCTGCCATGCCATCGCTAATGATCTTCCTTATACGGTCAATGACAGAAATACGGAACTGGAATTATTATATATCGATGATCTGGTAGAAGGGATGTTTGATCTACTGGAGGGAAAGGAGATCCATTGTGAATATGATGGATTGGAACCTGTACCTATTGAAAATGGACGCTACTGCTATATTCCTGTAACGCATAAGGAAACATTAGGGCATATCATTGATCTGCTGGAGAGCTTCAAACAGCAGCCACAGACCCTGATGATGCCAAGCATTCCGGAAGGCAGTTTTGCCAAGAAGCTATACAGTCTCTATCTCACATATCTGCCTAAAGAAAAGATCGCTTTTGATCTGAAGATGAACTGTGATGCAAGAGGATCTTTTACAGAGTTATTGAAGACAACTGATCGTGGACAGTTCTCCGTCAATATTACCAAACCCGGTGTAACGAAAGGACAGCACTGGCATAACAGCAAATGGGAGTTCTTTATCGTAGTCTCCGGACATGGACTGATCCAGGAAAGAGAGATTGGGACAGATGACATCATTGAATTTGAGGTCAGTGGAGAGAAGATCCAGGCAGTACATATGATCCCTGGATGGACCCACAATATCATCAATCTAAGTGAGACAGAGGATCTGGTGACCATCATGTGGGCCAATGAGATCTTTGATCCCAATCATCCGGATACTTTTTATGAAGAAGTGTAAATATACTTGATTTTAAGTTCTTATTTTTATGACCTATGTTCAAAATAAGAGGAAAAAGTATATTATCTCAGATGCGGCAGTCTGTCTGGCATCACAATTGATCGATACAGGGGAGCATTCAAACGAATTTTTTCCAAACTCGTTTTTATTGTGCTTTAATCAAGGGAAAGGATGATGAATATGAAATGGATCGATGATGATCTAAAATGGGATTTCCTGTCATGAAGATAAGATATCTATTAAAGTTAGGCATCATCCTTTGTCTATGTGTTCTCATCTATTGTCTCGTTCAGCTCTATCACATCTATGATGATTATCAGCTGATCGAAGCCAATACAGAAGCCATACGTGAAACTGCTTCTGCTGAGCTCTTCGATGAGAATGATCCTATCTACCGAAAGATTGATCTTGATGCACTGCTTGCCATCAATCCCGATGTCATGGGCTGGCTCTATATTCCCGATACCCATATCGATGAACCTGTCCTCTTAGGTTCGACCAATGACACCTATCTCTATACAGATATGTATGGCTCATACAGTAAAGCTGGCAGCCTCTTCCTCGATGAGATGAATCAGGGGAATTTCCAGGATGATGTCTCCATCATCTATGGTCACAATATGGCCAATGGTTCCCGTTTCCATGATCTCAGATATTATCTGGAGCAGGATTTCTATGAGGCCCATCCCTATATCTATCTCTATCTTCCGGATGGCTCTGTCTGCCTCTATCAGGTCTTTGCCTCCGCTACGATCAATGCTGCCAGTGAACTGTACACCACGGATGTCGATGATCTGATCAGCTATCATCAACAGATCGCTTCAAGAGCATCTATCTATACTACATCCTCTTTAGAATTGTCATCCCCCACCCTCTTACTGAGTACCTGTACTTCCCGTAATCATGATGATCGCAACGTTGTCTTTGCGATGTGTATTAGAAAGGAGAATCCACTTGAACACCAATGAATTCAAAGAAGAAAATCAGGAGGTCGAGATCGACCTCAAGGCCCTCTTCCTCAAGATCAGATCGCTCTGGTACGTTGTAATCCTTGGCGCTCTGACCGGTATCTTCGTCTCGGTCCTCTATGGCAAACTGATGACCGCTCCCATGTATTCTGCCAGCTCCATGGTCTATCTGCGCAGCAGCTCACAGTCCATCAGTCTGCAGGATCTGCAGCTCGGTTCAGAGCTGACCAAGGATTATGAGATCATCTTCAAGAGCCGTCCAAATCTTGAAAATGTGATCGCCGATCTTGATCTGGATATGAGCGTTGGACAGCTATCCGGTATGATCGCCATCAGTAATCCTACGGATACACGCATCCTGCAGGT
>FCNA01000094.1 GCA_900018345.1 Clostridiales bacterium CHKCI006
GTTGATGGCGCCACTGGAGAAATTGTGATCCGTCCTACCTGCTTTAAAAATGACACTTCAGGTTTTGATTTTCTGATTGATCAAATCAATCGTTTACCTGTTAAACCAGATCTGATTGGTATGGAAGATACTGGTCATTATCACCTTAATTTGTTGCAGTTTCTACTTCAAAAAAACTTTAAAGTCGCTTTGATCAATCCTACTTCCACGGATATGGCACGTAAAATGCAGGGCAGCATCACTAAGAACGATAAAACAGATACTCTCTTGATTTGTGATATGTTATTGTCATCTTCACGCAAAAAACCTTATCGGATCATTCAATTGGAAGATGATGAGCTTACCGAAGCCAAATATCTAACCAGACATCATCATGATCTCAAGGAAGAACGTAATACATATACCAATAAGTTGCAGCAGTGTATTGATCGCGTTTTCCCTGAATTTAACTCGCTTTTTAAATCTAAATATGGCATCGTGTATATGCGTATATTGAAAACTTTTGCGAGTGCTTCGAATATCGCTCACGCTAATATCCGTTCTCTGAGACAATGCTTTGCAGCTCAGAAAAAAGGAAGACCTATATCATTGACTCCTGAACAATTAAAAGAAGCTGCTAGAAAATCCGTTGGTACCCACTCCGATGCTATGGTCCTGAAGATCAAGCATCTGATTGCACGTATTGAACTTGTAGACGAGCAATTATCCGAAATAGACAAAAAAATAGAAGAGTTCTCCGAAAAGATCAACTCTCCTATCCTGTCCATACCAGGGATTTCGCATTTCTCTGGTACGTCAATTATAGCAGAGTTAGGAAATATAGGCAAGTATTCAAAGCCTTCTAAGATCATCAAATTTGCTGGCGTAGCACCTAAAGAATATGAGTCGAGTGAATATAAAGCTCAGCATACTGCCATCTCTAAGAAGGGATCTAAATACTTGCGTAAAACGCTATATCAGGTCATCTTTCCTGTGATCCAGAACAATCCCGTCTTTAAGGCATACTACAATTTAAAGATATCACAAGGTAAAGGTCATCTCTGTGCTTTGGGCCACTGTGTCAGAAAACTCATGAGAGTCATCTATCATCTATTAAGTACAGGAACATACTTTGATCCTGACCTGCTAAGATAGTCAACAA
>FCNA01000068.1 GCA_900018345.1 Clostridiales bacterium CHKCI006
AAGATATCACAAGGTAAAGGTCATCTCTGTGCTTTGGGCCACTGTGTCAGAAAACTCATGAGAGTCATCTATCATCTATTAAGTACAGGAACATACTTTGATCCTGACCTGCTAAGATAGTCAACAAGCAAAAATAATGTAAGCGTTGCCAACGAGTTCTTTCTTTTTGGTAGTTTTTAGTGCACCTTAATTTTATACAAATACTCACAATGTCAATGTTCTTGATTCTTTTTTAGCTAACTTATTGCTTGATTTCCATTTTCATACTTTTTCATCGAAATCTCTTGACTTTTATATAGTTAGCTCCTTATTCCATAAAACCCATTAAACATTCTTTTGAAATCCTCATTTTTAGAAACATCAACATCCAGTACATGTTCCATAATATACCTATACCTTTGAAGTCCCAATCCTTTTTCCATGGCAAACCATAAGGCCTTTTCTCCATCAATCTCTACCATTGTATGTCACCTCTAATTTTTCTCTTGAAACTATTAGTAATTTCCTCGCATACGATATCGACACTATCAGCGAATAAAATTTCTCTGCTGATTCCAAACAACCGCAACTCTTGAATAATTTTTGCCTTAATCTCTTTTGGAATAATAATCCGACCACAAATTTTCTCATGATCTTTTGGAATTGGATCAATCACTTTTTCAAAGCAGAATTCTTCAGAATTCCCATAAGGTACAATTCGATTTGGGAAAAGTATATAACGCCCTCGCTGCATCTGTTGACGCAAATGCCTTGCAGGTGCATATACAAAAAATAATTTCTCACAACATTCCTTAATCCATTGTCCTCCAGATTCAGATGATTTATGACAAATTTCATGTATCTGCTTCTGTTCAAGAAAATACGGCTGTGAAATAACTGCCCCATAAAAAAGACTAAGTGTGCAGAAGGTTCCTCGTGCAAAACGATAACTATCTGCGATTGCATTAATAACAGGGTTGTTTGCTACATCCGTTTCATTATTTTTAAAAGCGAATACTTCTCCATTCTTATCATTATCTGAACAGCATGCAAAATACAGTGCAACTAAAGCATTCTCTGTAACATCCAAAAGCCGAGTCGGAATACCGTGATGCTGCAAAAGAGCTAACAATTCTAAAGGCAGTAGGTCACTATGAAAAATCTCTGGCATCTTATATTTGGCCATTTCAATTAAATTACGTTCTTCGTCTAAAATAGAAATATCAACAGAGAATTTCCGGTTTCTTCCTAAAGAGGGAATCAATTCATATGCCATATTCGACTGTCCTCGAAAAAGCAGGTTTTCATTTTTATCTGCTCCGTTACGAATTAGTTTTCCATCTAATTCGCAAATCGTTTGAATAAAATCTAATAAATTTTCTATTTGTCTTTCAGCCATTTTTCAGCTCCGTTCTTTATAGAGAACATCCTGTTCCCTTTCTTATAAATATTTATTATATCACAAACTCTTTTTGAGGTGAAATGTACTTTCTTAAGTGCACAACTTTCTTAAGTGCACAAACTTTTGGAACAATTGCGGTTAACTTTCTTCCCATCCTTTCTGCCAGCTCACTGCGTCATCAAAAGAGAAGGAGCCATTCAGTCTTTTAACCTCCTTGACACATTCTCCCCGCAGACGATCCAGTGACACCGGATCGATGTTGTTATTCGCTGCGACAACGTTCATCATGACCGCCAGCTCCACAGCCAGCTTGAAAAGCATTCGGTTCTGCCGGTGATCACTCTCCGCTACAATGCTTTTCAGTGTCGAGGTAACGATGTTTGGAAGATAGGTTTTGTTATCCTCTGCGGAGAGATATCCGGCATAAAAAATCACAGCCTTTTCAATGAATTCGCTCCGGCTGTCGCAGTTATCTTTTTTGTAGAGAGTGTCCGCCAGCTCCAGGGTGGATGGCCTGATCCAAAGCTGGAAGCGGCGTTTGATTTCTTTCTTTTCTGCTTCTGTATCCTGCATGGATGAAGCCCTCCTTCCTGATCGTAGGAACCTGTCAAAGCACCGTAACATTCCTTGAAACCTCTGGTTTTCAGGGAATAAAAGCACCTGACCAGGAACCTTTTGCCCAAATCCGGCACCGTAATGATATTTCTTTCAGAAGCGGCGAAAAGCCTTGAAGCGGCCGGCTCTGCCGGACGCAGTGAGCTGGAGCGGGGCCGCCATGCGGCACCGTCCCTTTCTCCTGCTTGATTTTCGACCCTGTATCCGCACAGGGAACCGTTGCTTCTCTATGGGGAGGGGCCTGCCTTCACACGGGCCGCAAACGCCTCGCAAACCGGCGGGGAGGGATACTTCCTCGACCTCGTCCACAAAATCGCAACACGGGGCCGACAGGCGGCTCACCGGGGCGTTCTTTCTTGCATCACATTCCCTGGATCTGTGGTGTTATTTCTTCTGGCTCCTTCTGCTGGATCTCTTGGCCATGGAGCGCATCTTCAAAAATCTGCTCTCTGGTCTGTAGGGAAAGACCATTTCTCCTTTCTGCCCGGTAGATCGCTGTGGATACATCTTTCAACCGATAGCTGCGCCACTCCGGATCGGCTTGCTCTTTTACACTGATGATGCCGGAATCAAAATCAAATTCCAGGAGAGCGGTGATGCGTTCATCATGCTCCATGGCATCGCATAGGATCGAGAAGGTCAGGTCATCGATGGGCTGATGCTCTCCGAAGGCAACCGCCAGACTGTCCAGCGTGAGTTTCCCCACATCCTCCTGCAGGAAGTTCCGGTAGCGATAGGCGGCGCTGTAAAGCGTATTCCGCAGATCGGAAGTGAAATGAAAATCATCTCCGTCCTCATGGAAATGGATCACAGCAAACCGTCTGGCGGCTTCAGCCTCACGCTGTGCCTGTGCTTCTTCCTGACGAATCAACGCTTCGATTTCCTCACGCTTTTCTTCCGGGACGAGAGACGCATAGGTTTCCTCAAAACATTTTCGCAGTACACCTTCGATGGTACGCCCCTGATCGTTCAGCACTTCGTCCAGAGCAGCGAGACGATGTTCGTTAAAATAAACCGTGACGTCGATATCATTCATGGGCCATGTCTCCCTTTGACTCATTCATTGTTCCATGCACGTTGGGCGGCTGCACCTTTTTCTCCGGCCTGGGCCGCCTTACCCTGGGCGCAGGATCTGCCGGTTCGCCAGAGCGCATCTCAATAAATTCCCGCACATTGGACGGGACATGTTTGCCATAGAATCCCTCCATGGCTTTGGTCAGCTCATCTTCAAGCTGCAGATCTTTCTGCTCCATGTAGAGCCGGAGCGCAGTCAGTTTTTCCTCATCAAAGGAAATTGTTACATTGGTTTTCTTCATAGGTTCCTCCTTCACATGGAAAGAGCAGGCCCGGAGTCCTGCCTCCAGTCCTGCTCATCCTCACTTACATGATTCATTTTTGCCTGCCCCATGGGTGTCTGATGGAACACGGTACTGTCTGTACAGCTGTTCGTCCAGTCGGTCTGTTCCATGCGGCAGCTCTGGATCAGTGCTCCGGAAAAGTTGCTGTGGGTAAAGATGGCTCCCCGGAAGGTACAGCCATCGGCCACCATCTTTTTAAAGCATGTTTCCTCAGCAGTGACGCCCTTGAGATCACAGGAGAACAAGGTTGCCTCTGTAAAATCAGAGAAGCACAGCTCCGTCTGCGCCAGATTCGTTTCATACATTCTGGTTCCTGCGAAGATGGCGCTGTTCAGATTCCGATGGCTCAGATTCAGTCCGGACAGATCGTATCCGGAGAAGTCAGCCTGTTCGCCGCCCGCATCGTGAAGCCAGAGGACATGTTTGGCGCAAATCACATCTGCGTCCTCCTGGCTGAGCCGGGGAAGTTCTTTTTCTTCATGGACATATTGCGGGTTCAGCTTGATGCACAGCTCATCGCCCAGGTCATCCAGATACGCAATCTCCGGGCGATCCTCCAGCATCCCAACGAGAAGCTGGGCTTCAACTTTATCTAATGCCAGCTCATCTGTCAGTATCCGGTACATTCCGCTCTGCTGGTCGATGATGGCTTTTTGTGTGTATTGCTCCGCCATTTCCGCCATCTCCTGATTGAATTTTGCTATTGTAGGGTACTGATCCAGGAGATAAAGCTGGCGAGCCTTGGGAAGAAACGCATGGTAGCGGGCATAGTGATAGCCTTCTGCGTCAACGAGGATACCATCCTCCTGGTTTTCCCCCAGCACCAACAGGCAGTGCCGGGTTCCGTCCGTATCCTGACGCATGGCTCCACGGTGTTTGGCAATAAAATCATACTCCGCCAGCGGTGATTGATAGAAGCGGGCATACTCTCTTTCAGACAGCTCCAACACCTTCTCTACCACACAATGCTGAGAGCGGATTTCTTCATCCTTGCGATGAAAAAATGCATAGAGTTCCATTCCTGTCACCTCCTTTACCGCATAACAAGATCCGATGTCATGCCCTCAGTCTGTTCCTTGGCTGCGTCCGGTTCTGATGGATTCTCTGGTACGCCCGCATTCCCCTGGGGGAGATGGTCATCGTAGATATTACAGCCCAGCAGAGAGAATACACTCCCCATCCCGGCTGCGCCGCCCTGATTACAGGCCGGACAGTATTCCAGATGGTAAGACATTTCGATATGATCCTCTGTCATGATCAGCTCATTGATTTCTTCTTCCTGTTTTAACGCAATCACGATCAACCTTCCGGCATCACTGTCGGCGGAAAGGTCAAGCCCAAACCGATTTTGGATTTCTTCGAAGCCTACTGACCACCTTCCAGTTGTTGTCTGGCTGGTTCCTTCCCGGACGAGGACATCCGCAATCTCTCTGGCCGTGAATTGTTTTTTCTTACACATGTTGTTCGCTCCATTCCATAAAAATGGGGCGGCCTGTTTTGGCCGCCCGTCCTGTCACATCCGTACTCGAAGCCCCGCAAGCTGATCCGTTTTTACACCGACCAGATACCAGCGGTCATCCATTTCAATGCGGGTAGGCACCCATCGGCTGCCTATGAGGACATCAAAGCATTCCCCACAGTGCAGGCCGCCATAGTAACGCTCCATGGAGAAGCGGATATCATATCGTCCGCTTTCCTCATCGTAAACCAGAGTTCCTTGTCGTTTCCGTTCCATAACATCCTCCTATTGTGTTGGTGTTTCATTATTACTGTTGTCGGTTTCGCCGCCCACCTGCAAAACGCCATAGCCCAGGATTTCATAATAGCCCACACTGTAGGAGCGCTCCCGGCAGGCATCCCCGGAGTTTCCTTCGATGGTGTGGACGGTTCCATTCTCCACGCTGGCTACGATCCCCACATGGTCGGACACGCCATCCTGCCCATTGTCCGCCCAATCAAAGAAGATGATCATGCCGGGGGAAGGTGTTTCTGTTCCCGCCAGCCATTGATTTCTCTGTTGGAACCAATTGACGCCATCGGAACAGAGGGAGAACTTGGGGCAGATACCACGATCAATGTAGCCGCACTGATCGGCACACCAGGAGACGAAGCAGGCGCACCATTCCACACGGGATTCGAATCCGTACCAGCTCCAGTAGGGCTGCCCGCCTTCGTTGCCGAGCTGAGACTGGGCCACGGAGACGATCTCCTGATTGACGCCCACGATGAGCTGGGTAAACTCTGCCGCATCGATGTCTGTTCCGAAGGCGGCATTGACGGCGGCGATGAGCTGTTCATCTGTCTGATCCGGTGCGAAGCAGCCCACCAGCTTACTCACGAAATCCGGCTCAAAGGAAAATTCATAGAGGGCAGTCGTATAAAGCACCTGGGCCTCCCGCACCTTCTGCCAGTCATAACCGGCGGCGGTCATGGCATCCTCGATGGCATACATGGTATCCTCCACGCCTTGGAGCTTGACGAGTTCCTCGGCGGAGAGGTTCTGTTCTACCATCTGTTGAAGCTCTGCGGTATCGAATTCAATGGTACCGTTGAAGATGGATACGATAGCCACGATGGGCATCACAATGATGATAATGATGCCCAGGACGATCCCGCCCACCACCTTGAGTACCTTTTTATCGGTGAGAAGGGATACGGCAATCTTTTTGAGCGCCGCACCCACTGTGGCACTCATCGGCCTCCGGCCTTTCCGAAGATGGCTGATTTATAGTCCGGCGCAATGACCTGTAAAAGATACCGCTCAATCCCGCACCGGTACAGGCAGGTGCCTCTCTCCGGATATTTGATCAGTTCAAACTCCGATGGCTCCACCTGGAGGGCATCCATAAACTCTGCCGGATTGATCTGGCCGGGGTTAAAGAGGAACTGATGGGTGGGGATACTAAACAGCGGTTTCGTCATCTCGCAGACCTCCGGCATCAGGAAGTCATTGATGTTCTGGCTGGCGATGATGATCGCTGACTCCTTCTTCCGGACACGCTTCATGGCGTTTCGGATATACTCGATGGAGGTCAGGTTGGTCAGGTACATATACAGCTCGTCAATGGCGGCTGCGGTATTTCCTTTGCCCAGGAGCTGGTTGGACATAAAGGAAAGCAGATTAAAAAGCATGGCATCCTTCAGCCTGCGGTTGGTGTCCATCAGCCCCTTCACACCGAAACACAGGAAGGCATCGTCCGTGATGTTGGTGTAGCCATTGAAATACTTGCTTTCCGATCCCACGCACATGGAATGGATGCCCAGGCATACCTGCTGGAGGGTTTCCTCTGTGTACAGGTACTTCCGCTGCTTGTCGTAGGTCATGAATTCTTCCTCGCACAGCTTATAGAAGTCCTCCATGATGGGGAAATCCGTAGGCTTTTTGGCGCTGTAGTCCGTGCTGTCGGTAATGCCGAACCGGGCATACAGCTTGGCCAACAGGATCTCAATGGTGTCGATTTGCACATCCGTGAAATCCTTATAGGCCCGGAAGAAGTCCTTCAGGTAAGCGATGTGCTGGGAGAGCCTGGTCACTTTCCGGAAGGCCAACGGTGTGGTGGCATCGATCTCGCCCTCCGTGCCATCGCCCCATGCCTTTGGCTCTAAGGGGTTGACGATGTACTCGCCGGACATGAAATCGATGTAGCAGCCACCCAGGGCCTCCGTCAGTTCCTCGTATTCCGCCTCCACATCTAAGGCGATGACCAGCTTTCCTGCCTCCCTTAAGTTGGTCAGGATCAGCTTTAAGAGATAGGATTTCCCCTGGCCGGAGTTGCCAAGGATCAGGATATTGCTGGTGGTCTTATCCTCGCTACGCCGGTCAAAGTCTACCAGGATATTGGTGCCATACTTATCCCGGCCCAGGTAGATACCACGTGGATCGGTCTTGCCGGAAAAGTTAAAGGGGTACAGGTTGGCTACGGAGCTGGCGGGCAGCACACGCTCGAACTGCGCCCCGAACTGATTGGCCCCCACAGGCAGAACAGAAAGATATCCTTCCTTCTGCCGGAGGGTGAGCCGGTCAACCGTGATTTTGGAGCGAGTCAGCTCCATAGCGATCTCTGACTGCAGCTCCTTTAAGGCATCCATGCCCTTGGCTTTCAGCTCAATGAACACGGAGCAATGGAGAAGCGGTTCCTTGTTTTTCCGAAGGTTGGCCAGAAGCTCCACCACATCCTGCAGATTCCCTTCGGCCTCAATGGTTTCATTCACATCGCTGCCGGTACTCATCAGCTTGTTCTTCCGGGTGGCGTTCTGCAGGATCTTCCTCTGTTCCATGGCCTCCACCAGCCGGTGGTAGATCCGAAGCGTCACGCCATTGCGGTCAGCAAGCTGGGAAAGGATGGCCTGTTCCTCGGTGGAGGGCGGGTACTCCCGGATGGCCCACACGCAGCGGTAACTGTCTCCAACGATATAGTGGTCGGAAAGGAACTTGATGGTACCCGGCAGGATGCAGTCGAAGAAGTCCTTGGTGCGGATTTCCTCCATCTGCTCCGGTGTCAGCACCTTGGGTTTTCGTTTGAACATTTCTTACCTCCTTGCCGCCGCTTTGCACCGGCAAGGGGATCAGAAAAGGCCGCTTTGCCTGATGCAAAACGACCGATAGTTGATTGGTTATTCCGTTTTCGCAGCCACAATGAGCAGACGCCCATCCCCGCCGGATGAACCATAACAGGTAGACAGGGTGAGGAGCTGCTGGCCATATGTCGGGATAATCCCGGTGTCATAGAGGGCACACTCCCTGGCGTAGCGGATCTGGTGCAGGAAATCCGTTTCTGTATCCACTATAAGGAAACGGTACCAAGCATCCTCCTTCTGCACCTTCATCACGGAAAAAATGGTATAGAGTGCTTTGCCAGCGGCAGTTTCCAACTCAATGGTGGGATGCTCGGCATAGTAACTGGCATCCGTATAGTTTTTCAGGCTCCCGAACATGGTGCCATTCTTCATGTTGTGGCCGTAGATGATTAAGTTTGCGCTCTCCAGGCTGCACCGGCCATCCAGGAAGGGGACGCCATTTATGCTGTACGCCCCATAGAAATCCTTCCGAAGATATTTCTCAGAATCCTCCGGGGTGTGCATCAGCGGATAGTCCACCGCTGTGCCGGGGATGCAGATCCAGCCGATGCAGTCGGCGTTCTGCTCAAACAATAAGGAAAGATTTCTCTGTTCCTCCTGCGGCTCCTGAGCTTCTGCAAATTCCTCCGGCGCAGAGGATTCCGCCTGTGATTCCTCCGGATCTTCCGGCGCAGTTACCAGATCCGCCAGATCCTCGAAGGTATCCTGCGCCTGTTTCTGCCTCCACAGGTCATGGCCTGCCATGAAAACCGACAGCAGAACAACAAAAACCAGGACAGTGCCGATGACCGCCCTGGGGATTTTAGGCTTCTTCTTCATCGGAATCCTCCCCGTCAAAGAACTGCTCTCCATCCGTGTCCGGCATCTGGTCACCATTCATGGATGCTTCAAAGTAGACCGCCAGGAAACGTTTGATCTCCGCCTTCTTCATCCGGTGGGTTTCAAAGCCCTGCTCAGAGACCACCTTTTCGATCCGGTTGGCGGTATTAAATACCTGTTCCGGCTTCAGATTTCGGCAGCGGCCAATGAGCAGGAATTGTCTGGCGGTAGCCATTTCTGTCTGGATATCATCCAGGAAATCAATGTCCTTTTTGATGATCTTCCGTACCTTGGGATTGGTTTCTTCCTCAAGCCGAGCCTGCAGATAGGTTTTATTATCGTCGAAGCACTCGCAGGAGTCGGTACAGGTAACCTCGATATCCGGCACGGCGGACAGCACCATCATCAGGTGATGGATCTTGATCTCGATATTAGCCCTGGACAGCACGGAGATATTGGTGGGCGCAATCATATAAAATAAAAGCTCATATTTCCCCACCGCAAGCCCATACTTGGTAAAGGTTTTGATGCCGAGAAGTTCCTGGGTGGAGCGCCCTTTTTTCTTTTTCTGGCGGGTTCCTTTTTCCTTCTTCGCCACAGGGATCACCTCCATTCAAAGTATTGCTGGGTAGAAATAAAGTAACGTACCGCATACCGCATAAAGTCCAGGACAGTGGTGTCATCCATCCGGATGCTTAAAAATCCAAAGCACAGGGTAACCGCAGCCGGGACAAAAAAGCCGAGCTGCACCAGGGCCAGCACCGACAGCAGTGTTGCGATACACAGGATGGCAAAATCCCGCAGCCCCCACAGCCACAGGTTGGCGGTAGCTTTTAAGTTTTGCGGGTAAAGATAGGTTGTCATGAGATTCCTCCATTCCTTGATAAATTTTCAGCCCGTTCCAGCAGATCGTCCTGTAAACTTCCGGGCGGCACATAGCCCGCCATTTCTTTTAGGGCTTCTTCATCCTCCCACAGATGAAAGATGGTCAGATATCCTTGTACAAAGCGATCCAGACCGGCCTGTTTGGTGGACAGATTTTTTCCCTGGCAAACCGCCGCCATCTTTCGGATGCTGGCCACAGCTTCTGGTTTGATTTTCATACTCATACGATTCCCTCCTTATTTTACGGAGCGGGCCAGCCCCCTGATCAGGTTGACTGCCGTGGTGGTGGCGTGAACCACGCTCATCACGTTGACACGCACCGAGCTGTCCAAGCCGAACTGCTGGGCAATCCGAGGTACCTCGTTGGCTGCCAGCATGATGCCAAGCCCCAGGAGCATATTTCCGGGGAAGGTCAAAAGCCCTAAAAACAGAAGTGTGGTCTGCATAAAGGAGGTCAGGCAAAGGGCTGCCACCTGCCGCATCCATTGTACGAAGCCATCCGTATAGCCCCTGGGAACACTGAACATATACAATGCGCCCACGGACATCTGGATCAGCAGGATGCCGCCACGTTTAATGTTGGCGAAAAAGATCTTGATCACACAGTAGGCGAATGCGATCAGCGACAGGATATTGAACAGGCTGGCGCTGATTTCATTTCCAATCATAAAACTGCCTACCAGCACGTTGGTGCTTTCCCCAGCCAGCCCCAGGCTCTGTTGTCCGGCAAAAATCCGGGTAAGATCCCCGGCAAAAGTGTTCTGCAGGCTGATGCAGAACTTATATAGTTCAATGGGTACCACGCCGATCAGGGAGCAGGCAAAGAAGCCTTTCAGCACGTTGATGGCGGCGGATTTGATGTCGGCCCGTCCGTGCTGGTACTCGATGGCCACATCGAACACCGCCACCACCACGCCTGCCACAAAGAGCGACCAGCCGAACAGGGTAAACAGTTCCACAGTGGCCCGCACCCAATCCAGCTCGAAGATCTCGGCTCCCATATTTCCCATCATGGTAAAGAACTGCGCCACCGCATCATAGATGGTGGTGTAGAACCACTGGAGCATGGTATCCCAGATCACGTTGGAGATCTGCTCACCGAGGAAACTGAACACGCTGCCAATGGCATCGCCAATCCCGCCGATGAGGTCACCTAACCAATCAAATATTGTAATCACCTCCAAAGGGGAAGGCCGCTTTTACTGAGCAAACAGCCTTCCCGCCATGTTGTCGTTTCTGAACTTACATTCCCGGCCCGGTCATACCGATGGATTCGTCCTGATACATCCCCACATAGTCAAGGATCGTATCCGCGATCTGCGTCCGGTTTGCCTGGGTGATGGGAAGATACCAGGAGGGCTTGCCGTCGTATTCCCATATGTGCGGTTCGATGGCATCCCTTCCGTTTCGGATCTGTTTCCCGATGATGTCAGAGAATCGGAAAAGCTGCTGATCCACCACGCCATCTGTCCGGTTGATGATGGACAGCTTGATGGCATCGTATTGGTCTATGATGCCGGTGGTCGTAAGCTGCAGCTTTACCCTCAGATCCTCATCCAACCGGGCCAGACAGGTTCTCCCGCAGAAGTGGGCATCCTGTAAAAGTTCGCTGTTTCCAAAGAAATTCCGCATTTCCTTTTCGTAAAAATTCATGCTGTTTCCTTTCTGCCTTTTCACTGGCTCATGGCAGAGCCGGGTTCTTCCGGTTGCACATCCGGCAAGGCATCCTCCTTTGCCGGAGGAGCCAGGATTGCCGGATTGATAACGCCCTCTCCGCTGTAGCCCAACCTTTGATTATGCCATTGCCGCAGTTCCTCGCCATGTTCCCAATAGTTACTCAGGAGCCTGACTGCCTGTCCGTACATATAGCCGGTGATGCCATCCGTATCCGCTGAATAGTTGGTGCGCTCGGCGGCCTCCGCTACAGAAGCCCCGTCTTTGATTTCCTGTTCCATCATCTGGCTCCAACGCTCGGCATAGCGGACGATCCCGTCTATGCCTCTTTCTGCTCTCAGTTCCAGATAGTTTTTCTTCATTCCATCCCGGATACGGAAAGACGGAGCAGAGCCGGTTTCCGGAGCGGATGACACATCCCTTCTGGAAAACAGTTCCCGGTTTCCAAACATGCCCCAGGGATCGTCCTCCGGGACAACATCCGGATATAACCGAGGCAGGAGCTGGCTGATTTCATCCAGGCTCATCTCATATAAGACTCGTTCCCCAATCATCCAGTCCTGATTTTCCTGCATTGGCTCTTTTAATTGCGCCATCAGATCCAGGCTGTTGGCTGGATATTCGTCTTTCTCAAACCGGAAGGTCTGATAAAACTGCCGGAAGGTATACATTTCGACAGCGTGATCCAACGCTCCGTTAAAATCCAGGGAAGACCATTGCTGTTCCAAACCGGCATATTCCTGATCCAGATGGGCATCCAAAAGTTCCATAAGGGCCGCATGATCGGTCATACCGGCTGCGGCCTCATCCAGCTTGTAATACTCCGCCAGGTTCTCCCGGTTTAGTTCCACATCTTCCAAAAGGAGACTTGCGTTAGGGCCGATTTCAAAATATCCGCCCTGGTCATATGCCTGCGCCAGTGTAGTCAATGGTGTTTCTTCTTCTGCCAGGGCCGCTAAATATTCCTGATCGTAGCTGGCGCTGCATTGCTCCAGGTTGCGATAGACGGTCTGCACCACACAAATCTCAGGGAGCTTTTCATAGAAGGCATCTTTCCCTTGCGAGAAAGCAGCGTTCCACTGGCCCCGATAGGCTTCGTATTCTGCCTGCAGTTTCGGATGCAGCGTATCCAATACCTCCGGATTTCCAAAGTAGCGGTAATAGTGAGTCGGCGGCAGGACGGTCATCCCCGGCATGTGCAGATAGGCATCCTCTTTCGTCCATGCGGCGATTTCCTCCAGGGTAGCGTTCCGGTTTGGCTCCCCGTTTTCATACCAACAGGGATGGTCTACGATCTGAAAACTGCGGGGCTGCTCCCTGGCAAGCAGCTCCTGAATCGCCGGGTGCTGATCCAATTCTCCGCTGTCCGGCACGAACAGATCCAGCATGGTTTCTCCAGGTTTTAAGCGGATCTCACATCGATGGAATATGACCATTCCTTAATTGCCCCCTTCCATCAGAGAATCGACCAGATGTACATGGGAGCGGTCAGGGTAAAGATCAGGCAGGCGAACAGGATGCATGGGGCTGCGAATTCAAACTGCCCATGCTTTCTGTAGTCGAAGTAAGCGGTGCCGACCTTTACGAAGAACAGGATAGCCAGGATCATATCCACCACCGGGAAGACCACGTTGTTGACTACCGTTTTGATCTGTGTCTGGGCCTGCGTCCAGGTCTGTTCAATGGCCCCGGCCACGTCACCGGCGGCGAAGGCGGGCATGGCGCTGGCTGCCACCAGCAAGGTTACCATGGCCGCAGACAGAAGAATCTTTGTGGTTTTTTTCTTCATAAGTTGCATTATCCTCCTATCAAAATGGGGAGGAATGTCTGGCGGCAGACGCCTTCGGCATACAGGAACCGCTTTATAACGTCTGCCGCACAAAACGATTCCTCTGTGTCGAAGTTACATTTTACGGCGCTTTGCCGCTTGCGAATTGTTTCTCCGTGATTGTCCGGATCTTCAGACCTAAGTTCTGGCAGAAGCGGATTTCCTCCCGCATGCCCGCCGAAACATGATCCCCGAAGATCCACAGCTCATCGCACAGCCAGAGTAGACTCCTTCCGGCCTGCATGCCGAGCTGCCTTTCCTCTGGATTGCCATCCTCCAAAACAAGGGCATAAAAATGAGGGACAACCGGAGCTGCCCCACAGGAGAATACATATCTGGCATACTGCTTGGCCCGTTCCAGGTTAGCGGAAACATCGCCGCCCAGCGGGGAGCAGATATACACCTTTTTCATCTTACTCATCATCCTTGTTCTTTTTACGGATAATCAGAAGGGCAACCAGGCCGCCCAGGGCGATGGCACCCAGGCCGATCCAGAAGCCCGTCATGCTGCTGTCTCCGGTCTGCGGCACATCCACAGTCGGGATCTTTTCGTTGGTCATTTCCGCTTTCACAATCTCACCATCCTCTCTGATCTCAAACGAATGCGGTGTCGTGTCAATCTGGTAACCATCCGGCGCATCGAATTCCTCGTAAGTGTATTTTCCATACTCCAGAGTGAAACGGGCGATCCCGTTCTCATCGGTATAGCCCTCGGCCACCACGTTGCCATCCTCGTCTTTGATGCGGAAGCCCGCATTCGGCAGGAGCTTGCCATCTGCGATGTCTTTCTTGGTGATTTCCAGCTCGCCGGTGATTGGCTTGTTCTCAATGTTGCCCAGCTCGATGACCTGGCCGTCCTCATCGATCTGTACCTCAAAGATCTCATCGGAAAGGACATAGCCCTCCACGGTAGAAATCTCTTTGATCTGCCAGATTCCGTAAGGCACATCCGTAAAGGAGAAGCTGCCATCCTCCGCGGATTCCGCAGTCAGGATCGCATTTTCCTCGGTAAACTCCGTGCAGTCTGCCTTAAACAGCCCAAAGACCGCACCGGGGAGCGGCTCTCCGTTTTCATCCACCTTGATGCCGCTGATGCTGCCACGGATGATCTCGTTGAGGATTGCATCGCCATCATTGACCACGATCTCCACCACAGCGGTGTCCTCGCCGCCATACTCAAAGACCACCGGATAGGTTTCCTCAGAAATCAGGTAATGCTCGTTGGTGGAGTATTCCTTCACATAGTAGGAGCCAATGGGCAGGTCTGCCGAGAAGGTCAGGGTACCGTCCGCCTGGACGCCAGCGATCTCAATCAGGCCATCCTTCGGGATAGTCGTGCCATCGGCGGCAGTCAGGTCTTCGGATGCGTAGAGGGCGAAGTAAACATTGAGGATTTCATCGCCGGTGCCGATCTCGAACAGTTCATCCTTCTCCAGATCCTTATAGAGCTTCACCAGGACTTTCTGGCGCTCATTGTAGATGGAGACGGAGGTGCTGGTGACCGCCACTTCCTGTCCGGCGTACTCAAGCTCCACAGAAATGGGTTCCTCATTCAGTACCATACCATAAGGCGCTTTGGTTTCCACGATTTCGTATTTGCCCAGGTACAGTTCCGTGCTGGTGGCAGTGCCATCCGCCGAAGTGGTCAGGGTATCCACAACCTCGCCTGCGCTGTAACGGAGAGTGCCATCCGGCGTAGTAATGTCCTCCGCAGCCCGGATCTCAAACTCGGCCCCTTCCAGCCCGGACTCTGCGTAAATCGGCTTATACCGATCCTGCAGCTTTCCTTCCTGGATCTCCACGGAAGAGAACACCTCGCCGGTTTTCTCGATGGTGATGGTTCCTTTCTGCGGGGTGTTTTCCTTCTCCGCAATGACCAGGACAATGCCATCTTCGCTGACCGCATTCTCCGGTGTCACATTAAAGAACACGGGATCGGAATTCAGGACATATCCGTAGGGCGCTTCAACTTCCACGATGGAGTAGCCCTCGCCAAAGGGAAGTACCTCCGGCGTGATGAGCCAGCCTTCCTCATTGGTCACAAACTGAGTATGCTCCTGTACCTCCGGATAGGTGGTGGTCATGGTGACCAGGTTGCCATCGGGATCGTAGATTTCAAAGGTAGCCCCAGCGTAGGGAATGGTTTCTCCCGTTTCCGCATCCACCTTGACAATCTTCAGGTAGGCTTCAAACTCGGCGTTGTTGATGAGATACTTATAGGTCTTTCCATGTTCGTTGATCGTGACCGTAAAGGCGGGCATATACTCGGTGCCATCCCAGCCCTTGGTCTGCTCCACAACATATTCCCCATAGGGGAGCTTCTTGCTCTGCGCGAAACCATCGGCATCGCAGGTCAGGATATCCCTCTCGTCCGGATCGGCGGCATCGTAGCTGCCTGCGGACTTCAGGTAAATCTGGAATTCAGCACCTTCCTCCGGTGTCTCGATCTGAGTGCTGCCATCGTCCGTGTGCTTGATGATAGCAATATCGCCCTTGATCACATCTTCGCCTACGCCTACCGGAATGATATTATGCTCGATGGTAAAGTTCCCGGCATCAGCACCCACCTCATGGACGGTTTCATCCAGCAGGTAGCCCGGACTCGGCTCGATCTCACGGATCGTCCAGTCAGGGCCGCAAATGTACTCCGCTGTCGTAAAGGAGCCATTTTCATCGGTGGTATAGGTGTCCACAAGATCCTCTCCATTGTAAAGGCCATACTTGGCTCCGGCGAGGGTTGCATCGCCCTGGGCCTCGCCCTTTTCACTGTCGCTCTTGGTAAGCTCAACCGTGAATTTCTTCAGGATATTGGAGAATTCCACAGTGGCCACCTGACTGGCATAAACCGTCACGGTCTGGGAATCCTGCGGCACATAGCGATCTTCTGACAGCTCAGTGATGGTGTAATCCCCAGGCTTCAGGTTATCGATCTGGATCTCTCCATTCGGGCCAGTCTGGACGGTCTGGTCTACGCCATTCCCTGTGATCTGGAAAGAGAGGCCCTCCACGATGCCATCCTCAGAGGTCTTAATGATCTTGGCGGAACCGTAACTTACTTTCAGGTTCACAAAACCCTGGACGGAATCGCTGACCGTTTCGGCAAACGTAGCCACGTCCTGAACACCGCCGCCCACGTTTCCATCTGTCCAGGTGATCACGCCATAGCGGGTGGCCTCCTTATAGGCGGTGATGGTCATGAACTCACTGGGCGCTTCGGCTGCTGTGATGACGAGCTGGTTACCCTCCACCGAGCAGTTGACGCCGGACTCACTGGCAGAGAAGCTGAACGATCCCACTACGTTGTTTTCATCGGTGAGAACCGCCTTGTACTGGCTGCCATCCCATTCAAACTCAAAGGTCTGGGCGCTGTCTGCGCTCTTGCTCATGAAGCTGGGCAGCTTGGTGTGATTCTGTACGTTTGTGGCCATGCTGTTGTAGTAGCTCATGATCTGGTTATACAGCGGATGGCCGGTGCTGATCTGATCCAGCACTGCGTCATAGCCGCCGGTGTCCACCTTCTGGAAGTTGGAATCCCGTTCCCCGACCACGGTTTCCCAGACGAGGAGCTGGGTGGCGATCAGGTGGGCCAGGTTATCCGCACCTGCATTCTGGCTGCGCCAGTCCAGGGAGATGTTGCCGGTATAGCCATACTGAAAGATCCGGCCAATAAAGGTCTTGATCTCATCCGGCGAAATGGTGCTGTTGAGATTCGAGGGATAGTTATCCCAAAAGTTCTCATCCCACTTGGTCAGCACATCCCCGGTGTTCTGTGTGACACCAGGCTCGATGCAGTAGCAGGCGATTCCCGTATAGGAACCCATGGCCCGGATCGTTGTCTTGTTGGAACTTCCACTTGTCCAGCCATTCATATAGTGGAGGTTCGGATGGCCCCAATCGCCGCCATAGTTGGCATCCCCGTCACGGGGGAAAGAGATCATATAGACCTCCGCCTGCTCGCCAGCGGCATAGGCAGTGGTCGTTCCAAGACCGATAAAACTGGAGAGGCACAGAAGCATCGCCATAAATGCGGTGAGGCCCCTCTTGAAAACGCTTGTTTTCGACATTGATTTTTCCTCCTTGTTGGCAAACAAAAAAAGACGCATCCGCAGATGTATCCCTCCATGCTGCCTGATTCAGTTTTCGTTACGCACTTTGCCGGAATACTCCGGCCACTTTACATCTGAGGAGCCATCCCTTCGGATGCGTCCTCGCTTTCGTCCAGTCCTTCCGCCTCGCTCTGTTCCAGCTCCTGCTGATAGGCGGACAGAACCGCCTCATTGATGGCAGTGCGGTCATTGGCATTCAGCGGAAAGAAGGTGTCCGAGTAATGGGTGTTTCCGTGTCTGTCCTGATAAGAGCGGCACGGCATCCGGGCAAAGAGTCCGTTCTTGCCCCCCATCACCGCAATGTCACGGACAACAAAGCGCCCGGAAATGCAGACACTGGCAAACGCCTTGGTGCTGGAGCCGGTGTCGCACAGGGCATCGATCTTGGCGCTGAAGGCCGGGGCTTTTTTCTTCTGCCCGTTTTCTGATTGTTTCGTTGCCATGGTTGTTTCCTCCTGTTTGATTTATTCCCGCGGGCAACGAGCCAAGCAGCCATGCTTGCATGGATATTTGGCGACTGCCGCGAGGGTAAAAAACATTGTAACAATGTTTTTTACTGCAAAGTCATGCCATCGGACGGGGTTTCCTCCGCCTCCGGCACCTCCATTGCCGCAAGTTTTTCCTTCGCCCAATCCGGCAGATATTCTGCGCTCAGGACTCCGATAAAATCGGAGCGGTTGAAAAAGGTGATCTGATCCTTTTCCTCGCTTAAGAATCTCCCGAATACGGTCTGCCTGGGAGCGCCGGGGATGCATCCCCATCCATCCTTGGCAAGGAAAAGCTGACGCTCCGGTGTCTGGTAGGCGCTGCCCAGGATATGAGGGTTCAGCACCAGCAGTTTCCCGGTATAGTCCTGATTCTGGCTGTTCTCCACACAGTGGGCGGCGGTAAACAGGCCCAGGGCCTGCCATGCCTTCCGCACATCGCTTATGAACAGATCCGTCAGCCCCGGATGGGAACTTACTTCAAACTGCCAGTTATGATCCTCCTGGGGAATCGGGAAGGTTTCTGCCCATTGCCGGTTTTCCGGGGAGATGCGGCCATCTTCTTTTTTCTGCTGTACGGTATTGGCCAACACCCAGTTCACACGGTTGAAGCCATACTGCTCGATGATCGGCTCCGCCAGATCCGGCCCCAGCTTCTTGCCATCATAGTTTTCGGCAATGATCCGCTCGATGGCCATGGCGCAGTCGCAGTTGATCTTATAACTTTCCCGCCAGAGATCTTTTTCCTCATGCCGGACAGCCTCCTTCAGAGAATGGCGGTAAAGGGGCTTTCGGCTATCCATAAAAATCACCGCCCTTTTTCTCAGCCCATTTGACGGACAGATGGATCAGGGCCGCATGCTGTTCCTCCGGGGTGAGACTGTTTAGGAATTCCAGCAGCGATACCTCGTCATCCTTGGCCCGTTCCTTTGCCTTGCACTCATCGCAGATCTTTTCCCGTTTTACCACCACGGTGCGGTCATCCTGCTCGGTAAAGGACAAAATGTCATTGTAGGCAAAGCCCACACGCTTGCGGATTTCAAAGGGGATGGTAATGCGCCCCCGTTTACCGAGGACACGGTACATCGGCCCCATCAGAACACCTCGCTTTCCTCGCAAGCATCCGCATGAGGGCAGTTCTCACAATCGCCATCACAGGCGATATCGTCTTCCATGCCATCCATCACTTCAATGACGATCCGGCCCTCCGAAGCGGAGTAACGAAGCAGCGACAGCGGCTCAATACCGGAGGCCATGAACAGATCGGCGGGTACAGGCATGAAAATAAATCCCTTTACGATTTTTTCTTGCATGATATGATACACTCCTTTAAGGTTTTTTCGTAATCGAAGCTGGGATCGGAAAACAGCGTCATCTGATGCGGTTTCCGGCGCTCCCTCTCATACAGGTCATAGTTGCCGATGAGCAGCTCCGGGAATTCCTTGCCCGCCTCGTATTTCTGCACCATGGAGTGGATACGCTTAAAATCAAAGAATTCCGATCCCCGGTACAGATCCCGGATCTCCGGGCAGTCGTTGTAGGACACCAGCCATTTGCCTTTCGCATCCGCCAGGGTGCTTTGGAGACGCACATGATCCTCCCAGGTAAATCCGCACTCATACACATACTCGCTGCTGAAATAGGGCGGATCACAGTAAAAGAAGGCATCCGGGCGGTCATAATGGCTGATCAGCACTTCAAAGTCCTGATTCTCGATGACGGCGTTCTCCATCCGGATGCTGAAATCCTGGATCAGCCCGAACAGGCTCCGGACGGAGAAGGGCTGGCAGGCGAAGCTCTTTCCTGAACTGGAATAGCTGTAGCGGATGAGTTTTAGGAACATCACCGCTCGGCGCAGGTCATAATCATGCATGGCCTTTTTATACAGCTCCCGGATTTCCTCCGCCTTGATCTCCGGCAGGACAATCGTGGTCAGATCCAGCTCCTGATTTAAGAATTCATCGGTGAATTCTTCCTTCTGGAAGAACTTCTTTAAGACCAGGAAGTCATCCCTGGCGTTTAAGGGCAGAAAGCCCAGCTCCCGGATAAAGGACAGAGGCCGGTCACGCATACAGCGGAACAGGTTCACCAGGTTCCCATTGTAGTCGTTGTAAACCTCGAATTTATCCGGCTCGGCCTTGCCTAACAGCACTGCGCCGGAGCCGCCGAAGGGTTCGATATACCGCTCATAGCGGATTGGGAACAGCGCATAGAGAATGTGGAGGATGGACGTTTTATTGCCCACCCAGCTCACAGGTGTTTTGATATTCACCACCTCCTTGGTGGCACCAACCGCCCGGAAAGCAAAAAAGCCGGTACCAACCGTCTTAAAGGGCGATTGATACCGGCGTAATTTTAGCGATACTTAAAGTTTTGGCATATCCCGGTCAGCACGGAAGGCCGCTTGGCAGAGACATAAAATCACAATCCCCATGATCCCTCCAACCACAGTTCCAGATAAAAATGCAGCCATCTTTCTTCACCTCTCCTTCCTTTCAAATGGTTTATAAGTCCATGTCCATCCCTTCCTCGAAATCCTCATCCGTCTCATCGATAGAAGTGATGTTGACATAGTCTCCGATAATTACCAGGGCCTTATCATAGCTGCCGGATTCCATAATGCGGCTCCGCATTTCCCTGGCTTGTTCCTCCATGCCATGTTCCTTGAGTGTCCGGCTGGCAATCCCCATCAGGTTGAAGATGTTTCCGTTCTGCCCAATGAGAGGGCAGTCCGGCTTTTGTGCCGGGACGTTTTCTTCCAAAGGGCCGCCCAATCGGTTATCCACGTAGTCGGAACGCCACATGCTCCCGAACTGCTCACGGGTGTTCAAGCGCCAGATCGCCAGCTTTCCCATATCCAGCTTGACATCGTCAAAGGGGAGGAACAGGTTGGTCAGGCCCTGATGTTCAAAAACGGAAGCCTGTTCAAACCGGCTCCCGTCCAGCAGAATATTTTCCTCCGTCAGCATGTCATTGATGCCGGTTACCCATTCCTGCAGATCCCCGCCGCAGCCCTGAAGGATCAGCCCTTCCGGAGTATCCGGACGCCGGAGCTGCTCGGCTTTGATTTCAGTGATTGTTGCCATGAATCCTTCTCTCCATTTCTGTTTGGTTCATCATCGCCTGTGTTTCATTCAGGCGCTTACTCAGCTTTTCAATTTCCGCAGCGGTTTCCCGCTGATATTCCCGATAACTGAACAAGGCCATGGCTGCCAGGGCGGTAATCGCCGCTCCCAGGATCAGGCCCAGGACAAAATCCAGTGCAAACATCATTACTGTATTCCTCCCATCTGCGGGGCAGAGTCTTCCTCCGGGGCATCCGTCTGGGTGAAATCCGTTTGCAGGAATTCCTCCGGTGTCAGGTCATAGCCCAGGAAGTTTGGGCTGGTATCCTCATCAAAGACGAGATATTCCTGGCCGCCAAAATCCAGCGGCGCTTTGGTCAGGATCGTACCAGCGTGATTTGCCGCCACGTTCCTTTCAATGGTGGCAAAAGCCAGATTTTCTCCTTCCCGCAGGTCATAGCGGTAAAGTCCATCCGGAAGTTCCTGCTCGGTAACTCGGCCATTGGTAAACAGGGCGGTCTGCCCAAGCACCTCCACCACCTCCAGCTTTTCATCGGTCAGGGCCTGGGCGGATAGTTCCCTGGACGGCTCCCCGTAGGGAACCAATTCATACAGGGAATGCCCAGGAGCCGATAGGATTCCGTATTCTGTCTGTGTTGCGCCCAGCTTCTGCAGCAATCTGGCTCCTTCGGCCTGCGTTGCAATGGTGGACAGCCACCTCCGATCCATGCGGGTGTCCAGGTGATGAGCCAGATACTCTTTGAAAAAGTCCGCTTCATCACAGGGCAACGGCGTGAATTCATACTCTGGAAGATGAGCGGCAAGCTCCAATGCCTTTTCCATCGTCAGGTGCGGCTCGGCCTCCAGCACCGCCTTGTATTTGATCTGATCCGGTTCGGACATGGCCTGATACTGCATGGCAATCTGGTTCAACCGGGCAAAGTGATCCATGCTGTTATAGACCTGGTCATCGATCTGCGGGATAGCGGAATCCATGTCGAAATAAACGCAGTCTTCCATGCACATCTCGTTATGAGCATGTGCGATTTGCGCTGCCTTTTCCGGCGAGATGGGCAGGCTGATCCACTCGGCACTTCCAGCGGTTTCCTCCGGATCGTCCATGGGAGTCTGCGCGACCAAAAGCCGGAATACCGCATCCTCCGGTTCTTCTTTTGTTTCCGGCAGATGGGTTCCATCATAAATCTCGGCCAGCTCGTATTCCCCGGCTACCACGTAGCAGCCATCCACGAACACGCCGCCATCATTTTTTCTCTGCAGTCTTCCAATCTGCGCCTGATCCAGCAGATAGAGGGAGGACTCCGGGATGGCGTTTACATCTTCATTCAGCTCATTCTCGACAACAAACCGCCCCAGGGCTTCATCGTCACCGACATTCGAAGCGATCATGACTGTATCCAGTCCATAGGTCAGGTTGATCAATTCCTTCATGGGGATTCCGTTCTTATACCGACCAGCCTCCAGCCTCTGGAGAAACACGCCCTTCAAAAGCAGAATGTCCTCATCCGGCATAAATGCCAAGCGGCGGGCAAAAAAGTTTAGCTCTGGGAGCGTGGGAGCGATCAGGGTAATACCGGCCAGCTCCGGGAGTTTCGGGCTTTTCCGGATGCTCACATCGAAAGGGCGTTCCGGAGTCGCTGTAGACCGGAGCCTCTGGAGTGCATCCCAAATCCGTCCGCCCATGGCAGGAAGGTCTAAGACCGTAAAATAGACGCCGCTCCGGTCAGCATTTTCTGCGACCACTTCAATCTGTAAGGTTTCTCTATCAGGTTCCATTGTTCCATCTCCATTTCTTTTTTCTTATAACTGCATCCCTGGCGTTTCGTCCTGCCCATCCGAGAGCGCACGGTTTACCATTTCCTGAAGCTGATCCGGATCATCGCAGATAGCCTTGAATGCCATTCCCATGCGCTCCAGCAGAGCGGCATCCGGGCAGTAGCAGTAAAATCCTCCGGCCTCGCTGTCAAACGAAATCCTCCCCAATCCGGCATCATCCTGAAATGCTGTCTGGAAGACTTTCTCCCATTCATAGCCATTCCCGTGGGTATACAGGCCGAAGGAATTCTTTGCTTCTTCGCCATGTTCCTCCGCGAACCGGTTAAACGCCGCCTGTCCATAGTCTTCATAGGGTTCCTGCAGGAAGGAGAAAGGAAGGGACAGCCCATATTTCCCGTTGCCGCATTGATACAGTTCAAATGGCTCCAGACGCTTATTGACTTCCTTCAGGCGCTTGTCCTCCGGGCTGGGTTCCTCATCCACCACCATAGTGCCATCCAGTTCCATCTGCATGGGGATCAGCGCCTTCAGCAGTGCCTCACGATATTCCATGTCGGCAATCCGGTCAATATAGATGCCAAAGGTATTCAGAAAGTAAGAGCCATCCTCCTGGGTAATCAACAGATCGCTTTCCAGCCCCTGGCTGCAGATAAAATCCGCCACCTCCTGAATGCTATGCAGCTCCTGACTTCCTTGGTCTGAATGCCCAATGAGAAGGGGATACTTTTCTTCAATGCTCATGGTTCACATTCCTCCTTTTTTTCTGCCGGTTCTACGGCTTTCAGACCGAATCTGCGGATCGCCATGGCATTGCAGATGGCGGCGAACTGTTTCGGGGAGATCAGCTCCCGGTCAGCCAGATCCCGGATGGTAAGATGCCGGGTTCCCATATATAAATCCTTGGCGGCACAGTAAAGGGGATAAGTGTATTCATTCAGGCCGCACAGTTTCCGGCGGTCAAACCGGATGAGGTTCCCATCCACCTGATGCCTCATGATGCGCCAGAGCCTCGGATCGGCGGTAAAAAGATAAAGTGCCGACAGCAGGGCATAATTTTTCCGGTCTTTTTTCTGGATGGCTATCTGGAAAAGTTTCTGATGGTAATTGCTTAGATAGTTCATGGGCCTCATCTCGCTTTCGATTAGAAGTTCCTCCACTCTTTGTAGGAAGGGGCGGTATCGGACAGCATGCATGGTATCCGCAATCATCTCCTGATAAGTGGGCGGGGGCGGTTCCTGCAGACAGATATAAATCTGATCCGGCATGACCATGCTCCCATAGCCCTTGGGCTGGAAACCGGGAATCATCTGCATGAGGATCTCCAGCTCACGGAGGGCTTCGGTTTCGGTAAAATACATCATTCATGGTTCCTTTCATAAAAAAAGCCCTCGCTTCATCAACAAAGCAAGGGTGTCACTTAGGTTACAGATTCAGTTGTGGGCCATCCTCCGGTTCAAAGGTGGGATGATTTTTCTCAATCTCCGGATAGCCATACGACAGCTTTTCCGCCAGTTCATCCAGCGCTTTCGACTGCTCGAAGGTAAGAGAGCCGCAGTGATTTCTGGCGTAGTCCACACAACGATAGAGATTTTCAGCTTCTGCTGGCTGGAACAGGCGTTGTTCCTGGATCAGCCCCGAACGCCGGACGAACGATTCTTTTGCATATTCATAATTTGGAGAGTAATCGCCGCTGGACACATAGCCACGCTCTTTATCCTGATTCCATGTGGTAAACATGAAACCATAGTTTTCACTGTACGTTCCGGCCAGGACGATATTCCCATACTCCGCCAGTTTCCGGTAATCATGAACGCCATCCGCCTCCATCTGTGGGGCTTCTTCATAGAGACCCACATACTCACGAATGGCTCTGACCTCTTGATGAATTTTATCATAGAGTTCCGTCTGGCTTAGTGCCTCAAACTGATCCTCATAAAATCGTAGAAAGCCTTCAGGTGTCTGGCGACAGAAAGGAGCGTCTCCGTGAAAAATGTGGAGCAGACCATCCCGATAGCCATAATACCCAGTACAGTCTAATTGAGGAAGGCGGCGCAGCAGTTCTTCCTGATAAATGGTCATAGCCTGCATCCACCTCACATTCCCATGGAGAAACCTACATTTTCATCCTCCGATTCATCCTCATCCATGTCTTCGTCCTCAATCCCGGATTCATCTTCGTATTTATCCTCCAAGGCTTCTTCGGTTTCTTGCTCGCCCTCATCCTCCAGGGCTTCTTCGGTTTCTTGCTCGCCCTCATCCTCCAGGGCTTCTTCGGTTTCTTGCTCGCCCTCATCCTCCAGGGCTTCTTCGGTTTCTTGCTCGCCCTCATCCTCCAGAGTATCTTCAATTTCTTCTACATCTTCATCCTCCAGGGCATCTTCTGACATATCCTCATCGTCCTGATAGTCTGCTTCGCCGGTTTCCTCCGATAGGGACATCTCATCATCCAGTTCTTCAGCATCAGGGCCTTCCTCAGATGTCTCCGGCACTTCCTGATCAGGGATAGACGGTTCCGTTTCATCCATTTCCTCCACAGAAGAAGCAGTTTCCTGATCTCCCGGTAACTCCTGAGCAGCATCCAACTGCTCTGTATCCGCCAGTTCCTCCGTATCCTCGAAGTCACCCTGAGCCTTGCCGGTTTCCTGACTCTCAGCCAGATCCCGATCCAGCTCCTGCTCAATCAGCCCGATGACAAAGTCCTTTTGAGTCATGTTATTGCGGTGCAGATAATCTTTAATCCGCTGGAACAGGCTTTCCGGCACCTGAAATGCCAGTGTCCTCATTTTCTCCATGTTTTTCCCTTCCTTTTCATCAATTTTAGGATGCAGTTCATCCTGCAAGGCCAGCGTGACAAACTCCGTCATCGTCATCCCGTGGTCTTGCAGATACTGTGTGATTTCGGCATGCAAAGCCGCATCGACTTTGACCGTAATGCCTTTCTTCCCGTCAGCAGCCACTGTGTTCACCTCTTTCCATGAATTTCTGAATCGCCCTTGTTACAATTTCCTCTACAGGCACTTCCTCAATGGCAGCCTGGATCAAAAGCGGCTCCACCAGCGCCTCCGGAATCTCAATTTCAATTTCCAAATGATTTACCTCCTACATTCCCATGACGGGGCCTTGATCCTCAGTCATGCCGGATTCCTGTTCCTCTGCCAGTTCTTCCTCCGTCAGCTTGCGAAATGAGTCCTCACCAGGCACAACGCCGAGAGATCTTCCATTGTCAAACGAGCAGTGCAGTGTTCCGATATCATCCACTACTTTGACAGTGCCTCTTGTCTGATCCTCGACAGGACAGGGATCTCTGCCCATGCTCAGTAACATGATTCGGGTACCGGGAGGATACTCTGCCTGGTACCGCTTGGCCTGCTGGTGCAGGCGTTCCCATTCATTCATCGTCTGCATCTCCATTCTGAAATCTGATTTCCCTTCTGCCCGGTAGGAGGGTATAAAAAAAGCGACCACTTTCATGGTCGTTCCTACCTTACTCTATACACACTTTTTTCTTTCTGCTGTGTTTTCTGTACCTATTCGCCCTCCTTCCTCTACGCAATACACCGCTATACACAGATATAACCCTGCTCCATTTTAGGAAAACCAACATAGATCGTGTCATATGCTGACGGATCGACCTCCAGATCAGCCATCTCTGGACGGCTATGAACATCTTTCATTTCAACGCTGCTTCTGGAATGAGGATCATGCCAGTTCAGATCCGCATGCGTATAAGCCATCTTCGGTTTGATCTCACAGACATCCGCCTCCATGATCTTGGCCATCGTTTGACCAATTTGACGAGTGGTGCCACTCGCCGAAAAATAAGCAACTAATGTTTTATGCATAAAAATTCATTCCTTTCCTATTGAAGTAATGATCCGTTAACGCTACTAATCAAACAAATAGATTGACCAGGATGCCTGTCGCTAGCGAGAAAAGCATGACATAAGCCAGATATAAACAAAAATGCTTCAAACCTAAAACAATCTTAAGTGCACCGAGATTGGTGATCTTCGTCGAAGGTCCGGTCAACATAAAAGCTGCCGCACTTCCCATGCTCATCCCATCATAAAGCCACTGCTGCAATAATGGAATGGTTCCTCCACCACAGGCATATAAGGGAACACCGATCGTTGCAGCCATCAAAACACCCAGTGCTTCGTTTCCACCAAATAAGTCTGTCATCAAACGACTAGGGACATAGCGCTGGAACAGAGCAGAAAGCAAGATCCCCAGCAAAAAATACGGCCCTGTTGCACGGATGTTTCGACCTAAATTTTTTAAGAAACGCCAAAGCGGATTCGGATCAGTATCGCGATTCACTGGCGCAGCCAAACCATCAAAATGAAAGAAAGAGCGTCCCTTAAAGAACCACCGTACACAAAGCCCCGCGATGACCCCACAAAAAAGCGCGCTTGCTAACCGGATCAACCAGGCTGTTTGACCCAACGCTAAACTGTAGATCATCAGCTGCGGGTTAAGCAAGATTGAACTCATCATAAACGATGCCAACAGATCCTCCTTCAATCCCATTTGGTAAAGCGAAGCCGCCAGAGGGATCGTCCCATACATACATAAAGGTGAGGCAATCCCTAATAGGCTAGCCAAGATAAGTCCAAAGATACCTAAACGAGGCGTCTGCAGTTTCGTTAATTGGCGATGGATGGAATCCTTCGAAAAAACTGAAATAGCCGATCCCAGCACCATGCCTATGACCCAATATTCAAAAATCTGGTTCCACTGTAACGTAAAATAATACCAGATATAAACAAACTCGCGCGAAAGAATATTGATCATTGTGTCGCCTCATCGATGGATGTCAGCACATAGGAACGCTTGCCTAAACCGATTTGTTCGGCATGTTCGAGTGTGTGGATCCCGTTACGACTCTCAATACGATTGATGAGTGATTCTCCATCCGGTGCAGCATAAACCAGATCAATACAGGCCTGATCCAATGCGACTGGATCTGTCGAAGCTAAAATGCCAATATCGTGCATATCCGGTTCAGCCGGATTACCATCACAATCACAATCAACAGATAACCGATTCATTACATTGATATAAACGATCCTCTCGCCATGCCCTAAATAATCTGAAACAGCTTTACCGGCCTCAGCCATGGACTCTAAAAAATGATCCTGATCGCCGCCCCATATATTAGAGTGGCTCGTACCAGCCGAATGGATCCAGGCCTTGCCTTCGCTTGAACCTAAGCCAATCGATATATTCTTGATTGCACCTCCATACCCAGCCATCGTATGCCCTTTAAAATGAGACAGTACTAAATAAGAATCATCATCCGCAAATGAGGCACCCACATCATTTTCAGTCAGATGTGAACCACCTTCCACCGGTAAAGTCATTGATCCATTTTCATCTAAAATCTGAAAATCAGCGATAGCGGTAAAGCCGTGATCTTCTGCTACCTGATAATGCATGGCCGTTTCTGCACGCGATCCACCATAAGCTGTATTGCATTCTACGATCGTTCCATCCACAAACCGGATCAACTCTCCCACTAATTCCGGGCGCAGATAATTGCTGGCTGGCGGTTCACCTGTAGATAGCTTGACTGCAACCTTCCCTGTCGGTGTCCAATCGAGCGCCTGATAAACGGCCATCAGACCGGCAGGAGAGATATCGGTGGTCATATAGACAACCGAAGCATTTTCTGTTCCGGCTTCTACCGCATGACTCGTTTGATCATCACTAGTCGTCTGCGATACGGCAGGTGTTTCCCGCTTGCAGGCAGCAAGCGTAAAGATCAAGCTCCATGCTAATAACATGGTTAAAAATCTTTTCATACATTCCTCCTTTCTTTCTCCTATCCATCCATTTATTAAAAGCATGATTTACCTTCCTTTAACTATATTATAAAAAACATTGGTTTGCCTGTCCAATTCCTGAAAGACATATTTCAATATGCTTTTCAGGAATGTATTAGGTAAGAACAGTATATAAAAAGCAGCAGCCCCAAAAGAAAAGACATAGGGGATGCCGCCACTAAAGAAAATAAGATGGTACAATAGAAAAAGCGCCGGAGCGCTTAATAGTTCTGATAATAACGAACCCGGATCAAATCCAGGATCATCATCGTCTGGTAATTAAACTGCAAACTGTCAAATTTGCCTAAAACATGGATGACTTCATCTGCACAAAGATTCTTGTATTCACGGTATTTATCATTTTGGGTAATCAGCAGGATATCCGCCGCACATATTCCCTGATCGACCAGCTCTTCCACATAGGATTCCATCGTACGTCCCGTAGCGGTAATAAAGACGACCAGATCATCCTCGCCAAAGCGGAAATTCTGATCAAACTGGTGATATTCGACGACTTCTTTACCCAGGGTAATCATGTCTGTCTGAAAATCAACAGAGACCGAGCGCGGATAAAGCGCCCCCACGACCACTACCCGTTGTTTATGGAAAATCATATCACAGATCTGATCAATCAGAGAAAGCAGCGCTTCGCTCGTACATGTCACATCTAAATGTCTCAGAAAACTCGTTTCATCAATATTCAGCATACGAGCATGAATCTGTGATAAACGTAAAGCGTGATCGGCCAAGAGGCGTTCCTGAAATTTTTCAAAGCTATCATAACCTAAATGTTCAACAAAATCATAAAACTCGCTTTTTCGAAAATGGCCCTCTGCCAAAAAAGTATCCAGATCGTAATTTTGCATTTGCGTATAATGCTTCACAATAAAATTCCCGATCCGATACATATGATCATCATCCAGGCAGCCATTCAAATAGCGCAGGATCCTAGAAATCATGATTTCCATTCGCAACACCACCTTTGTCTCTATTGTACAATAAATCCTGCGTGAAACAAAAGCATTTTCAAAATAAAAAAATCAGAGATCTTCTCTCTGATTAAGATAAACGCCCTTCGTCCATCTGATATATGTGATCGACGATCCCTAAAGTGGATTGGCGATGGGAGACTAAGAGGATCGTCTTATGCTGGCTATTCTCCTTGAGCGCTTTTAAAATGATGCCTTCATTCAAGCTGTCGATATTGCTGGTGGGTTCATCCAATAGCAGGATATCTCCGTCATGTAAGAAGGCTCGCGCCAGACTGAGGCGTTGTTTCTGTCCACCTGATAGAGATGAACCAAGTTCACTGACCATCGTCTCATAACCCTCCGGCAGGCTCATGATAAAATCATGGATCGCGGCTTTCTTCGCCGCCGCAACGATCTCTTCATGCGTGGCATCTAGTTTCGCGATGCGGATATTATTTTCAATCGTATCATGGAAAAGGTCAGTACTTTGCGTCACAAAACTTTCATGTGCCCTTAGATCATGCGTGGCCAGGGTTTCGATGGATTGTCCGCCTACCTCCAGCTTTCCGCTTTGCCGATCCCAGAAGCGCATGCATAATTTCAATAAGGTCGACTTGCCGCTGCCGCTCTTTCCGCAAATGCCGATCACTTGATTTTGACCGATGTTTACATTCACATGATCTAAGATGACTTCATTTGCATAGGCAAATTGCAGATCAGAAATGGCGATTCCATTATGTTCCAGTGCATTACCCGTAGCATTTTCCTGAACACTCGGTGTTTCTTCCAGTAACGACAGCACGCGCTCACCCGCTGCTAAGGTATTAAAGAGATTATTGGCAAGGTTTGAGAGAGCCAATGTCGGTCCAAAAGAGCTGATCAGACTCACAAAGGCAATGATGGTGGCTGTAGGCGCAAGATGAAGCGCAAAGCCTGCCCAAAGGATCAGGATCGAAAAGAAGGTCACCATCAGTCCAGACCAACCGGTAATCGAACCTTCAATGGCCTTCAGACGTTTCTGATAGCCATCCAATTCATTGGTCTTCTCCTCCATGACAGCCAATCGTTTGGCTCCCTGACCAAACTGCAGCACCTCAGATAGGCCACGCAGGCTGTCCAGCCAGTAACTGGACAAGGCCCCGGATCTCTCTCTTGAGATCATCCCGATCGTTTTACCAAAATGACTGGAAACAAGCGGGATCACCAGCCCTACCATGACA
The DNA here is from genome assembly GCA_900018345.1 of Clostridiales bacterium CHKCI006. GTDB lineage: Bacteria > Bacillota_I > Bacilli_A > Erysipelotrichales > Coprobacillaceae > Fimiplasma > Fimiplasma intestinipullorum. Next base: position 30,605 of record FCNA01000068.1, read on the forward strand.
TATCCGGCTAGCCCGATCAGGGCAAATACCGGATGGAGACCGGCCAGCCACAACAACATGACCAGCGTTGTCAGGATAGCAATGAAGATCGGTGAGATCGTATGTGCATAAAATACCTCCAGCAATTCAATATCACTGGTGATCATGGTAATCAGATTCCCGCGTTCTTTGCCCTCGAGCTTAGCCGGACATAAGCGGCATAGACAAGTGAAGACCTGATCACGGATCAAGGCTAATAACTTAAAGGCAATATAATGATTGCACTGCTGTTCCCCATAGCGTAAGAAGCCTCTGCCAAGGGCTAAGGCGATCAGTATTAGCAGCCACCCCGTTTGCATCGGGAGGACTTCAAGCACAAACAAAGAACCCAGAATCGGAATGAACGTCGCTGCCAGATTCCCCAGTACCCCTAACAAAACGGCTAGAACCATAAAGTGTACGAGCGGTCGAACTAGACCAATCAAAGCGCCCATGATCCTGATTGCACTTCTGCGTTTCATGCCATCTCCTCCTTTCGCATATAATGTTCCAAATCATATTGTGTCTGGTACAGATGCGCGTAATGTCCCTGCTGTTGCATCAACGACGCATGACTGCCTTTTTCCAGAACCTGGCCATTCTCCATATAATAAATACAGTTCGCCTTGGTCACGATGGCCAGACGATGAGAAATCAGAAAGATCATTTTCTTCTGAGCTAATTCTTCGACAACCCGCATGATGACCTCTTCACTCTTGGTATCGATATTGGAAGTCGCTTCATCTAAAATGTAGATGTCCGCGTCTTTTAATAAGGCCCGTGCAAAACAAAGACGCTGCCGCTGTCCACCAGACAGATTCGCTCCGCGCTCACTCAAATGCGTCTCCAGACCATCTTGCGTTTTGAAAAAGGAAGCCAGATTGACCTTTTCTAACACTTCCCACATTTTTGCTTCACTGGCATTAGGATCAGCCATCTCTAAAGCTTCTCTGACACTGCCCTGGAAGATATAGTCATCATGCCCCAGATACACCATCTGATTCAGCCATTCACTGCGTTGATAATCGCTGATGTTCAGGCCATTGGCCTTCAAAGTACCCTGATCAGCCATATATTTTCCCAGCAGTAATTTGGCTAAGGTACTCTTTCCGCAGCCGGATTGTCCGACAAAAGCAATCAACTGTCCGGCTTTCGCATTCAGATGGATATCCCGCAAGACAGGCTGGCCTTCTTCATATTGAAAAGACAGATGACTGGCTTCAATGTGACTGATCGGCTGACTGACAGATTGCTTTCCGCCCTCTGGCAGCGGCAGCTCCAGGATCCGAAACATCTTTTTACTGGCTGCCATGCCATTCATGGCAATATGGAAATAAGAACCTAAAAGCCGTAAAGGAATAAAGAACTCACTTGATAACAGAATGATGATCAGCGTATCTCGCAAACTCAGATGTGCCATCAGCGCCAGGATGATTCCTAAGACCGAACCCCCATAAGCCACGATATCCATGACCGTAATCGAATTGAGCTGCATCATCAGCACCTTCATCGTCACTTTACGAAACTGCTCGGCCTGTTCATTCATCTCCTGCTGCTTATGTTCATCTGCTTCATAGATCTTCAAGGTCGTCAGCCCCTGAATATTCTCTAAAAAGCTGTCTCCTAAATTCGTATAACTCGTCCAGTATTTGCTCAACAGCTTCTTTGCGAATTTTTGAACGGCAACGATCGAAATGGGAATCAGCGGCACACACAGAAGCAGTGCCAGCGCGACACCCCAATGCAGCGGAAAAATAATGACAAACAAAGTCAATGGAGCCAAAAGGCTATAGAATAGCTGAGGCAGATATTTACCAAAATATATTTCCAGCTGATCGATTCCTTCGGTTGCGACCTGAACCACTTCACTGGTAGAAACATCTTTCATATAACCTAGATCCAGCTGCAGGATCTTTTCATATAAGGACCGCCGCAGCATTCCTTTGATGCCCTGACTGGCCTGAAATGAAAAACGACTGGAAAACTTTGCCAGGATCAAGCGAAGAAGCAGCCCGAGTACCACGGCCCCTAATGTTCGATACAGATCAGATGCAGAGGCATTACCGGCCAACCAATCCGCTAAAAAACCAGTCAAAGCAAAAATGATGCCGACATTGACAAGCATTGAGATCCAATTGGTCAAAACCTGAGCAATGATATAGATCTGATTTCCTTTTGCCAGGCGCATTAGTTTTTTGTCAAACATGCTTAAGCCTCCACCTCTCGAATGGTACGTATCCTAAAGAAGAAATAGTAGTATTTAAAGAGCATCACACACCCAATCAGCAGGCGAACATGCCAATGATCGACCATCCATATCACGAATAGAAGCATGGCACTTACCGGTAATAAAATAGATAATTTCGTTCTGAGTGTCATGGCGCGCTCTCTCACAAAGCCATCCAAATGCTTCTGATATAACTTCGTGGATAAAAACCAGCGGTGAAAACGTGTTGATCCCTTCGCAAAGAAAAAGGATGCCAGTAATAAAAATGGAGTGGTTGGTAAAATGGGCAATACGACGCCTATCGCTCCGATTCCTAAAAAAAGCATCGCTAAACCTAAGTAAATATATCTCATCATGTCCTCCTTTTCCAGTTAGTCCTATCTAACCTATCAACTTTAAAAAAATGTTAGCCTTTGCTAACTTTGCTGAGTCTATCCTAACATATTCTCAAATCAAGGTCAACCCCTTTTTCATTGTGTCTGGCCAAAGAATGATCTTAGCTAGCGGCAGACATGAAAAAAGAGGGATTCATTTTCCCTCAATTTTTTGAAACTCGACCTTATATCCGTTTACATCCTCGATAAAAAAAGAGTACACATGAAACTGCGGATGTCGGGCTGGTTTGGACAGGATCTTCTCGTGATGGGCGACACAGCGCGCATAATAGGCATCGACTTCCGCTTCATCCTTTAAGTTAAAAGAGATGCAGGTCTTCGTTGCCAGTTCATGATCCTCATACTCGCAAAAACCAAGATATCCATATCCTGTATCAAATATTTTACATTTTCCCTGATCATCATATAACTTCAGACCCAGGCGCTCCTGATAAAAAGCCGCTGTTTCGTCAATATTCAGACAAGGATAAAAAACAACCATTGATTCCATGACATACCTCCCCCTAACTGAACTCAATATGATCTTCATGGCTGACAGCCAAAAGATGATCTCTTTCACCTATACGCTGCTGATAAGGCCCAGGCAGAAAAAAGCGATTTCCCTCCAGTTCAATTTCTGCAACGCTTCCCAAGATCAACCGGCGGATCACCTGACGAACCGGTTTTTCCAAAGTTTCAAGCCGCGCCAATAAACCATCCAGATAGGACTGTGTGGCTACCACAAAATGATGTTCCGGATGCCGACATAAATAGAGCGGCGCTTGCAATGTAAACAGGGCATGATCAGGCGGGAGACTCACCCAGCCAGCCTCATACAAGGCCAATGTTACTTTACTCATTCTCTCACCTTCCGTCTACTCTCATTATATCAAAAAGAGCGCACTTTTCAACATTTTACCACATATTGAAAATTCAGAGTGTTGGCTAACGGTTCCTGAGAACTGACTTTTCATTTTAAGATTTTTAAGTTATAATAGATTCAAGAAAGTGAGGAAAAAAGATGGAATATCCAGTTGATTTACATATTCACAGCTATTATAGTGACGGCGTGGACAGCCTGGAAACGATCCTGGAAAAAGCCAGCCATCGTGGCTTACAAGCCATTGCGATCACTGACCACGATGTCTTTTGCCAGATAGACCAGTATCCGGCACTTTCAGAACGCTATCATATCGATATCATACCGGGCCTGGAAGTGAGCTGCGTCGATGCAAGCAACGGCCGCAAGGTCCACATCCTTGCCTATGGTTTGACCAAAGATCGTGCACCGCACCTCAAACCGCTGCTCGATCAATTTCTTGATCATGCACAAGCAATGCGCCAACAGATGATCGAGGACATCAATCAACGCCTGGGACCGGTGCTCAGTTACGCAGCCATCAAAAAAGAGTTTCCCCACAGCATCCTCTATAAGCAGCAGATTGCCATTCATCTTTCCCGATATCTGGAAACGCCCTATCAGGAAGTCTATCAGCGCTATTTCAGAGGACCGGGGAGTCTGGATGAACGTTACCCCGTTCGTTTCAATGATGTCTATACCGTCATTCAGGCCATCTTAGCGGATGGCGGTATTCCGGTCTTAGCCCACCCGCGGACCTATCGTTCGATGGAACGCATTGAGACCTACATTCATTGGGGACTCAAAGGCATTGAATGTTCGCACCCATCCTACCGTCCAGGTGATTTACAGATCGTCCTGCCCTATATTGAAAAATATCATCTTCTGAAAACAGGCGGCAGCGACTATCATGGTGCACTGTCTTTATCCAATCAGCGCCAACTAGCGAAGTTTGGTGTAGAAATACCCGATTATTTACATTTAAAGGAGGAACTAAGTCATGATGTATCTGACTAGAGAAGAGCGTCTTTTAGACGTAGAAAGTATTAAGAACACCCGTGATCTGGGTGGCTATGAGACCCAGGAGGGTTCCTTTACCCATACCCATCGTTATGTTCGCGCTGCGACCCCAGCGCATCTAACCGAAAGGGATAAAGCTTACCTCTATGATTACGGCGTACGCTGTATCGTCGATCTGCGCAGTCAATACGAAATCGAAAAAGCGCCTAACCAGATGAGAGGCTATAAAGATATCGAATACTTCCATGTCGATATTTTTGGTGATCCCAATGCCACGCTGGTTCCTCAAAGCGGCGTGTCTTTCAAAGACATGGGAGATCTCTACTGTCTCATGCTGGATCATTTTCAAAACAGCTTTCGTAAAGTATTCCAGATCTTTCTGGAGCATCTGGACACCTGCGTGCTGTTCCACTGCTCAGCCGGAAAGGACCGCACCGGTGTGATCGCAGCGCTGCTGTTGGATCTGGCAGGCTGTCATATGTATGATATCGTCAAGGATTATTCAGAATCTTATGAAAACAACCAGGAGATCTATGAGGAATTACTGAAACTGGCAAACAATGAAAATGCCCATTATCTCATGTCCGATCCCATTTATATGATGAAGATGATGGATCATCTCTATGAACAATACGGCAGCGCCAGAGGCTATCTGCGTGTGCTTGGTTTTCAGGATGAGGATATCGATGCCCTCGTCCATAATCTGACGATATAAAACTTCTATTAAAAAACATGATGTATAATAGGAAAAATGACAAGAAGGATGAAAGGATGAAAAATGATATAAAAGATCTCAAGAAGTTTGTCAAAATTGCGTTGGTTTGGATTTGTATACCCGCACTATGTATTTTTTTAAGTAATTCGATATCTATATTTGCAGATATGAGTGATGGTATATTGTTATATTTTCTAATTTTAGAAATGATAAAGATATCTAAAGATATTTTAAAAAAATAAAATGTTTCTTTCCAGAAAACGCCAAACTGAAAATAACTGATCATTTTATTAACAAATGATGGAATAAAAGAAGAAAGCAGCTCTCTCTCATTATTTTTCGACAAAATTAAAGTGTTTACACCTCCTATTCGGGATATAAGAATAGGAGGTGTTTTTTGATGAAAGAAAACCAGGAAAAGGCCCTTTCCCTCAAAGCCAAAGATGAAATTCTCCAAGCTGTCTTTAAGGAATATCAGTATGCCAAAGAAACGCTAGAAAAGATCCACGATGAAAACTATTTCCCCAAGGTTCATTTTGATTACATCATACATGAACAGACCAGTTCCTATCAATTTTATGAGCATCGTTTGCTGCATCGCCTGGATCAAATGCAAAACAGTCAGAAACTCATCCGTTTCGTGGATGAGGTCCTGGCGCGTCTTCCCCCTAAAGAACGGGAAATTCTCACACGGGAATATATCGATCATGCCCAGACTGACTGGTGGAAAGACAGCTATGCCCGTTCCAGCTACTACCGCACCAAAAACCGGGCCTTGGATCATATGCTGGAATACCTGATGCTTTCTTAAAATATTTGTGCTATAATGTCAATGAGGTGAAGAAAATGAACGCGTTTGAAACAATCAAAAAAGAACTTGAACCAAAGTTGAAAGGCAAAGAACTGACCCTTGAGTCTAACTTTAAAGATTTAGGACTGGATTCACTGGATCTTGTCGATCTGGTTTACCAGTTTGAAGAAGAATTAGGCGTTCAGTTTGAAGACGAAGAGCTGGCAGGCTTAAAAACGGTTCAGGATGTTGTGAACCTGATTGAAAGCAAACAGGCATAAAAAAGCGGTATCATCATGATATCGCTTTTTACATATGGGGAATTATATCAAAGGTGAAATCATTACTTAGTAGACTAAAGCCGTAAATGTAAACTGGATCAGTTTCAGTTCAGATTGTTGTTGCTGATAGACTTCCGTTACGGCAAAATGATGGGTCGTTGGTTCTCCATCCAGTAATAAACCATAATCACAATCAGTAATTGCCACAACCGTATCATCAAAGGCATGAACTGTCTGACTATTGATCGTAATCTTCGTAGGCTGGAATGTCCCATTTTCAAAATAAGCCATCTCCTGATCAAGCGGACAAGTTCCGCCGATGTGAACAAACATACATTGAGGATCTGCAATCGCACGCATCCCTGTCACATCTGCTTTTTCTAAGGCTGTCCAGAATTGACGAGAAACACTTAACACTTTATCTTCCATTGGCTTACCCTCCCTTCTCTAAGCATGATTATACCCCTTGATAAAGATTTAGTACAATATCGATCATTCATGACAGTATGACATCCGTGCATGACTGCCATTTCCTGGGAAATATCGGCAAAAAAAGAGATGGTTTGCCATCTCTTTTATGAATCGTATTTAGAGGAGAGATCAAATTCCTCCTGTTTAGCGTATGTTGTATGCAGGAGCTCATGCGCTAAATGTGAATTTGGCTCGCCTAAGAAATTCTTATACAAATCGATGATCTGAGGATTCTGGTGGGACTTATGGATCGTCAGCGCTTCATCCTCATTGTATAAAGCTTTCGCACGCAGCTTCTTATAGTCCACTCCACTGTTACGTGTCATGGCATTGACATAAGGCTGACCACCGCCGTTGATACAACCACCAGGGCATCCCATGATCTCAATGAAATGATACTTGGAAGTACCGGCTTTGATTTCATCCAGTAACGGTTTGGCCATCTTCATGGAGTGCGCCACAGCGACTTTCAGGATCTTGCCACCAATCATGATCGTGCATTCTTTCAGTCCGCCATCCGTTCCACGTACCTTGCGGTAATTGAAGTTATCCAGATCTTCTCCGGTCAGGACATCGGCGACTGTACGCAAGGCGGCTTCCATCACACCACCGCTGGCACCGAAGATAACACCGGCCCCGCTGTATTGACCAAAGAGGTCCGTATCGAATTCTTCATCAGGCAAGCTGGCAAAATTGATACCAAACATCTTGATCAGTTTGGCGCATTCGCGTGTCGTCAATACCGCATCGACATCCTTGATGCCGTCTTTGATCATCTGAGGACGTTCTTTTTCGCCTTTTTTAGCCACACAAGGCATGATGCTGACCACATAAATATCTTTTGGATCAATGTTATGCACCTTGGCATAATAGGATTTGACCATCGCACCTAACATCATGTGTGGTGATTTACAGCTGGAAAGATGACCTAATAATTCAGGATATTCTTTTTCAATATAGTTGATCCAGCCTGGTGAGCAGGAAGTGATCATTGGCAGGCAATCGTTATTTTTCAAACGTGAAATAAACTCATAACCTTCTTCCATGATCGTCAGGTCAGCACCATAGTTCGTATCATAAACTTTATCAAAGCCAAGCATCTTTAAAGCTGCGACCATTTTGCCTGTCACACGCGTACCGATCGGCATGCCGAATTCCTCGCCTAAAGCAGCTCGAACAGCCGGTGCAGTCTGAACCACCACATGCTTATGTGGATCATTGAGCGCTTCGACAACATAATCAATTTCTTCTTTTTCGGTCAACGCTCCCACCGGACAGACATTGATACACTGACCACATTGAATACAATTGACGTCTTTTAAAGACAGATCATAGATTGGTCCGACCTTGGTCTTGAAACCACGCTCCATATAACCTAAGACACCCAGACCCTGCAGCTGGCGGCAAGCCTCTATACAGCGTCCGCAAAGGATACACTTCGATGTATTTCGAACGACACCATTGGAGAAATCGTCATAAGTTGGTTCCGTCTTGGAGCCTTTATAATAATCTTCACGCACACCTAATTCCTGGCTCAAACGCTGCAGCTCACAGTTCGTGTTGCGGATACAGGATAAGCAATCCTTAGAGTGATTGGAAATAATCAGCTCAACGACATTCCGTCTGGCATCCAGTACGCGTTTGGTATGCGTATATACTTTCATTCCCGGTGCAACAGGATACACACAGGAAGCACACAGGTTCTTTGCACCTTCTACTTCGACCTGACAAACACGACAAGCGCCATGCCCGGTCAGATCTTTCAAATAACAGAGCGTTGGAATATGAATGCCGTTGATTCTGGCAGCTTCCAGAATCGTCATCCCTTCCTCAGCCTGGACTTCTCGATCATTGATATATAAGTTAATCTTTCCCATTGTCCACACCTACTTTCTCACTACGGCACCAAAGTGACAAGCTGTCAGACAGTTACCACACTTGATACATTTTTCAGGATCGATATGATAGATTTCTTTACCGACCTGACCGGAAATCGCGCTGACTGGACAATTGCGGGCACAAAGTCCACATTTACGGCAGAGATCAGGATCGATTTCATATTTCATTAAGGCTTTACATACACCTGCAGGACAGCGTTTATCCACGACATGCGCAATATATTCATCTCTAAACTGATGCAGTGTGGATAACACCGGATTTGGTGCAGACTGACCTAAACCACAAAGGGCCGTTTCCTTGATCGTGTTGCATAAGCTTTCCAGCTCATCCAAGGTATCCAGAGTGCCGCGTCCCTCACAGATATCATTCAATAATTCCAATAGACGCTTCGTACCGACACGACAAGGTGTACATTTACCACAGGATTCATCCACAATGAAGTCCATATAGAAACGCGCCACATCGACCATACAGTTGTCTTCATCCAAGACGATCATGCCGCCAGATCCCATCATGGATCCAAGCTTGACTAATTCATCAAAGCCGATTGGTGTATCCAGCTGTTCTTCGGTCAGACAGCCACCGGATGGGCCACCCGTCTGCACGGCTTTGAAACGTTTACGGTTAGGACAGCCACCACCAATTTCATAAATGACCTCTCGCAAGGTCGTCCCCATAGGCACTTCGACCAGACCCGTATTCGTAATCTTACCGCCTAAAGCAAAGACTTTCGTACCAGGAGATGATTCTGTTCCGATCGAGCGGAACCAATCTGCACCATGGTTGATGATCTGCGCAATATTGGCATATGTCTCAACGTTATTAATGATGGTTGGTTTGCCCCAGACACCGGAATGAGCCGGATAAGGTGGTTTTGGATTTGGCATCCCACGTTCCCCTTCGATTGATTGGATCAACGCCGTTTCCTCACCACAAACAAAGGCACCGGCACCTAAACGAATTTCGATATCAAAGTCAAAGCCACTGCTGAAGATATTCTTGCCTAATAAGCCTAATTCCTCCGCCTGCGAAATCGCCGTTTTCAAACGATCGACCGCAATCGGATATTCGGCACGAATATAGATATAGCCGTGATGCGCGCCGATCGCATACCCGGCAATGGCCATCGCTTCTAAGACGGAATGTGGATTTCCTTCGAGAATAGAACGGTCCATGAAAGCACCAGGATCCCCTTCATCTGCATTACAGATAACATATTTTTCATCACCTGGTTCATTCAAAGCAAACTGCCATTTACGTCCGGTAGGGAAACCGCCCCCACCGCGACCACGCAGACCGCTCTTGGTAATTTCATCCACAACTTCCTGAGGTGTCATTTCTGTCAACACTTTGCCTAAGGCCGTATAACCATCTTTAGCGATGTATTCATCAATGTTTTCAGGGTCGATGACACCGCAATCATTGAGCGCTACACGTCTTTGCTTCTCATAGAATTTCGTCTTATTGACATCATGAATCTCAGATGTATCCATATCTGTCTCATTGATCATCAGACGATGTACTGGACGCCCTTTATAGAAATGCTCCTGTACGATCTCACGGACATCTTCTTCATGCACGCCCTTATAGATGATATTATCCGGATAGATGGATACGTTTGGTCCATGCCCACACAGACCTAAACACCCCGTTTTTAAGACGGAAACTTCGTTTTCCAGACCGATGGAACGGATCTCTTCCTCAAATTTCTCCACCAAACTTGAGGAATTACCGATACTACACCCAGTTCCGGCACAAACTAATACTTGTATTCTTTCCATGGGCCTTCCTCCTACTTCTTATATTGACCGATCGTATATTCTTCCACGACCTCATCATTTTTTAAATGCTTTAAAGCCACCTGTTTGGCTTTCTCTGAATTCATCAGTACGTATGTCGTCTTTTCTCCTTTGGCATCAAAGACTTCTACGATGGGCTCTAAGGAACATAAACCAATACAGCCCGTCTGTGTGACCGTAACCGGAATATTCAGACGTGACACTTCTTCTACTAAAGTATTCAAAACAGGTCTGGCACCGGCGGCAATACCACACGTCGCCATACCGACAACGACACGATATTTCTGTTCTTCACCTAAGCGCATCGTCATCTTGCGTTTAGCTTCTTCACGAATCTTTTTTAAATCTTCCAATGATTTCATTGCCCGATTCCCTCCTTAATATATGTCTTCAGCCAAAGCAAGACTTCCGGTGTCAGAATGCTGACCCCTTCCAGTATTTCTTTGACCTGGTCCGTATCTAAATCAAAGACACGTGCATCGTCCTCATAGTGAAAACGGATGGTCTGCGCTTCGCCTGCCTGGATGATCGTGACCAGGCTCTCGGCAATATCGCCCAACGGGGGCGTATCCAAATGTGAGCGCTGGTAGCTGGCCTCGATCAGCGTCCCCTGATGGGGTGCCGATTCCAGTTTAAAGCTCCCATTAGCCATCAAGGCTCCTTGCTTGAACAAAGGAATCCCCAGTCCTACTTTACGCGTCGTTCGCGTGGTGAAGAAAGGATCCTGAACTTTCTCGACCATCTGATCGTCCATGCCTTCCCCGTTATCCTTCACGGAAAGCAGCAGCAGATCGCGTTTTTCCGAATTGATGAGGACAATTTCGATCAATGAGGCCATGGCGCGTATCGCGTTATTGGCTATATCTAATAAATACATCGCTAGATCTTCCATGCCCGACCTCCTGATAATAAATAATAATCTTCCAAAGAAAGCAGCTGACCTGCTTCCTGAATATCATACAAGTGATGTGCATCACTATTTTTCAAAATGATTTTATTTTTTAAATGTGGATATGTCTTTTGAAAACGAGCCACTTCCATTTCGCTGCATAGTTCGACCCCTTCTATCTGCAAGTGTTCAGGAAACGTGTCATAGACCATTAAGTACCCGTACTTGCGATACAGATGAGCCAGGACGACGCTGCCTCCCAGGCGATGAACCATCTCGCTGACGGCTTCCAGTCCGACATCCAGGCTCGTTGAGATCAAACGGTTTTCCTCGAAATCCACTAGCCGATCTGTAACATCAAAGATGAGCTGCTTACCGTAATAAACAGGATCATTTGGAATACGGATCAGATGATCGTCCAGGAAATGCTGGAAAGTCAGCAACGCATCGAAAGACAGATCCTCATGAAAATAAGCTAAAACATGAATGTTCTCAAGGGTTTGGATCTCCACCCCATATAAATAATGGATCTTATTTTGGGCTACTTCCTTTAAACAGAAAAGCTGTTTACAGGAATTATGATCAGTCACTGCAATCAGATCCAGTCCTACCAGGCAGGCCATGTTGACGATATTGTTGAGGGTCATATCATCATCACTGCATGGTGAAAGGGCTGAGTGGATATGCAGATCGTAATTGATCATAAGCCGGCCTTGACCAGCCAGGCGGCCAGTTCATAAGCCTCGCCCTGATAAGTATAAAGCGTAATGGCATTCTCCCTAGCGCGCCTAAGCATCTCTTCGGATGGGATAGCTCCCTCGACAAAGACGATCGCTGGACAATCTGCCAACTCGGCCACAGCAATCGCATTGACCTGATTTTGCACCGTTAGCCAAAGTGTCTTCTCATCCAGATGGGCCATGACCCGGCTCAACAGATCACTGATATAGACATGGCTGATTTCATGATCGGCGCCATCCCCCTCAATACAGCGAATCCCATCCAGCTTTTCAAGCTCACTTAATCGCATGCTCATTCCTCTTTTCTTACCCGACATAAATGTAATCCGGCTTTCCCATCCACGATCGCCCCCGCCAGGGCCCGACAGTTGGGATAGCCACAAGCGCCGCAGTCAAAGCGCGGCAGCTTCTCTAATACTTCATTGACAGAGCGGTAACGCTGCATCTTTAATGGCATACTTGTTTTGTCCATGGCTAATTCTCGATGCCCCGACATTTCTGTCTGGGAGAGCGCAGCCACATGCTTACCGGCAAGATAGGATAATTTTTCCATATGCACCTCACCGATAAATGGATTGGACCAGAGATAACTGCCACCGATACAACCGCCCTGACAGGCGAATAACGCCAACAAACCGATTTTATCTAAAGCGCCGAACTCCGCGGCCTCCAGAGCCTGAATACAATGGTTGACTCCATCGACGGCGATGATCGGTTTTTTCTTCTTGGCATAGTGATAGAAATCACTGACATTGCTCATCAGCCCTTCCCGATTGAGCGTAACTGGAAAACAAGCCTTGCCTTTTTGTCGATTCGCAGCCGGAAAGATCTGTGAAATCGCCACGGCATGATCGATCGCAGAAGCCTGATTACCAAAAGGAGCCTTCGCCAGCGCCATCTTCGCCAAGCAGTCACATAAAGAATAAATACCGATGCGCGGATACTTTCCTTCCAGACGCGCGCGCACCTGGCGTGCTGCGACCTCACAAGGATATTCCAGATCCAGCAGATGTTCAAACAACATCGGATAATTCTTCTCGATCAACGCGTTGATGCTTGGACAAAAAGATGTGATGCATAACTGATCGGCCACTTCCATCCGACATATTCCTTCCAGGTATAAGGCACCTTCAATGTCACTGTAATCGACCACTTCATCAAAGCCTAAAGACTGAATTGCCTTCAACATCTGACCCGCTTCCTCTAAGGAAGCAAACTGAGCAAAGAAACTTCCTGGTACCAAAGCGACCTTATAATCATATGAGGATAAGGTCTTTTCCAGTGGAATCTTTTCCACCGTCAGGCCACCTTTCGGGCACCCTGCAACACAAATTCCACAGTCGATACATTGAACCGGATCGATCTTGACGATCCCATCCTCTAAATGAATCGCTTCCACCGGACAGATCTTCATGCAATGCAGACAATGCGTACAGCTCTCGAGAGTATAAGTCAAACGTGGTTCAGTCATGGAACACCATCCTGATATGCGTTCCCTCACCTGAAGAGGCAATGTCAAACGCACTGGACATTCGTTTCATATTGACCAGTCCCATGCCCGCCCCAAAGCCAAATTCGCGTGCTTTTTTACTGGCGGTCGAATACCCCGGCTGCATGGCAAGATCCAGATTGGGAATCCCTGGACCGACATCATCACAAGCTAAAGTAATGATGCCTTCATCATCCACTTCCAGACAGAGCGTTCCACCTAAAGAATGGATGATCAGGTTGATCTCACTTTCATAGCTCGACACAGCAACCCGCTTGATCATCTGCGGTCCAAAGCCCATCTGTTTCAGGGTCTTTTTGATCTGACTGGAAACACGTCCGGCTGAATCGTAATCGTCTTTTTGCACTTCATAACATATCTTCATGGTCTTAACCCCATTCCATAAAGGATCCCGCATGCTTCAAACATCGTCAGATGCGTATTGAAGATCGAAATGCCCAGTTCATCGGCCATTTCCATCATCTTGGCATCCGGCTGTTTATTACGTACATAGATAATGACCGGAATATCCAGCATCTCAGCTGTCCTGAGGGTCTGTACATTCGCCAGTCCCGTCAGAAAGAGCACATGTTCTCCTTCATGAATCATCGCCAGTGCATCGCTCATTAAGTCACTGGCAAAAACATGTTTAAAATCCTGTTCCAGAATGTGCGGATCATTCATCTGAACGGCTTCGGCCTGTAATTCTGCCTTAATTTGGGCTAACTTCATTGCTTTCTTCCTTCATATATTCCAGAACGAGTAATTTCAATTCATCCAGCTGTTTCTTACAGCCAAACACCGTACCGTCCACACTGACGACCGGTGCCAGCCCACAAGCGCCGACACAACGTGTCGCATCAATGGAAAATAAGCCGTTAGGACTTGTCCCATTGACCGGAGCTCCCGTCATCGAAACTAACAGATCCAGGATCGTCTGTGACCCATTGACATAACAGGCCGTTCCCAGACATACGCTGATGACATGTTTTCCTTTAGGTTCGGTCGTAAACTGTGAATAGAAAGTCACGACCCCATACACCTTAGAAATCGGTTCACCCGTTGCTTTCGCGATCATTTCCATGGCTTCAAAAGGAATGTAACCCAGCTGATCCTGCACATCATGCAGCATCAGTTTGACCGGGCCCATCTTTCCTTTGTGTTTGGCCACAATGGACTCAATGGTCGCGATAGATGCTTGATTGAGTTTTTTCATGTTAACACCTCTCTACTTTTCATTATGTGAATATTATAACACAACTCTATGAAAGCCGTATCACTAATTTGCGCTTTTTTTCACATTTTACCCAAGTTAGTCAAAACTAACCTTACATTTTCAAATATGTATTTGTCAATATCCAAAATGACAAATGCACCCCTCATTCCATCATCCCCAAAAAAAGGAACCGTCCCAGACGATTCCCCTGAATAAACATGCCTTCAATAGCGCCTTCTACTTTAGCTGAACGTTCCATCATTTAGACCCTGCGGTGATTCCCTTCTTTCTAAACCATACAAATAGCCATAGACAGTTCACCGACAGTAATGTCACAAACCCCTTGAGATGACAGACTTCGACAATCATCGGCGTCACGATCCCGGTAAGAAAGATGGCCGATCCACATAATACATTATAGATGGATTTATACGTGATCATCTCGGTAAGCGCCAGGCTGTTTTGGATATAGATGACCATCAGTGTCATTATTCCTCCATTCAGACAGCCATAGATCCCAATCACCCCGAACATATATCCTTTACCATCTAGAATATTGAGACCCAACCCAACCAAAGAACATAACAATAGTAAAACCGTCACTCTTTGAAGGATCTTTTTGGTTTGAATATACCCCACTAAGAAAGTGAAGATCAGTGAGACCAGATTAAATAGTCCCATCAGCAACCCTGAGAACTCCAAATGAAGATCAAACTCATTAATGCCTTGCTGCAAAAGAATATTGAAAGCCGAATAGAACAACGAGAGCTCCGCCATGATCACGATCATTTGAAAAACTTCCCGGTTCTCCCTGACAAAAGACCGGATGATAGGTACGATATGCCGGTTCGCACTGCATAGAGCCTGGTTCTTTACCGCTGTATCAACATGGATCGAACGAATCAGCAAAGCCGCCAGCAAAAATGACAATGCATTAAAAACAAGAAAGAACGACACATCAAAATACATGAGCAATATCGAAGAGACCAGAGTCGTCCCGATACCGACCAAATTGTCACAGGCCATCAAACGAGAGATCTGGGCATTATTGACGCAGACCAGCTTCGTCATTGTATCCACATACATTTTATAATAGGTATAAACAAGACTGCAGAGCGTTTCATATGCGATCACAACGACATAGTGCAGCTCATGATTGGTCTGCAGCAGGGCATAAAAAATGAATGTCAATAGAAAATAAAGCAAATTCAGCCTGATCAGCATCCGTTTAGGAGACAAAGAGACCGTCAAACGGATGGCAAACATCGAACCCAGGATCCGGACCAGGGCATTGAGGGCCGTGATGCAGCCAGCAATAAAGACAGAATTGGTATAATAGGCAATCAGGATCACAATGGCCACTTCCTGCAGCGAATCACCGCACACGCTGGTGAGCCTGCTCGCAAAAAACTTTAGATAATTGCTTTTCACTTCAAGACTTTTTTCTTCCATTTTCATTCAACCACCACGAGTCCACCCCATGATAACAAAAAATCATCATCTGTGTTTTCATGCTCCTTTCCATAAACTCACTACTTCAAGTCATGCCGTTTTAGCAACATCAAAAAAAGCTCCCATCTTCCTTCATCAGACGATGAAAGAGGACAAGAGCCTTACGCTTCGTGGTGCCACCTCTTTTTATCCGTTTCTCACAAAACAGACCTCATGACGTACGCATCATTCAAGATGTTCATACGCTTACACGCTAACGGGTGTACCCGGAAATGCCTACTTGATTCGGCATTCAGCTCAGTGATGATGCGCATTTCTCTCTCCGATTCTTCTCACCAGCCAGAACCTCTCTGTAGGACAGGGGCAAAATGCTTGTTCACGTCATTGCTTTTATTCAGTAGTTGTTGAAAGTATTATAAAAAAGTGAAAAACAAAAGTCAATCCCTGCAATGCCATTTTTAAACGCACAAAAAGGAAGTCATGTGAAACTTCCTTTGCGTACTCGAAACCTATCCATCAAGGTGAAACGGCACCCACCTCGGTCATGACAACATAAGCCAGGTCTGTATTCTGACTCACACGTTCTATAAAAGCCGTGAGACCTTCTTCAGGAGCGATCGTAAAAACACTTGCTTCATCGATCTCAGAATTACCCTTAGTCGACCAAACTGCCGCTAAGACATGATACCGACCATCTAAGGCAATCCTTTCGGGTTGATACAAATGGAAAGTGATCCCCGTTTCATCAAATATATCTTCGCCCCATGCCTGGTCTGCTTCAACCATCGATCTGGCATAACCCAATACAGAACCATCTTCTGCCTCGTTATAAAGCGCTGTGGATACATCACAGATTCCGATATCTGCCTGATGAAGATGCAATCCCACAAGCATTTTATTCATCGGGTTTGCTTCGGAGAGATACTGTGGGATTAGATACTCCTGGACCACCCTGCCTTCATCAATTGCCCAGACAAAAACAGATCCTTGATTATAATTCTGAAACTCGATACCGACTAGTTCAGTCGAAGACATCCTGGCTATCTCCTGTTCCTGTTCCGTAAAAGTCAATGCCACCGCCTGAGGTTCATCTGTCACAGCCTCTTGATTTTCAGGTGTGCTGGTTGAACAGGCCCCTAACAGCAAGCTGGCACACATCAGCATCAATAATTTTTTCTTCATGCTTCTCCCTCCCATCGTTCTCCACACATATAGCGCATCAACCAATCATGAGTTCATTTTCTGACAGGATGCTTGCGAAAGGAGATTAAAACGTCGCGCCAATCTCCGTCATGATGACATAAGCAAAGTCAGTGTTGTCACTCACCCGGGTAAAGAAATCGGTCAAACTTTCTTCAGGGTTGATCGTAAAAACACTCGCTTCATCGATAAAACGGGCGACTTGTGCTTGCCAAAAAACAGCCAATACCTGGTACTTGCCCTCTAATACAACCCTTTCTGGCTGATACAAATGGTAAAAAGCATTTCCCTCTTCGCCCCAGACCTGGGCTGCTTCAACGGTTTCCAGAGATGCAACATAAGGTCCTGTGTCTGCCTGACGGAAGATCTCCGTCGTCACATCATAAGTCATATAGTTTGCATCCGAACCGCTAAATCCGACCAGTATCTTGGTCACCTGATCTTCTTCGGTAATATAGAAAGGGGACAGATACTCCTGTGCCACTTTGTTATCATCGATGGCCCAGATAAATACAGATCCCTGTGTATAGTTTTGAAACTCAATGCCGATGATCTCGCTAAAGGTCAGTCTGGCAATTTGTTCCTCCTGATTCGTAAAAGTGATCGCTGTAGCTTGCGGAACAGATCCTTCTGCTTCAGCAGGGCCATTCGAACAAGCCCCAAACAGTAAACACGCACATATCAGCATCAACCATTTTTTCTTCATTTTTACCTCCATTTCCGCCCGACTACGTCGATCGGACACAAATATTTAATCAAAATTCAAATTTATTATTATCCTAAGCGATTTTAGAATAATACTAACAAATTTGTTTTTATCATAAGTAATATCTGCAATATCAATATTTTGTTCGATTAATAACAAATTTTATTTTCACACTTCTCCCTCCATTCTACCCAAGAAATGCCTCATTGAAATTCATTTACACTTTCTTATCTCATAATAGATGCCAAGCAGGACAACTAAGAGGATGCGACTTTGTATCTTGATTATCTCTAGATCCCATCATGTTCCAATAAAGCGGATTGTCCCGTTCCGATTTGATAAACTGTATTCACCAAAAACACAATGATTTGTTCAGCAAAACTAACAACAAATAAGCCGACACATACACTAGTCCATTTTAAAATTTTGATTCATGTACCAGAAGATTTCCTGCACATCTCTCCCTTTAATCTCCGCTTTCTATTGACCTTGGTAATTTTCGAAGTGCACAAGAGAAATAGATCAGGATATAGACCAACGCTAAGGACCACTCTAAAAAATGTAACGGAAGCGACCATTCCAACTGATGGAAATAAAAGAATGGAATGAAAAATAAAGCAGAGACACACATGCGAAACAAGCTCGTCGTTCGTTTCGTTGAAAGAGAGCCATTGCAGCAGATCAAGATAGCAATGATCTCACTGAAAATAATGATCACATATTGACTTGTATATGATAATCCCGCTAACATCATTAACTCACCACCTGTAAAATAATCTTTAGTTGGTTCCAAATTAGATCTTCATACATATGGTTGCTTCCCTTTATTCCATTATAACAAAGCGCTTTCAAAATAACCATATTTTTTGGCATTTTTTTAAAAAGACCCGTTATTTTGTTTGAATGATACGTCAACCGGATAAAAATAACATATAGATAACAATGATGGTTTCAACCGGTTTAGAATTTTATCAATAATGATGCTCGGATCATCCGATCATTCTCCATCATAAGCATTTACTTTTTTCTCAAAAGCGTGATACAGACGACTTATAACAAGCGCGTCATTTTAACTACTTTCATCTATGCCTTCCTATTCATCACCAGACCTATCAAAACTAGAATCGTCAATAACATACAGAGTCCTAACAAATTCCATTCAGATAATAGTCCGCTGACCATCAAAGCCGCTGGTGTCAGACTGTGACTGACGACATTGAAATAAGCATATACACGTCCCATCATCTGATCATCTACGGTAGCCTGCAAATGCGCATTGAAAGGAATGTTGAATAAGGGTGACATGATTCCAACGCCCAACATCGTCACCATCAGTATTCCAAGAAATAACCAGGACGAGACATACCCACTAAAAAACAGCTGATAATCGAGCATCAAGAGGATGAAACAAACCAGGTAGCAGGAAAAACTGACCAAACTTTTCCAAAGACACATGATTCTTTTTGACCAGATAAGCAGAACAGAAAATAGAACCCACTGTCATTGATGCGTTCAATAAGGATAAACGCGTGACCCCTAACTCAAAGTGATGGATCAAATAAGGTAAAATAACTGAACGCAGGGGATTGATCGTCACATTAAAGATAATGGCACAAAGGAAGATACGCATAATGTCCTGACTGTTGAACCGCACTTTATATCAGGGAAAAATAAAGAAAAACTGCAAAATAAAAAAGCCAATGGATGGCGCGTTATGCCGTATTCAACTGCATAATGTGCCATCTTTTATTTGGCTGTATCGATCATA
>FCNA01000096.1 GCA_900018345.1 Clostridiales bacterium CHKCI006
CACCTTAATTTTATACAAATACTCACAATGTCAATGTTCTTGATTCTTTTTTAGCTAACTTATTGCTTGATTTCCATTTTCATACTTTTTCATCGAAATCTCTTGACTTTTATATAGTTAGCTCCTTTTCCTTATGATTTTATTTTAGCATATTTCTTGCAAAATAAAAACAAACATTGCAATCGTTTTCAAAATATGCAAAAAAGATTCCTCTTTAACTGAGAAACTATTCTTTTTGCCATAGACGATTATGCATCCTTATCCATGATCCGCCTGCTGATATGCCCTCCTATTCGAAAAGACTAGCTATCCAAAAAGGGAAGAAACCCAAAAGGGACAATCCTAGGACACTGTTCAAGATAATACTGCAGTCAATACATTTGCCTAAAACATTTTCGCAACATGATTTTACGAAGAATATCGTCTAAATCCGCATCGGATAAAGTGAGAAATTGTTGAGAGGGCGCCCCACCATAGATTTGATATTGGACATGCGCTTCCTTACATATCGTTTTCATAGATAATCTTTTTGACGATGGACTAGTTCGGCTCTCTTTTCAACATCAGAATACGCAACAAAATTACCCGGTCCTTCTTTATGTGAGAGAAAGAGATCTCCTCGTATCGATTCCGTCAAATACCAATTTTTGGCTTTAGCCACATCTGGCACTTCCTGATATAAAAGATCATGAGGATCGGCAACAAAATGGTAAAAATAAGCGATTCCTTCTTTTCTGATCAATTCAGTTGAAATATATCATTTTTCCCATCGCTTTCCATTTTTCTTTCAATCAAGCACCTGTTTTACTCTTAAGCATATTATGAATGTCGCTTTTTTCATCTCTATGATTGTGCCTGTATAAAAGAGAATCAATTTTGATGATACATTGTATTTTAGAATCTAAACATCGAGATCTGTCAAAAGAAGATATGCAGGAGATGAAATATCTCATTAAATCACAATGGATCGACTCATGAAGACAAAAAAGAGCAGTCACGCTCAAAGGACATAAGTCCCACTCTTGCGCTGCCGCTCTTTGTTTTTTGTCATATAGTTAATCTGAAGTCGTATCATCATAAACTAGACGAGGTTTGTTTTTCGCATACATCGCCTTCAAATAGGGGATTTGCTCCTCCGTCAATAAGCCAAAGCTTCGGATCGTGCGATGTTTGACTTTCCCTTCAGAACGATATGACTCTACCAGTGAACAATAATACGTTCCCTTTTTCCCCTTATTATTCTGTACAACTTTTACAAACATCATCTCACCCCTTTGGTAAAAGGATAGAAACACTTCATTCTATCCTTTACCGTTTTTATTTATGCAGTAATTCTGCTCTCTTTCGATAAGCAACAACAATTCCGATAGCGACAACAGCCATACCGGCAACAGCGACATACATCATTGTATTCACTGAATCACCTGTCTGGACAACCTCATCTGCTGGTTCTTCTGGTGTTGTTGGCTCTTCAGGAGTCGTTGGTTCCTCTGGTGTTGTAGGTTCTTCAGGAGTTGTTGGCTCCTCTAGTGTTGTTGGTTCCTCAGGAGTCGTTGGCTCCTCAGGTTTTTCTACCGTATAAGTCACTTCTGGTACTGGGAAAGTTTCTGTTCCAGTTTCACCTGAAGAAGTCGCATAGTCTAATTCAGCACTTTCGTTAGTAGGCACTGTGTATTCGCCTGGTTCTGTGCTCTTATTAACTAAATCAACTACATAAGATAAAGCTAAAGGTGCGCCTTCTTCAACAGGTGTATTGATTTCCCAAGTTAATGTATCCGTTTCAGGATCATAAGTCACGACATAGTTGTCACCGAATGTAACTGTATTACCATCGATCGTACCTTCTACTTCAACACCACCAACGGTTAACGTTAAAGTATCCACACCGGCAAAATCAAAGTCAGCTCCCATTACATCGGTCACTGTACCGCTCTGAATAGTGTAAAGAATTTCGTCCTGAATACTAGCAAAGATCTTTTGAGCATCTGCGTTAGAAACATCTACAGGCTCGTCTTTGTTTGTACTAAGAGATTGCAGATGTACCATTAATTCTTTTCCCCAAGGGAAATTACTCCAGTTGGAAGTGTTATCTTCACCATTTGATAATTCTGGAACTGCATAAGCATAAGTATAATCAAACATAGTCATCAAGTTCTGATAACCAAGCACTGAATCATACATAGCAATTTCCATACCTGTTGCATATTGCGCAGCAACTGCATCGTTTTTCTCATCATCATAAATATAAGTTGAGATTGGATTAGACAGGTTATTTTCACCATAATAGTCTTGCACATGTTTTCCATTTCGTGTTTCTTGTATCTTGCCTTCGATTTGATTCATGAAAGTATTCATGTCTCCATAAATATCTTCAATAGAGGTTCCGTACCCATACATCATGGTCCATGTATCAGTACCATTTTGAGCTGTTGTCTCTACTAGTCCATTGGCACCTAATCCCTCGATTGGTACACATTTTACAGTACCGTCTTCAGTCCAAACATATGTAATTCCATCACTTAATGTTACTAAATATTTAGAAGCTTCTTTGTATTCTTCTGGTAATACACTCATTTGAGCTGTAGCTTCTTCAATCCCTGCATCCAAGTTAGTTCCTGAAGTTGTTTCTTTATTAACGAAGTTCTCTTTAGTGTCAGTTAAAGAAGCATCATCGTGTACATCTGTCCATCCAGTTGATGTCGCCGTTCCAGAAAAAATAACAACATTATACAGAATATCTGTATTCATTTTTGTCTTTAATTCATCAAGCATGCCAGCAGCTTCATCGCGCATACCCTGACTCGTTGATTTATCGATTAAAAACATAACAGCAACCTTAGCCTGATCTTCATCAGCACCAATTTTCAATGTCACCGTAGACTGATCATTTTCATTTAATTCAGTCGCTGTTTTGTCAATGTCAACTGCTTTATTTGCTGTTGAAGCATCTGTTCCTGTTGCACCCGCAGTTCCTACTAATGAAAACATCATCAAAGCAGAAACGCACAATGACAGAACTTTTTTCATCATTGGGAATATCCTCCTTCTTTATATTTTAAGAAATTCTTTTCTTTACCGAGACAGCTATACCTAAAGCTGAAATCGTTAAACCTAAAGCAAGCATCATCATCGGTGTTTGATCTCCTGTTTGAACAGGATCTGTTTCTTCCGGTTCTTCAGGAGTGGTTGGCTCGTCAGGAGTCATAGGCTCTTCTGGATCCACGTCAATATCCACCGTTACATCTCTGTGATAAACCAGAATGATTTTATTCTGTGCTGCATCTTCCACTAACACGATATCTTCTGATGCATGATCAAAAGTATATGTTACATCGTTGTAAACAGGTAACTGTTCAATCGTGCTAGCTGAAATGGTATCACCAATATTCCCATAAACCGCATCTGTGGTGTAGCTTCCGTCAAGCACATATTCCCCACCATTCGTACTTGTATAATACTGATGCTCAACAACATAAGTCGTCTGTGGAACCCACTTAGCATATACGGTTGTCAAAGGAGTCGTTAAAGAAGACGTAAAATCAAATGCTTCTGTTCCTTCAGGATCCACATACCAGCCGATAAACTGATATCCTTCTCTTTCAGGAGCCTCGCCTTCAGAAGCCTGATTACCATAGATGATCTCTGTCTGGTTTGCAGGCATATTGGTTACTTCATCTTCTGTGTTCTTGTCAAAATTGAAGCTTACTAATGGTGCATAAATATACGTTCCTTCACAGTCGAAACTGTTAGAATGATCAGCTGTGTGATCGATGTATTGCGCACATTCTGTACACTGATAGCGTAAAACACCATACGCATTCTGCGTTGCCGTTGAAACAACTTCACCTTTGGCAAAGTCATAAATATGATGACCTAATTGCGCTGTCGTCAAGACACCGATTTTCGCATTTTCTGCTCCGATCATATCATTGCGGTCTGTCACGCGATCATCTTCAAACAAGTCAGCATCATTATTGCTTGCTGAAGTTTCTGCATTGCCTCTTGCATATCCTGTTTCCATAAATGGATTTAAGAACAAAGTATGTTCATCTGTTTCATTATCGAGTGCAATATTCGCATTCGTTAAAACAGGTGACGTATTACTCTTCAGGTTATCCGCTGCATTAGCGTTTAAATCATAGGCGACAACCTGCGCATTACCAGTTGTAACAACACTTCCTGTTCTGCCCACGCCGCCTAACCACAAGGCGCCCTCGTGACCATTAGAAGTCGTTGTGCCTGATACCGTTAAGGTGTGACCATTTAGCCATACATCACCGGCACTGTAACTTAATAATCTTTCACCATTGCAGCGAATATCGACTTTACCATTTGTCAAAGATGAATCCCTGGACTGAATGTAAACACCGGCATAGCCGTTATGCAGCACTTCTAAAGTAGAATCCGTCATTTCAAAACCGATACAAGACAGAGCATGTCCACCACGGTTTCCATTCATTTGAATCGTCGAATCATTGACCATCCAATAACCGCTATTGCACGCATTACCGAGGTTATTGTTGACTTTAATTGTTGAGTTATCAACGTGGATATTCACATTATTAATGGCAAATCCACCGGCCTGGTTATCACTAAAATCAATTGTGGAATCTTCCACAAAGATCGCATCATAACCCGTTCTGTTATCACCGCTGTAAAATGCATTAATATTTCCGCTATCCGTGGACATTCCTTTGGCCGTCATTGTCGACTGATTCGTTAATTTCAGTACTGATCCACCATACATCGCATAGCTCCAACCATTCTTATTGTTGAGTGTACTGATATGGCAATGATCGAATGTCACAGCGCCTGTTCTGCCATATAAACCTAAGAACTGTCCGTTATATCCCGTCGCATTCAGATCACAGTCTTTTAACTGAATATCTCCGCCAAAGAAATAGATTGCCGCATCATATCCAGCTGCAGTTGTTTTTGTTGCACCATCCGCTGTTATAAATCGACAGTTTTCAAACTGAACATTTCCACCAATCCATAACTTTGTAACAACTTCGCCATTATTGTAAGAAATACCATCCTGATTATCGGAGATTTTAACTGTTCCTCCGGACAAATTGAACGTACAATTTTTAAATACGAGTGGGTCTGTAACCTCTTGTCCAGAAATCATTAACGCTTGACCATCCTTAATATTGAACGTTAATTCATCTTGTCCCTCTTTGAGGATATTAACACCATTAACCAACTCATACTCTTTGTCTGTAGTATTTCCTGTAGCCACAGATGCCGTGGTTTGATCATCTGTGTCTGTCGCTAATGCCGGTGTTGGCATAAAGCTCAGGCACATTCCTGAAACTAACGCCAGGACCAACACGAATAAAAAGCCTTTTTTCATTTTCCTCTCCCATCAGGCTAAATGAGAACCTCCTTTCTTTACGAGCCTATATGGAAACATGTCTACCTGCATGATTTTTAATGTTTATATTCATCAAAAAAGCGACAATACTAGTAGTGAAGAAGTATTCTTTCTTCATCAACTAGAAATTGGTGAAGTGGTCAATCATCATTTTCTCCCATGTTTCCATTTTTTCGTAGAATTCCTTATTCTGCGAAATTCGGGACAATAAAACTAAGAATATCCTTTCCTTGGTCAAAAAAGAGCCCTTCCTCAAAACGGGGAAGAGCTCTTTTTGGTTTAGTGAAATAGTTCAAATTAGCTAAAATGAGCGATGCCTTCTTCAAGGAGCATTATCTTACACTCTTCTTTTTTCAAACACCAATGAGCATCATATGTGTCGCGGCTGTGGCACCATTATCCATCCTAAAGCAGTCATCAAGATTACCTTTTAAGACTATCAATGAAATAAAAAATGAATTATAATAGAAAAGGGTTGATCAAATATGATAAAACAAAATTTACATACGCATTCTCTGTATTGTGATGGGAAGAATAGCATTGAAGAAATGACTTTGGAAGCCATTCAAAAAGAATTTACTGTTTTAGGTTTTTCAGGACATGGGAATTGTCGAGAAATAGATGATTACTCTATGACTGAAGCAAATACTCAAAAATATATTCAGGATGTCCTTGCAGTTAAAGAAAAATATAAAGATCAGATACATATTTTTTTAGGAATTGAAGAGGATATTTTGGGACAACGCTTCAAAAAACATCACCCATATGACTATATTATTGGAAGTGTTCATTTTGTCAAAGCAGGTAATCAGTATTTAGCGGTAGATCAAAGTCAGGAAATCACGCATCAGCTAGTGGCTTATTTTGGAGATTTTTTAAGTTACGCTAAAAGTTATTATAACGAAGTCAAAAAGATTGCGAATAGAAGTGAAGTGGATATCGTTGGACATATCGATCTACTTACAAAATTTAATGAAAATGAAGCGTTTATTTCTTTTGATGATCAGGAATATCTGCAATTAGCATATGAATGCATCGATATGCTGATTGAGCATAAGAAAATTTTCGAGGTGAACACAGGTGCAATTGCCAGAGGACAAAGGCAAACCCCTTATCCACATCATCTACTATTAAAATATATTCATGATCATGGTGGAAAGATCTGTCTAAATAGTGACTGTCACCAAAAAGAAATGTTAGATTGTTATTATCAGGAAGCCTTAAAATTGATTCAGGATTGTGGCTTTACATCTATGATGGTCTTAACAGAACAAGGATTCATGGAAAAAGAAATTCAGGAATTTTTATAAGAATGGTAGTATTCAAAAACAGTGCCATGCAATATCTCTATTGAAAAAATAAATATCCAATAAAAAACATCGGAAGACCTTCTTGCAAGATACATGGCTCGTCCGATGTTTCTTATTTAAAACAAAAATACATCAAGGCATAAATGACTATAATCTTTTTAGCCTGGGATACTTATCGTGTTTTATCTGATTTGCTTCTGATTTTTATAATCGTTACTATATAAGCAATCTTCAGCAAAGTCCATTTCTTAACACATAAAAAGGTCCAGATTGATCAGATCTAGACCTTTGTTTTTCAATTAACGTTTAGCAGATTGTGCCATTTTGAAGTAAGTATGACGTACACCACGGATTACAATAGACATTTCCATGATGTTTTCTGGTAAAGCAAGTCCACCCCATCCGGCATCACCGATATGCTGAATATCAACACCTGAACGTTTTGCAGATAAGGCTAATTCACGGATAGTAGCTTTGTCGGAAGTTTCCTGGCTTGTACCGATTGCAGTTAAAGATAAGCATCCGGCATCTTTAATGATCTTGCAAGCTTCAGTGATTTCACTTTCCTGCAGACCAGGAACAGTACCAGCTGCAGGCATCAAGATAACATCTGCACCAGCAGCAATGAATTCTTTGATAGTCGGAATATCTACAACAGGTTCATCAACACCAGCAGCATGCATCTTACCAGCAATAATTAAACCGGAGTAATTTTCTTTTGCTTCACGAATGGCTTTAGTAATCATCTTGTTTGTAACACCTGTACCAGGGTTACCTGTTAAGCAGATAAACTGTAAACCTAACTTTTCTGCTTCTTTAAATGTAGCGACTGTCGCTTTACGTCCTTCCGCAATTTCAACTTTATCACTCATCATTTCAACATTGTCATCAACTGGTTCAAGGTTGGCACCAATTGGACGACCAGATAATTCTCTTAATAATTTGATTGGTTCATCTGTTTCTGGTAAACCAGGAATCACAGGATTAAAGCAATCGAATCCATTTAATAAAATCATATCAGAACCAAAAGCAGATGCAACCTCGGCATTCGTTACACTTCCTAATAAGCAACCATTCATTACCGTTGTTTCCGTTAGGATGGTACGACCTTCACTTGCTAAGATAGCCTGTTTTAGTTCTTGCCCGTTCATTGCTAAAATTTCGCTAGCTTGACAGCTTAATAATCTTTTCATTTTAAACGCGTCCCTTCTCTATAAATTTCATCTATATTGTATCTCATTTTGAAAAGGTTTACAAGGATTGCGAATATTTTTTCAGCTTCTGAAACAAGACAAGAGTGTGTCTGCTCCTTTTTTCACTTCGATACACTTTATACATTAGATGAATGTCCCCTCTATGATAAGCACCATCATTTCTTTACATCTCGATACATAGATGAATCAGTCTTTACTCCTCTTACTGTCCTTTGTAAATGACTTGTTACGAAAAAAAGGGGACAATGCCCCTTGTCTCGATCCTTATTTTCGAACCACACTGATTCTTTGCTGAATGTGATTGCCACTGACGATCTCATCCACCATTGCAATCGCATAGTCTGCATAAGAAATAATACTTTCGCCTTTGGCATTTAAGATCAACTCTTCTCCTGCCTGGATATAAGCCCCCGTTCTGTCGCCATCGGCCTGGAAATCGCCGGCTGGACTGATATAGATCCACTTCACATCTTTGCGTTCTCTCAATTCATCTAATGCCTTCCCCATTGCGTTGGCTAATGGCTTAAAGATTTCCGGGAAATCCGCACCATCCTTGACCTGAGCCGTATGTTCTTGATTGACATATAAGCTTCCTGCTCCGCCGACAATACATAAACGCACATTGGTTCCAGATAAGAGATCGCATAAGTGTTTCAAAGAAGTCCCATGCTGATACAGATCTTCTTCCTGCCAAGCGCCAAACGCATCAACTACCACATCAAATCCGGCTAGATCTTCTTTAGTCAGATCAAAAAGATCTTTTTTAATGACCTGGGATGTGACTGTTTTGTTTTCATCTTCACGAATAACAGCCGTGACATCCAATCCTCTTTCCACAGCTTCTTTCACCACTAATTGACCAACACGTCCATTGGCACATACAACAGCTAATCTCATCTTTCATTTCCTCCTTTGTTGTAACTTTTCTTATTACATTTACCATTATACTCGATTTTGATGTAATGTCAATAGTTACAATACAACAAAAATAAAAATCCAATTCCTACACAGAACTGGATCGTATCACATAAAGTTTATAGGCAAGCCCGAGCCATATCCAGAAATAAGGACTAACCATCACACTGCTGTCATTGATCAAACCATAAGCAGCATAAGCCAGCAAGCTTACGCTAATGCCAATCAAGAGAACAGGAAGCTGTTGATAATGCCTGGCTAATTGCCAAAACGGCCATCCAAACAGACAGAACAAGATCATTAATGAGGGAATTCCGGTATTTAAAGCTACCTGTAAATACCAGTTGTGAGCTTTTTCCACCATTAAATTCGCACTGCCATGCGTCTTTAACAGTCCGACAACCTCATTTTGTTTAAATTCAAAGGGGAAAGAACCGATGCCTTGTCCTAATAAAAGGCATTTTGACAAACGAGGTAAGGATTGAATCCATGTGTAACCTCGGCCGGTTAAAATAGAATAAATATTCTCCATCCCTTTGACTTCCGGCTGCGGGATATTCTCATACAAATATCCATAGAGTCCAACGTAATAGACCTTATCATTCTGAACGGTAAAACGAAGCGGGCTCTCATAACCTAAATCTAAATAAAGCTGCTGATCACCCATGGTCAGCTGAATGGATCGTGTTTTATTGACGGGGATCAAATAGACCTCTCCATTCCGGGTATAAGCAAGGTCTGTGTTCTCTATCACAAAACCTTTTTCTTGATTCCAGGTGATCAGCAAGTCAACTCCTTCCCCCTTAACATCCAAAGTATTTGATGTCAATTGTATCGAATCAAGATGAACAACCTGTTGACTCGATGTATAATGGGAATTAACTAAAGGAGAATAAAGTTGATTGGGCCTTAAAAAGATGCTTAGACATATCAGGAGTCCAAAACCCATGCCAATATACCCAACTTGACCAATGAGTTTCTTTTTGTGGTGAGTGAATCCTATCATGATGATCAAAATAACCATTAAGATATAGATGGCTCCTGTTGAACCTGTTGCATAACAGGTAAATCCAAGCAAAAATGAGGAAGTCCAGCTCACGTATTTTTTCCACCCATTCCAATAGTAACCACATGCCAATAATGGTGGTAATAAGATCAGGCACATGGCTGCCAGGATATTGGGATTACCAAACCCTAGATATGGTCTGGCCCCAAAAGGACTCATAAAGCTTCCGCCTAATTCTGCATACTTTGTGGGTGTCAACAACTGGACAAACCAAACATGTTCAAGTAGGGAGCCACAAAAATGTTCTAGTGTACCTGCCAGGCCAAGTATCAAACCAAGAATGACGATGACAATGGCGATTCTTGACAAATCATTTTGGTCAAAATACTTAAAAGCAGCCCAAAACAAGATCAGATAACAGATAATGGCGTAAAACCCCTCTCTTTCCTGATACAATCCAAGCCAACTGATCGATTTGTATTCAGAAAAGAAACAGGATAGAAAGCTAAGCAATCCGTAAGCAACCAAAAGACCTAACAGCCATTTGGTTTTTTTCGCACATGGCTTAGGAATTCCCCAGGCCCAATCAAGCAGCATCAAGATAATGATAACCATACTTATACCAAGCAAGATCAATTCGCGATTGTACACAAAATAGTCTAACACTTGTTCACCGTAATATGGTTTTGCCCATTCAGCCGGTCGATCCAAATGAAAATAAACAATCCACGGATAAAACAGCATAAGACTGATTAACAGGAACTGAATCACTTGTTTCACTCGTTTGGATAACATCTCAGATTGATGCATCTTATTCGCCCCTTTTTCTGGAAATACCTGTATCCAGATAGAATACAGGTATTCAATCACACAATGTTAAATCTTTTATTCACCTGTCTTAGGTGATTTCTTTTCCGTATTAACAACCGTTGTTTCTGTTTTCTCTTCTTCAGCAGGTTTTTCTTCTTTCTCTGTTTCTTCTGTATCTGAGTTATCAACTTCTACTTTTGGAAGAGCGACAACATCACCATTGGACATAATCTTAACAATGGCAACTGGTGATAATGACTCCAGCTCAACAATCACGACATTACCATCCTGAACAACTGCTTCGATTACTTCCCATGTTCCGTTATGCAATTGATGTAAGGCATAAACTTTGTCACCAGGTTCAACTGTCTTGTCGACAATGACATAGCCAAGCGTAATTTTACCTTCATGATTTGGATCGATGGTGCTATAGTCTCCAGAAGCTAATACAACGAAGTCATAATCATCGCCTACTGCGTATCCCGCTTCCTCCACGATTTGTGCCAATTGTGTTTTATCTTCTAAAACATCCTTAACTGGTTCACTGACTGGTGAAACCGTTGTAGGGGTCGCCTGACCAGAAAGCAATGTATCGATGGCAATAGGATCTTCTTCGTCTGGTTCACTAGGGGTCACAATGGGTGAACTAGGGCGTACAACCGGAGAGGTCGTATCCACATACCCACCACCTGAAGACGGCTCACTTTGAGAAACTCCCGCATCGCTACCACTAACAGTTCCAGCCGCAAAAACGCTTGTCATCACAGTCAGACACATACCTGCACTGGCAAGAATAGCTACGGCTTTTTTCAATAGATTCATTTCTTTGTCCTCCTCTTCTTGTGTGATCTATATTAAAGTCATCCGGGACTTTAATACCTTATTGATAAGTCTCAATTAAAACAGCATTGACAAGATATCTTTTATCTGGCGCATTGGATAAACAAGTAGAGAGTGTAATCACCTGATTGCCAGGCATAACACTCAAATCGTCCCGTACAAATCCTAAAGCACTGTCACTGATCTCACTGATATAAGAATTAAAATCATCAGGATCTAAAAAGTTATAATTCCCCAGAATATACCGATCGTCGAACGTCACAGCTGAAAAGATTGCATATTTATAAACGGCATGAGGAAGATAGATATAAATATAGGGATGCTCATCAAAGAAGCTCTGTTCTTCATATCGATGCAAACTCGTAAACATCGTGCCATTTTTCATATTGTGACCATAGATGATCGTTACCGGATCAGTAAAATCCTGGGCATTATATTTTTCTGTATAAATTGAACCTGGCAGTCCATGCTTTTTATCCATCGTTGTATGGAGATAGTAATCGTCATCTTCTGTTGTACTCTGAAGAACAGGATAATCCACATCAGTGCCCGGCACTTTGATCCATGCATAGATATCAGAATTCACTTTCTGTAAAGATGCAAAGTCAACCTGCGTTAAATAGGGATCTGCATCTTCCACAACATGTGCGTTCTTTGTAGACTGATAAACAGCTTCTACCTGATCGGGGTCAGCCTGACCATTAACATAGTGCATCACTACATAACTTCCTAGAGAGCCGAGCACGATCACCGCAATCAAGATCAAGGCAATGAGCTGTTTTCTTTTCTCTGTCATCTCTTTACCACCTCTTTATTATGTTTGCTGTAACTAAACAAATTGTATCTTTCCATCCCATAAAAGTCTAGAAGTGGCAACTTTGTGGACAATATTTTCTCAATTTGTGTATTTCCTTTTGGTCAAACACAATGATATAATTTGGCTAGATATGCCAAACGGAGGTTTACTATGACTACATTTTCAGACACTTTATCCAATTTTATCAAAGAGAAAAAGATCAAAATCAACGATATGATCAATTATGTGGACATTGACCGTTCCACTTTCTACAAAATTGTCAAAGGTAAAAGAAACCCTTCTAACCGCCACATCGTTGAAAAGATGATTGCCTATTTGCGATTATCTCAAAAAGAAGTGGATCAGATGTGGCAGGATTATGAAATAACGATCTTAGGTGCTTATACTTATTTTAGGCGCAAACATATCAAGCTGTTTTTAAAAGAATCCATCACCAGTATGTACAATGACACACCTGAAATATTGGAATCTACGCCCCGTTATCAATCGGTCAAAGATTTTCCTGACTTTTTTAACGTGATCGGGGATTACAATGTCAATCTTACGATCAGCCAGGTCTTGAATCTGGAGATGAGCCGAGAACATCCGCTGCTCAAGATATGCGTACAGCCAGATCACCAGTTCATCATGTCCGGTCTGAATCATTTTATTTTTAAGAATCGAAAAGCACACATTGAACATCTTTTCTGTCTTGATAACACTGAATCGATGAATGCCAATCATTTGATTTATAATCTAGACTACTTTTCTCATGTCATGCCCCTGCTTTTATACGGTGATAACTATGTCCCTTACTGTTACTACAATCACATCATGACAAAGGAAAACCAGATGTCTTTCTATGAAAATGTGATGATTACGCAGGACTTTGTCTTCACATTCACTAGAGACTGTCAAAATGGTATTCTGTTTAAGAATCAGGAAATCATTCAATCTTATCAGACGATTTTCAATCGTTATTTAAAAGAGACACAGCCCCTGACCAAATTGATCCAGTATACTGACTATTGGCGTTATACACAGGACATCTTGCATAAGAACTATCAGACACCATGTTATTCGTATGCTACTCAGCCATGCATCACCCTGATCTTTGATCCAAAGATCTTCAATATGCGTAAATACATTCCTGAAGATTTCTTCAATATTGATGAATTTGAGAAGATCTTCTATAACTTTGCGAACTCCTTTCGAGAACAACTCTATGATAATGAATTCAAACTGCTGTTTACGCCACAGGGATTGGAATACTTTGTGAAGGAAGGCATCAGTGATGAACTGCCGTTTGGTTTCGATATCGTCTGTGATATCGAAGATCGTTTGAACGCCCTCAAAGAGTGGCGCAGCTTTATGGCACGTTATGACTGCCTGCTGATGATTCATGATGATGCGATGCCCAAAGAAAGCCGTATGTATTTTCTCTTCTCACCAAATGTCGGTTTCATCTCCCCGATGACACAGA
Source organism: Clostridiales bacterium CHKCI006 (assembly GCA_900018345.1). Classification (GTDB taxonomy): domain Bacteria; phylum Bacillota_I; class Bacilli_A; order Erysipelotrichales; family Coprobacillaceae; genus Fimiplasma; species Fimiplasma intestinipullorum. The sequence goes on from FCNA01000096.1 coordinate 13,752, forward strand.
CAGGCAACTTCTACAGCATCAGCATTGAAGAAACCAGTCTGATTTCAGCCTTCTATGACTATTTGCAGAACTTAGCTGAGAAATGCGCTTATTCGAAACAAGAAACCATCGATCTTTTCACTCAATACATCCACTATTTAGAGGCCGAACTGGCCAAAGAAAAAGAGCAGGCTCAATGAGAGTCTGCTCAGTTTTTATCTTTTTGTTTGTTTAAATGCTTCTTTAAGACTAGTGACCACTTCTCCGGTATTCAAGTAATACCAGGATTTCAATGTTTCATCGTCATAGATTTCGATATACTGGCCTGCCCTTAAATTAGGCTGTGCTTTACGTGCATAATAATCACAGATATCGTATGCATCACGCATCAATGTTTCAATCAGTTCACTATCGTTATCATCCGTCATTTCAAAAAGGTTTAAATCACAGATATTCATCTTTACTCCTCGACATCATAGGCAATCAGATCATCAAAGGTTTGACGGCGTACGACTAAACGATCCTTTCCCTGATAGGTAAAAACGATAGCTGGTTTTGGTAACTGATTATAGTTAGAGGACATCGTATAATGATAAGCACCTGTCGAGAACATAGCTAAGAGGTCACCTGGTTGAGGATCCTGCAGCATGATGTCCTTAATCAGGATATCGCCGCTTTCGCAGTTCTTGCCGGCTACAGTAACCAGTGTATCGGCCGCTAGATCCGCCTTGTTTGCCACAACTGCTTCATATTTGGCATCATAGAGCGCTGAACGGATATTGTCGGTCATACCACCATCCACACTGACATATTTACGAACACCAGGGATGTCTTTATAGCTTCCCACTGTATAAAGGGTGATACCGGCATTGCCAACCACAAAGCGGCCGGGTTCGATCAGCACCATTGGCATGCGCATGTTGTTTTTCGCAAAGCCTTCCTGGATGGTCTTCATGATTGCAGAAGTAATCACTTCAAAATCCAGCGGATGATCTTCATGCGTATAAGCAATGCCATAACCTCCACCGGCATTGAGTTTTTTGATTTCCACACCCAACGTATCTTTAATTTCTTTAGCGAAGCCCACAAAATGCGTCATCGCTGTCGTATAAGCCTCTAATTCAAAGATTTGTGAACCAATATGACAATGAATCCCTTCAAATTCCATTCCCGGTGCCTTTAAAATCTGTTCAATGGCCTTTAAGTAAGTGCCATCATGACTGGAAAAGCCAAATTTCGTATCTTTAGCACCTGTCTGAATATAGGCATGTCCGCCACTCTTCACGCCGGGTACCACACGTACCGTAGCATAGACCTTAGTACCTAAGCGCTCGGCAATCTCATTGGCAATTTTAATCTCATAGAAGTTATCCACCACAAAGTGGTTGACGCCACGGGACAGCGCATACTCGATCTCACTAGGCAGCTTGTTATTTCCATGGAAATAAATCTTCGTTGGATCCATGCCGGCCTTTAAGGCAATGGACAGCTCCCCTGCAGAGACACAGTCGATTCCCACACCGTATTCCTGGGCAATCTTGTAGATCGCTAAACAGCTAAAGGCCTTACTTGCATATAAAGGTAAAACATTAGGATAACGATCAATAAACTTGTCTTTCAGTAAGGCAAATTGTGAACGTATATGTCCCTCTGACATAATATATAAAGGTGTTCCGTACTTATTGCTTAAATCCATGACGGAAACCCCGTCGACGCATAATTCATGACGATCATTGACCGTCGCAAATGGTGTTTGGATAAACATGAATACCCCCTCTTTCCACTAATATAAATTCGTTAAGTTATATAAGCCTGTCTCTTTTTCCAGTAAGGCCTTCGCCGCTTCAATCGCACCTGTGACAAAGACATCTCTGGAAAGCGCCGTATGTTTGATTTCAACAATTTCATCCAGGCCGGCAAACATGATCTCATGCTCCCCAAAGATAGTTCCCCCGCGCATCGCCTGAATGCCCACTTCCTCGTGTTCTCTTTTCTGATGTAAAGTCGAGCGATCATAGACTGGATGTAATTGTGGAATCTCATTTTCCATCACCTGATACAGTAATTTAGCTGTACCGCTAGGCGCATCAATTTTACGGTGATGATGTTTTTCTAAAATTTCAATATCGAAGCCTGCTTCATAGAGATCCTTGGCCGCCTGACGCAAGATCTTCATCAGCATCGACACACCAAAAGATGTATTGTATGACTGGAAGATCGCGGTATGCTCACTGGCCTTTTGAATACTCGCCAATTGTTCATCCGTATATCCGGTCGTTGCCAAAACTAATTTGACCTGCGGATATTTCTCACTGTAAGCTAAGATATCTTTTAAATTATCCGGATGAGAGAAATCAATCAAGACATCGGCCACCTGATCATATAATGATAAAGTCGACAGCATCGTCTTGTCGATGGCATGTTCAAAGACCGGCGAAACCACCGCCATGATCTCATGACCATCCTTTTTTAACTGAGCAACGATCTTCTGACCCATTTGCCCAAATCCATAAACAATGACTTTCATCTTAATATCCCTTCTTTACTAATTCATCCATGCAGGCATATAATTTTTCTTCCAATGCCTGATCTGCTTTCATTAATGGCAAGCGTAACACATTATCCCCATAACCCAAATGGGCCATGCAGGCCTTTACCGGAATAGGGTTCACATCCGCAAATAAGAGCTGATTCATCTTTGCCAGGTCATAAGCAACCTTTCTTGCCTCTTCTAACTGCTGATTGAAGATCAATTCACATAAATGCTGCGTGGCTTTTGGGAAGACATTTCCGATAACAGAGATGACACCCATCACACCTGATGCTAACATTGGTAAGATCAAACCATCTTCACCAGAGTAAACCACAAAATCCAGATCCTGCGTCTTCGCTAAAACTTCCATGGTGTAAGCCGTATTCCCGGTAGCATCTTTGATACCAACAATATATGGATGCTTCGCTAATTCTACTAAGGTATCCACCGCAATCGTCATTCCTGTACGACCAGGCACATTATATAAGATAGCCGGCAGTTCGACAGCATTGACAATCGCTTCGAAATGCGCTTTTAAGCTTTTCTGACTTGCCTTATTGTAATAAGGTGTCACCAGCAACAAGCCATCTGCCCCGGCCGCTTTGGCTTCCTGACTGGCTTTGATGGAAGCTGCTGTATTATTCGTTCCTGTACCGGCAATGATCGGTACACGGTGATTGGCAATCTTGACCGCATGTTCGATCAATGTCACTTTTTCTTCGGCTGTCAGGGTTGGGGATTCCCCCGTTGTCCCGTTAATGACCAAAGCCTGCGAACCATTGTCCACTAAGAAATGAATCAAACGATCAAAAGCGTCTAAATCCAAAGAACCATCTGCTTTCATTGGTGCAATGACAGCAGGTGCTAAACCCTTAAATAACATCTCTATCCATCCCTTCTTTTATAAATCAAATGCTGCACAGATAGCCTGGCAAGCCTTTTTGCCATCATCCAGATCGACAATCAGTGAAATACTGATTTCTGAAGTCGCTACCTGTTTAAATTCAATATGATTTTCTTCTAAAATCTGGAAGATCTTGGCGGCCACACCGACAGCGTGACGCATCCCGATCCCCACCACTGATACTTTTGCGACATGGGTATTCAAGCTGACTTTTAAATCAGGAAGTTCGCTCTTGATCTGGTTCATGGCTTCAGCCAAAAACGCTTCTTCTTCCTGTGAGCAAGTAAACTCAACCTCTGTCATCAGTGGTGTGACATGCTGCGTAATCACATCCACATTGACCTGATGATCGCTGATGACCTTAAAGACATGCGCGACCACACTTGGCTCATGGCCTTCCTGCAAGAGCTTGACATGAATGATCTTGTCATTTAAGCTTGCCGCTGAAATGACTTTTTCTTCTGAAATCAACTCACTATTCATAATATAAGTTCCTTCCTCATCTGACAGTGTTTTTCCTACATAAATTTTGACGCCATATTTCTGGCCTAGTTCGACACTTCTTGGTTCCATGACTTTTGATCCCAGGGAGGCCATTTCCATCATCTCATAATAAGAGATTTCTTTGATCTTCTTAGCCTGTGGATAGACCCTTGGATCCATCGTATAGATGCCGGCAACATCCGTATAGATCTCACAGTCACACCCCAGCGCTGCCGCTAAAGCCACTGCCGTTGTATCCGAGCCACCGCGGCCTAAAGTCGTAATATCATTGAGATAATTGATGCCCTGGAAACCTGCTACAATAACCACCTCATGGCTATCCAGCTGATCCAACAAAGTCTCTGTCTCAACCTGTTTGATCGTGCTTTTGGTATGATAGCCGGTGGTTCGGATCCCGACCTGATAAGCCGTTAAGGAAACCGCAGGAACTTCAATTTCCCACAGAGCCATCGCCAATAATGCAATTGTCTGCTGCTCGCCAATGGATAATAATCGATCCAGTTCACGCTGGTTAGGATTTGCACTAATTGCATGTGCCAATTCAATTAAATGATTCGTTGTCTTCCCCATGGCTGAAACAACAACCACCATTTTTTCCTGCTTCGCACGTTCTTTCAAATATGCCGCAATCGACTGGATCTTCTCAATCGTGGCGACGGAACTGCCGCCAAATTTGAGTACCTTCACACTTGCCCCTCCTATACTAAAAAAATCGCAAGAGGATATACCATTGCGATAAAATGTGAGTCAACTCATATTTCATTTCAATGATAGCTCTTCATCACCATATCTGTAATGACAGTCATAGCAATGTTCTTGCTATGCCCAAGGCAAATCGACACGCAAATCGATTCCCTTTCGGCGACGATCCCTCCCTATTTCCAAGTTGCGTCCCTACGAAAATAGCTCTTTATCAATCGCATCCTCTATCGTGTTAAAATATTATCACATGCAGCAAGATTAATCAACCAGTTATCCATTATTTTAGATTTTTCGACATGATTTTCAAAATCTCACTGTGAATCAGCGCCGAAACACTGGCGACTAAACAGACCGCACCGATCCAGCGGGTCACTTCAAATATCAACAAAACGATCCCCACTACCAAGAGAACCAAGCCTAACTTCAAGGTGTATTTAGAAAAGCGTCGATAATTTTTTAAGATACGATCATCCATATCCATCACCCATCTTTATTATAGCCCAAATAACTGGATAAAACAAAAAATAAACGTTGCTTTCAATGATTTTCCCTGCAACAATAGAAATGAAAGAAGGGATTGCATGCTAAAAGAAATCAATGCCATGATGTCCTTAGAAAACATGGCACTCACTCGTAAGGAACTGAACTGTCTGGAAAATTGTCTTGCCCAACCAGCCATCATTCCATGCGTACGTCGCGACATCATCCAAAACTACCAAAAGCCAGTTATTCTTCAATCACAGACAAAAGATGACTGCTATCCGGATACCTCTATCCTCATTAATCTTCTCAATCTACAAAACGAAGATGAACTCTTCGATGCTGAACGTCAACTCGTCTCGCTGAGGTTACTTGAGTTTTATTTAGATCCTATCGAAGGGACGTTTGATCTTACGTATTTAAAGACTCTTCATCATTTTCTTTTTCAGGACCTCTACAGTTGGGCTGGCGAAATTCGTACCTGCAATATTGCCAAAGGCTCTCTTTTTTGCTTAGCCCCTTATATCGAAAGCTATGCCCAGGAGATTTTTCGTTCACTCAAACAAAATCACTATTATTTTCAGCTACCCGATGATAAAAAAATTCCTGCACTCATCTCTCTCTATAGCGATATCAATGCGCTGCACCCCTTTCGCGAAGGTAATGGACGGACACAACGTCTTTTCATGCAGATGCTTGCCAAAGCGAATCATCTAGAGCTCAGTTTTGTCGGTCTGGATGCCAAGACCATGGTCAAAGCCAGTCACCTGGCCATGAATGGACATGAAGAGATGATGCTCAAATGCCTGTTTCCGCATTTTAAACATTTGACAAGCTGATTACCTATATTTTTATGTTGAATTTCACCTTTTCTCACTTTTTAAAAAGATAACATTATATAATGAAAGCGGTTAATGAGAGAGCGTAATAAATTAAGTGCACTCAAAACATTAGTTTTCTCATGATATCTAATAGGGGTTGAAGAACCTTCTTAAGAATATCGAGCAATGAAAATTTATAAATGTTTATAAGAATCGAAATTTATATCATTTAATCATAAATACTATTTATTACGTTCTTAAATTTCGGTTAGGTCTTATTAAGAATTGGAGGATGCTATGAAAAGTGTAATAAAAAAAATATTTTCAACTTTAATTGCTTTTTCTCTTCCTTTCTGTTATTCAGTCTCAAGAAATATTTATTCAGCACATGCGACAACAGAAAATTTGTTAGACACAAATGAAATCACTATGATTCCTGATGATTTAGTTACTCAGGATATGATTCGAGTTGGTGAAGAATATGCCGATCAAATGAATAACGGTAAGCAAACTCGAATGGATGAAGAAGTTTGGAATTTAGTTTCTTATACTACTGTTGTTTCATATGGACCAGTAAAGGGCGCATTCGGAGATATTATCCCTGTTGGTGAAACAAGAACACGAACGTGCTCGTGGTCTATTGGATTGGGTGGTACTTTTCGTGGATATACTTTGTCAGCTAGTGCAAGTGGTTCGTTAGAAATCACTAAAAGTGGGCCAAGTTCATCCGATAAATTAGTTGATGGAAAAGCTGCTACTCATCGTGGCTTCTTTGCCGTTGGATATGGCAGATTAGTGAAGTATAACTATATAGTAACACAAAAATATAGCGGCCAACCTATTAGAAACGAAACGCATTATATGTTAAGTGATGTTGATACAGTTAGTTGTAGCCAACTTCTACAAATAAGTGGATCTACTGTTTACGCTGAAAATGGACGAAGAACTGCTGTTCGAAATGCAGGCACTCTATCTAATTATAAGAGTCGTTTTTCTAGAACAGATGGAACTTGCTTATACTACTACGATTGGTAATTAATATGAAAGATAATGTTATCTTAAAATTTTGGTTTCATATATTCAGTTCTTTAATTGGTGCCATCTTCCTAATTGCCATTCAACAAATTGAATATTTTAAATTATTAACCAATATCCAGAAAGCAGAAATAGAATTTTACTTTTTTATTAAACTATTTCTAATCTGCTGGGTGATCATTAATCTTTTCTTAAGTTATTTTAAAATCAAGAAGATAGACAATCATTAGAAACTGTCGATTATCCATCAATTAATTTGAGTGTACTTACTGTCAAGGAGTTTTCATTCATAGTATTGAAGCTCCTTTTTTAACTTATATAAAAGTATATAATCGCTAACAAACTCATAGGGTAATGAAGATATCAGTTCAAATACCTCTACTTATCCCAACTTTTTCTGAAATTCGTCTGCATTTATCTTTTCTTCGACTAGTTTCTCATTTAACTTGTGGGTCTCGTCATTTGATTAATCTACATCGTATCTCATGATTCACGCTATCTACCATTCTACGCGTTCAATATGCACTGGTCGGTCATTGTACTTGCTAGACCTTCTTTCTATTTTAACTATCTTAGTTTCTCATCTATGATGAAGATAACTTTTCTGAAAATGAAAGTCTCTATATTTATATGGACGAAGAAAGTTTATCCTTGATAACCAAAGATACACCATTAGTCGGATACAGTCTCTTTGTGGATGATCTGAATCGTATTGATGAATTCAAAGCCGATTTAGAAGCAAATGGCTATGTTGTCAACGATCAGTTCCAAATGGGCGATGTCATTAGCGAGATTGATCGCCCACTCAATCAGACACGTTATCTGATTTCTGGAGTAATAAGCCTGTTATTATTGATCTTTATGACCCTGATGCAGAATCGTTATTTCGAACTGAGGAAGAAAGACATGGCCTTACTAAAAGTCAATGGATTATCAACGAAAGCTATCCTGCAGATCCTTTGTCATCAACTGATCTTAGGTCTGCTTGTAGTCTCATATTACAATTTGGCCTAAGCTATTTCATCAACGCCAGACAATTAGCGAAACTGGAACCAGAAGAAATACTAAGAAACTAAAGTAACCTGTAATCATACGTCTTGATTACAGGTCTTTTTTTCCTTTTTTAGGCCTAAAAGATACAGTACACCACTGAAAAATAACGCATAACCGATATAAATACGTATTGGAGTGAGCGTTAAGCCTAAATAAGTAAACACAACTAAGAGAAATACCGGATTGGTTGGCTGGCTCTCTTTATTTATCCTGATGAAAGATATAACTCCAAATATAAGCCATATCACTAGTAGCAGATTCAAAGAATAAAAGCTGATGTAAAAATAAATTGTACCAATGTAAACAATTTGAAAACTGAAAACACATCCTAGTTTCGTTGAACTATGATATCCTCCTAGAAGCACCCTAACAGGTCCAAAAAACAGTAAACCCATTAAACTAAAATAAAACTGGTGGCATACAATACTAATTAGAAGAGCAATGAGAAGTATCATAGCGTTATATAAAATCACATATACTCCGTATTGGAAGACCGGGACATCCTTAGCTGAAAGGATGTCCTTTTTTACCATTAAATCCATGATTATCTTTTCAGTCTTCATTTTCATCAATCCCTATACTGAGCCTGATGCCATTCTGCTGATGGTTAGTGATATTTGCGTTTTGAATAAAACGTGCATAATTCTGAATCAGCTGGGTCAAGCGATCCTCATTGATTTCACCATCACGATAGACGATCTTTACGATAAGTAATTCCCCTATTTCATTCAAGCTGATCATCAATTTTTGGCACTGCTTAAATAAATCAAGTAGATCGGAGAAAAAATGATTGAAATGAACATCATTGTACAAATTGTGTTCAGATATCAAAATCATATTTTCGATGTTCTGACCACTCAATATCATCTCATTTACCTTAAGACTGTAAAAACAATCGAAGATGGGATTATTCGTATCAATGACCAGTCTATACTTCATCATGGCATTTTTGTATTGGTGAATCAGGGACTTTGTTCGCTCATACTGTCCTACTTCCAGGTATTGTTCTACCCGCATGAACATATAAAACATGCGATGATCCGTAATACTCATTTCATTCCGTATATGCTTCATCATCGATAACTTTTCTTCATTTGCAATCTCTATTTGTTCCATTCTCAACAATTCTTCCTTCTTTTTATTCATTGTATTGATTTTATCAATAATGAATCCAAATATAACAGCGATTACAAACGACAGCATCAATGATATTAACGTGCTATGTAGCGTAAACTGATTAGTGATAATACTATAGAACTCATTTCCTATTAAAATCAACAATAAGCAGTAGAGAAATATGACTGATGACCATTGGTTCAGTTCCATATTCAGGGTTAGCTTGTAATTATATTTGAGTACCAGGCATGTACCTATACACTGGATACACTTTGCCATTAAACAACGCATGACATAGTTGCTATCCATACTCAAAGAGAAAAGCGACTGAATGAATGTAGCTACAGACGTACCTAAAAAGGCGGCTATAAAAATAAATGTATTGTATAGAAGGACCACAAAGACTAACTCAAAGGTCATTTTTTTCTTCCACAGGCAGGTCGAGCCTATCATGATTCCCATGATACCAATCGTTAATAGAATTCCATCATAATGATAAAAGTTAGCTAAATTTAAAAAAAGTATTTGTAGTATCGTCGTAAAGGCAATATATGATTGAAGTTTTCCAATTTCCAGATACTTTCCCACAAACAAAGAAAACAAAACGGACTCAACCAAATTGATCAGGAAATTAAAAATAATCATTGAATGAGATACTCCGCATAAAGATCAATAAAGCTTTGTTTGTAGGCACGTCCAAGAGGAATAACATTATTTCCTGCTAATGTAATCTCTTTGCTTGTATAAGATAAAACATAGGTCACATTGATGGCATAGGACTGATGTACACGTATGATCCCATGCTTATTCGTTTCTTCGACAAACTTTTTTAGTAAAACATCAGTCTCAAGTATCTCGTCTAAAGTATGGATCTTTAAAAATCCATTGTCGACATGAACATAAACAATTGAATTGAGATTAACGACTTTAGTCATACCGTTACTTTTGATTGGAACAAAGTATTTTTCTTTTAGACTACGTTGAAGGAGATCAAATAAGATGCTTAGATCTGATTCATATTCACTTTTGCGAATAAAAAAATATGGATGAACAATAAGAGATGAATGGACCAGGTAGGAATGTGATGATATAAAAATAATGCTCTGACACTTTCCTTTTTCACGTAACTTTTCTGCGAGTGCTATACCATCGACTGTTTTTAAATCAATATCTAAAAAGGCTAGATCATATGTGTGATCAAAGATACGCTTATCTAAGCCTTCGGTATAAACAAAATAGTTAGTATCATCACATAACGTATCAAAACGATGATCGAAGTCATTCCGAAACTTTTTAATAAACATCTCATCATCATCGATAATCAAAATATGCATTTTTCCACCTCCCATTTTTATTTCTTTTTCAAAAATTGTTTAATGACGCCTTTTTAATTCATCAGGAATCTCAATTTGATAACAACCAAATTGAGATGGACTAACACTGGAAATCAGGGCAATTATAAGTACTATTTGACTAAGTGCTTTTATGATTTTTTTCATAAGTTACATTTCCCTTCTACATTTCTTTTCAAAAAGCGCCCTATTTGACCCCTATTCGATTTTAACACAGTATCCTATATATCTATCATTATACATGTTTTCATATCAAAAGAATATAGAATCAACCAAATTTTACGGTATAAGCGAAATTCTATCCTCAGTTCGGCCGCGCCGAAATAATGCAAGTTATACTATGCCTGAAAGGGGTTGATGGATATGGCAATCAATGTGGGTGAAACACTAAAAAAATTAAGATTAGAACGCGGACTCACTTTAAAAGAAGTCTCACAAGCGCTTCATTTCAGCGTATCTGTTCTCTCTGAATATGAAAAAGGCATAACGACACCATCCGTTGAGAGGCTATTAGCCTTAATGGATTTTTATGGTATTGAAACTTTCAATGCACTCATTAAAAATGAAGAGCTTGTGAACATCACACATTATACTCCTGAAGGGAAAAGAAAAGCTCATATTATTCATATGCATGAGAAAGAAATAAAAAATAAAACAGACTCCAACATATAAAACAAATATCATGGGCTTGCCAGACGAGAATTGCCCTTATTCTTAAATGAACAGGAATATCGATTTAACCACAGATATACTGGTAAAGAAATGTTTAATAAAGTTAAGAATATTTGCAAATGTACTTCCCTATTACGCATAAACACATCATAAATACATATAGAAACCATCATTAATAGTCAAATCCCATCCTACCTTTTTATATTTTCTGCTTCATTTATTTGAAATCGGCCTATAAACTTAACCATTTTCTCTCCATAAACAATAATTACATCCTATAACGAAGTCATCATAACAATCACAAAGAAATATGATATCATTTTTATTCAACTTTTAGATGATTTTAGAAAACTTTTTTATATAAATGGGCATGCTTTCTTCAACAATTACAGATACCTCTAAAGTTTAAATCTGGAATAGAATTGAATATTATGTTTACACTTGAAAAAACGAGTCGTTATAAGTCTACTTGTAAATCAAATAGCATCATATCACCTCCTCTCAAGAGGAGGAACGATAACATTGTTATTATACTATATATGAAAGAATGTAACCATTTATTTTTGGAGCGGGAGTTTTACAGTTTTTGGTAGTCTAAAGTACAAAAATTCAAATTTCAATGATGTAGTCAGCTTTTTTATGTTTGCTTTTTAAAAAATTTGTTGTATGTGCTGTAGCAATTATGTTTTATGATATAACGTCAACTAATAACAAAATGATACATCTAAAAAAAATCATACCATCAACTGAATGAAGGTATGATTTTATTATTTACAAAATCCTGATAATCCTCCTTGCTCAAACCTAACTGTTCCAGCAACGTCTTCTGCTTATTGGTCAGCCTATATCTCATGTGATATTTCTTATCGCCCAACTTGGTGATCCCTAGCTTTTCATATTTACCTCCATTTCCGCCCGACTACGTCGATCGGACACAAACATTTCATTAATAATAATTTCCACCAATCGTTTTTTGTAGTATCATAAAAGAGAGGTGGTATACTACAGAGCACGTGGGGTTGAGTAGGTAATTCTATTTGTTTTAGAATATCCTGAATATTTATAAGTCGCCGTCAGTCCTTCAAGCACAAACAAGTAGGACTCAGAGCCTGAACACTTAAGATTGTTTATCAACCAATATGATAATTATCTGGACTGACAGTCAATGCCACTTCTCCTTTTTTGAAAGGAGTTTTTTTATGCTTACGATTCATCGTTTTAATTGTGCTGGCTTGGATGTTCACAAGAATCTCATCGTTGCCACGATTGGCATTACACACTCTCGTACTCTTGTTACCGAGTACATACAAAAGGAATTCTCTACTCTTAATTTTGATCTAGAAAATCTTAAAAACTGGTTAATTGAACACGATTGTTTTGAAGTTTGTATGGAATCCACCGGAAAATACTGGATCCCTGTTTTTAATGTCCTTGAAACAGCGGAGAAAATGAATGTTGTTCTTGTACATCCTAAATATGTCAAAGCAATCAAAGGGAAAAAAAACAGATAAGAAAGATTCCAAATGGATTTGTGATATTTTCAAACATGATCTGCTTAAAGCTTCATTCATTCCCAAAAAGGATATTCGCAAATTAAGAGAGCTTTGCCGTTATCGTTATAAACTGATTTGTATGCGCTCTTCCAAACGCAATCGTTATCAAAACGCAATGACCGTTTCCAATATTGGAATTGCGTCAGTTGTATCAGATCCTTTTGGAAAAACTGCTCAATCTATCATGGAATGAGGTCCTATCCACAGAAGTCATCGACTTTGACAAGATCAGAAAGCTTATTCATGGTAGCTGTAAGAACAAAGAAAGGATCATTGATTCTTTAAAAAACGCTAAGATAGAATCTGATCAGCACTTCAAAATGAATGAGATCCAATTACATTTGCAAGAGCTTGACAAGCATATTGAAGCCACGGAGGTCGAAATCATCAAATATGCCTCCAAATATTTTGATGATTTTCTACATATCACAGAAATTGATGGCATTCAAATGATGTCAGCTATCCTTATCGTTTCAGAAATAGGTGTGGATATGACTCAGTTTGAAAGTGCAGAACAGTTATGCAACTGGGCAGGGCTGTCACCAGCTAACAACGAGAGTGCCAAAAAGCAAAAATCAGTGCGGATCAGCAAAGCAGGTCAGTATCTCAAGCCACTACTAGTACAGTGTGCGTTATCAGCTATCAGAGTCAAGAATGGTTATTTCAGCCAGAAATATGCGAGGATCAAAAAGAGAAGAGGTCACAAGAAAGCAATCATCATCGCCATAGCTAGAATGATGCTTGTATGCATCTATCATATGATTCTGACCGGGGAAACGTTTAACCCATCAGATTACGAATCATTTAAGAATCCAAAGCCAAAGAAAGAGAAGAACCAATACACAGTTGAATCAGCGTTAGAATTTCTAAAATCACAAGGAATTGATGTCATTGTCACTCAAGAAATTCCTAAATAGAATTATCTGTTTTCCTAAAACAAATGGTACTCGTTTTTAAGTACGTCTTTTTTTTGTTTTATCCCACGATTGGTTACATTTATTTATTCACACTTAACAACAACGATTCACTTTTATTTTAAGCTACTTGTAGTTGTTAAGAATATTTCATGTTATAATAAATTCATTAATGAATGGAGTCGATAATATGATTATAGATAAAGTTAATGATATTTTAAATAGTCATTCTACAAATACAACTTTAGTTGAATTATGTTCTTATATTAAAATGAATATTCATAGAATTCCTAATCTAAACATTGATGATATTTCAAAAGAATGCTTTATTTCAAAAGGACAAATATCAAAATGTATCAGAAGATTAGATTATGAAAATTATGAAGAATTTAAAAATGAATGCATTCAATATTTAGATTTAGTGACAAAAAGAAAGAAATTTATGAATCCACAATTTAACTTTGAAACAAATGTAATGCATTTTACAAGAGATATAATTGAGAACATTCAATATACAATCAATCATACCAATTTAAGATTAATTCAAAAACTTGTACAAGACATCAAAAAAGCAAATAAAGTTTATTTATATGCTCATGGTGATGTCAGATCAGTTTGTTATAATATACAAAGGGAATTACAGATATATGATATTCAAACAATTATCTGTGATGCTGATTTTAATAAAGATTATCATTTTTTAGACAATGATATTTTAATTGTATTAAGTACAAATGGATATTCATTCCATGACAATAAACGAATTATTAAACGTATCAAAGAATCAAAGGTTGATAAATGGTTAATAACATGTAATGAGAATGTTATATTATGTCAAAATCAAATAGCTATTCCAATGCTTGATAAAAAATATAGTGAGTATATTATCAAATATATAATTGATATTCTTTTATTAGAATTACAAGATTAGTTTCCAATTTGGAAACTTTTTTGTTTTCTTTAATCTATTTTTTTATGATATAACCAGGAGGGAAAAAGATGAACAAGAAAACAATATATAGTGAAGTTCTTTATCTTTTAGCTATTGTTATTTTGGCTTTTGCAGTTAACTTAATGTCTATTGCAGATTTAGGGATGTCAATGATTGTATGTCCTGCCTATATTATAAGTGAAAGATTTAGTTTTTTAACTTATGGACAATCCGAATATTTCATTGCAACAATTG